>JBEKSZ010000066.1:0-26051 GCA_049516615.1 Candidatus Acidiferrum sp. | reverse complement strand
CGTCGCTGACTTTTTGTTGCGTCGTGGTCGTTTGCCCCGGTCGCAGAAAATTGCGTCGCCGGATTTCGTCCGCACTGAGCCCGACCGCCTGGCCGATGCGTTCGATATGCCGTTCCATGGCAAACAGAGTCTGCGGCGCCCCAAAGCCCCGAAAGGCCCCGTGGGGCGGCGCATTGGTCGCCACGGCCTTACTGCGAATCCGCACGCTGGGCCAATGGTAAGGACCGCCAGCATGTATTGTCCCGCGCGAAAGCACCACCGAAGACAGCGTCGCGTAAGCTCCGCCATCGATCACGCAATCAATTTCACCGCCCAGGATTTTGCCATCCGCACTAATTGCGGTGCGATGCCGGGTTCGCGAAGGATGTCGCTTCGTCGTCGCCGCCATATCCTCCATGCGGTCGTAAATCATCTTCACCGGCCGCCCCGACTTTCGCGCCAGCAGGCCCGCGTGCCCCGCGATCATCGACGGATACTCTTCCTTTCCGCCAAAGGCCCCGCCCGTTTCCATCTGTATCACGCGCACTTTATCTTCCGTCAGCGCGAACAACTTCATCATGGCCTTGTGCACGTAATAGGGGCACTGCAGCGAGCCCCAAATCGTAAGTCCGTCATTGCCATCAAACGCCGCGATGATGCCGTTGTTCTCAATATAAAGCTGCTCCTGCGCCCCGGTGAAATATTCGCCCTCAACGATATGCGCCGCATCGGGCCAGATGGCATCGACATCGCCCTTTTCAATCAAGTAGGTCTTGAAGGTGTTGTCGCTTCCCCAAATGATTTCGCTGTGGCGCTCGCTCTCTGCAATGCTCTCGATCGCCGGCAATTCTTCATATTCGATCGTTACGGCCTCAATCGCCTTCCACAGCTTGTGGCGCTCCGCGTGCGCCAGTAATACGATCGGCTCCTCCGGATGGTTCACCAAGCCATCTGCGAGGCAGGGCTGATCGTCAAGAATCAGAGCAATGCAATTCTTCCCCGGAATGTCGCCACTGGTAACCACCACGTACTCATTCCAGTCCACGGCTGGCGCAAAATGGATCTTCTTGATTTTCCCACGCGCAATGCTGCTCCGAACCGTGCCGCCGTGCAGCATTCCGGGCAGGGTCATATCGTCGACATACCGCGCGCGCCCGGTGACTTTGTCGCGTCCCTCCTTGCGCGCGACCGAAGCGCCCACAATTTTCGGCTCTGTCACAGTTATGTTCTCACCGCATACACGCCGTATACGCTCGCCGGCCGCCCCGCGTGCGACACGCTTTTGTCAGTGCGACCCGCACTCGTCAAGGTCGCGATGCAGCACGGCCAAGGCACCAAATCGCATGATTTCGTAAACAGTATTGTGAACCAAAGGAAGGGCACTTTGCACTTCTAATTGCGCTCAAACGCATCGCATTCCTTGCTGATCACGCACTCGCGGCCCGCGGGCTCGCCAGGAAACTCTCCGCCATCAAACACGCACTCCCCGCGCAGGAAAGTCTTCTTCACCACACCCGCGAGCCGCTCCCCCAAATAAGGACTGACCCGGTGGCGGTAATGCAGCCGCTCTTCCGTGACTACAAATTCTTCCTCCGGGGCAAACACCACGAGGTCCGCGTCGCAGCCCGGGCCGATCGCTCCCTTTCGCTGGTCACAACCCGCCAAGCGCGCCGGCCGTTCGCCCATCCATCGTGCGATGTCCCCTAGAGAAAATCCGCGCTTGCGAGCCTCTGTCCACATCACCGACAAGGCCACCGACAAACTCGCAATCCCTCCCCAAGCCTTGCGAAAATGCCCTTCCGCGAGGCCTTTCATCGCCGGCGGACAGGGTGAATGGTCGGTCGCCACCAAATCGATCACCCCATCGCGCAAACCCTGCCAAAGCTCCTCGCGATTTTCCGCGCCGCGAATCGGCGGCGCACACTTGCACAACGTAGCCCCGTCCGCAATATCCTCCGCTGCAAAGTGCAGGTAATGCGGACAAGTCTCTACGGTAACTGGCAAACCTTCCGCCTTCGCCTTTTGCAATCGCTCGAGCGCCCGCCCGCTCGCCAGGTGCACAATGTGAAGGGGGAAGCGATGCTCGCGGCACAAGCGCAACAGCAAATCAATCGCCTCCGTCTCCGCCTCGTCGGGACGCGACCGCAAATACGTCTGGTACCGCCGCCAGTCCTCGCGCTGCAATCCCCGCGACGCGGCGTCCACCGGCCCGAGCAATTCCGCGTGCACCAGGAGCGGCAGGCCGGTTCGCACCACGTGCGGCAACGCGGCTCGCAGCTCGCTTTCACTCACGGAGGTAAAACCGTCAATTCCAGCATCAATCAGAAAGCATTTATATCCAGCAACGCCGGCAGCCGCCAACTCCGCTATGTGCGCCTGGTTGTCGCTCACCACACCGCCCCAAATGGCCCAATCCACGCGACTCGACGTTCGCGCCGCGGCCCGTTTGGCCTCCACCGCGGCGACCGAGGTGGTCGCTGGCAAGCAATTCAGGGGCATGTCCACCACCGTGGTGAAGCCTCCGGCGGCCGCCGCCCGCGTAGCGGTCAGAAACCCCTCCCACTCCGTCCGACCCGGATCATTAATGTGGACATGCGAGTCCACCAGTCCCGGCAGAATTGCCAGTTTGCCGAAATTTTCCGTAGGGATATCGGAAGGCACCTGGCCAATCTCGACCACCTCGCGAATGCGCTCGTCTTCAACAAGCACACCCGCAGCCCGCACACCCTGCGGCGTAACCACGCGTTCTGACACCAGCGCCCGAATCGCTCATTCACCTCATTCGATTTTTTGACGAAAGTCCCGTTCAGCTTTCGGGCGTCGCCTGGCCCGCGCGCCAGGCTCCCGGTCCCGGTCGGGGCACAGCATGGCGTGTCCGAGGACCCCAGCCCTGCGAAGCAGCGTTCTGCGGGCTCCCTCCAATTCCCTTTACCCGCCCGCCGCCTTGCGCGCCTCGGCCGAGTCATAACTCTCCCCATAAATCGCCGGGACCTTCCCGCCCATGGGGCGCAGATAGGTAGAAAGCTGCCCGCGATGATGAATGCTGTGATTGTTCGAAAACGCCAGATACATCACCGCCGGAAACTGAAACAGCCCGCGGAAATCGATGGTCTTTACCAGGTCCTCGGCGGACATTTTGCTCACTGCCAGAAAATCCTTCTCAAACCATTCTCCATACAACTTTCCGATATCCGCCGAATTTCTCACGTGCTCCGGGCGGTGATTCGGCGTAAAGTCAAACGCCCCCGCGGCAATCCCGCTCATAAAACGATGCTCCGCCGCCACAATATGCCACGCCAGCTCCAGCGCCGACTTGGCCAGCGGTTCCGGCCGCCAATCTCCCTTCTCCAGCGGAATCGCCTCGATCACCTTGCGCGTCACGGGATGCTCGTTCTTCAACGCCGGCAATCCCACCACACTAAAAATCAGCATCGCTTGTTCAGGCTGTAAAGTCGGCATGCGCCCTCCTTTTGAAACAACAAGCTACCGGGGCTGATTGTCTCTCATTCCGGCTCTAAATCCGAAGCCTTTATCGAGCGGCGCCCACCCCGCCGCAAGACGTCTTTTCGTCTTTTGTTCAGGGCCAGCATCCCGCCTTTTCCAGCTTGTGGCTCTTCACCAGTTGAATAAACGCCCGGTTTGCGTCATGTTGAGTTCGCGAGGAGGCGCAATCCATGGCCATACTCTGGTTAGTGGCGTTGCTTCTGGGTTCTGTGTACGCCATCGCGGGCGCCGAGGATGCCAAATGGAAATTGCTCAACTTTGTCATCATCCTGGGTTGCATGGGCATAGGTTTCGCTATCGGGCAGGCCGCCGGACTGGGCAGCAAGAATCTGGGCGCAGTACCCAACGCAGGCTTACCCTTTGCCATGATTCTCGGAATCGTAGGAGCGATGGGATGCGTGGCGCAAAACAGGTCGCGCGCCCAGCTCTGAGCCGAGTTGGCACCTGAGGAACCCACCCGGCCAGTGAGCGTGTCGATCTTGGGCGGCGCGGGGCACTTCCAAAAGCTCGCTTTCGCCTTCGCGGTCGATCAAGAGGGGTTCCTCGGGTCCCGCTTCCCTAGCCTTCCCCGAAGGCCGGGCGCCGGCCGCTTACTTCTTCAACGCCTTCGCGATCGCCGCTTCCGCCAGCGGAGCCATTACCGCATAACCCGCCGCATTCGGATGTAGACCATCCACGCTCAACTCGCGTTTCAAAAACCCCGCGTCGTCCACCATTGCCGAAAAATAATCCAGGTACACTGCGTGGTGCTCGGCCGTGTACCTCTTTATCCATGCGTTTAACTCCAGGATCTTCGCCGGCGGACGCCCTACCGTCATGTTCAGCGGCTTCCCTTCTGCGTTGTGGCCGTAATCGCTGACGGGCATCACTGAGGCGAGCACCACGCGAATCCCACTCGCGTTCGCCAGCTCGGCCATCGATTGCAAATTACCCTCAGTCTCCGCGATGGTCAGCGGACCGGTATTCCCGGCAATATCGTTGGTCCCAGCCAAAATCACGACCACCTTTGGCCCCAGCGCAAGGACGTCCGAGCGAAAGCGCAGTACCATCTGCGGTGTAGTCTGCGCGCTGATTCCGCGGTCCACATACGGCTTGCCCGGAAAAAATCCACCAAATCGCGACTCCGCCCACATATCGGTGATCGAGTCGCCCATAAACACCACGCGTTTCTCGCCCTTCGCGGGCGCCGACAACTGGGCATTCGCGTCCCGGTAGCGCGCCAGATTCGGCCAGTCCTGCAGTGTTTTCGTCGCCGCAGACAATTTCGCCGCGACGCCCGGCAGTTCCTCGCAATCCGCCGGTTTATTTTCCCCTGGTCCGTTCACAACCCGGTTGTCCTGGCCCTGGCACCGCGCACCGGCTACGCAAATCAGCATGCCCGTGCAAAATACCTTTACCAGCAGAATTGTTGGTTTCATGTCTCCTCACCTGTACTGTCCGTCGGGCCTGTCCATAGTGTCGTATGTTGAACCTGTACTCTGGTACCGAAGCTCTATGGACCGCCGAACATCCTACCGCGAGAATGGGATTGCAAGCGGAAATTAAAACTCGCGGATGAGAATTCACTGAGGAAGGCTCGCACATCATGACTACGAAACTTAGGACTTTCGGGGCTCTGGCTGGATTCGCCCTCGTATTCGCACCGCAGACCCGGGCGCAGCAGGTTTCTTCGGCACCGGTGAACAAGGAATGGGTACGCTGCCGCGCCGTCACCAGCGTTCCTATGACGGCGGACGCCGAGCAGTCTCTGCCGATGCAGGTAACCGGCACACTACCCTGCGGCTCGGAAGTTGCCGTGCTCTCGGACATCGAGGGCTACACCATTAACGTGCGCACCGCAGACGGCCACACCGGTTACGTCGCGCGCATGTATCTGACCAGCATTCCTGCCCCCGCCGCCCCCAAACCAGTAAGCTCCGCCGCCGTCGTGGACCATCTCGCCCGCTGGACGAGCGGCGGCCCCGGCAGCGATCAATTCTTCAGCGACGATTCGCTGGTGGAATCGCTGACGGTGAATGGCGTGACCGTTCAGGTGACCCTGCACGACACGGGCTGGAAACTGCGCGCCAACGTCGCGGTCGCCAACGACAGCACGGAACAGGTCTTCGTGAATCCCTCGCGGTTCTCGATGCAGGAATTTGCGCCCACGGTTCGCGCCCTGGCCTACCAGGACCCCAAAGAGATCGCCGCGTCGGTATCCCACGGCGTGCTGTGGACCAGCAGCAGCGCCACCACCCCCAGCAATTCGGCGCAATACGCCAACTCGTCGTCGGCGTTGAACGTATCGTATAAGACGCCCTTCGTCAGCACACAGACGCCCAACTACCTGGTGCCGGCGCAAACCGCGGAGCTGTCCGCCGCCAAGCACGACGTGGACCTTACCGCCGTCCGGCAAATTCACAACACCGCGCTTCGCGAAGGCACGCTCGCTCCTGGAACCAAAGCCGCCGGCGCAGTGTGGTTTGAACGGGACAAAAAAGCCGAACAACTCGTTCTTCACGTGCCAGTGAACGGCACCATCTTCGAGTTCCCGCTTTCCTTCAACCACAACAACTAATCATCAGCCCGAGAGCGCGGCTGCTTTGCCCCTGAACCCCGTTCCGTTTGCCCCCAAACGAAACGGGGTTTTCCCTTGCCGCCGCCTGCCGGGCACGACGACACGGCTCCGTCGTGGTCGCGCATGCCCGTGGAAGCCCCGGAAGTTACGGGGGGAGGCTTGACACCATGGCGGTCTTCTCATAAATGTTAATGGTGATTGACCCCTGCCGGTGTCTTGTCCGCGGTTTGCTGTGGCTGCTCCTTTGTTCTGTGTTTCCCGCAGTTTCTTCCGCAGATGATAAATGGATCGAAGTGCGCAGTGTGCACTTTACGGTGTATACCCCAGCAAGTGAACACGAGGCGCGCAAGATCGCGGACCAGTTTGAGCAGATTCGCGTACTCTTTCACGCTGCGTTTCCCATGTTGCGCATTGACCCCGGGCAGCCGGTAGTAATCCTGGCGGTAAAAAATGAAAAGGGCATGAAGGAATTTCTGCCAGAGCAGTGGGAGCAGAAAGGGCACATGCACGCCGCCGGCTTGTACCAGCAGGGGTTTGACAAGCACTACGTGCTGCTGCAGCTGGACTCGGAAGGCAACAATCCCTACCACACGCTGTACCACGAATATACGCACGCGTTGATGCACCTGAATTTTTCGAACATACCCGTGTGGCTGGATGAAGGGATCGCGGAATATTTGGGTAACGCCAGTATCGGCGACAAGGAATCGAGCATCGGAAACATCGATCCGGGCAATCTGTATGTCTTGCAGCAAAACCGTTTGTTGCCCCTCGCGACCCTGCTTGCCGTAGACCACAGTTCGCCCTATTACAATGAATCGAATCGCGTCTCCGTGTTTTACGCCGAATCTTGGGCGCTGACGCACTACCTGGTGCTTTCGCCGGAGGCGAGGCAAAAACAGCTGTTATCGCACTTTCTTGCTGCCTGGAACTCCACGCACGATCAAATCGAGGCGGCGCGGCAGACCTTCGGCGATCTGAAGAAGTTTGAGTTGGTCCTGTATGCCTACGTGCGCTCCGGAAATTTCTATCACGGGATCGTGAAGAACAGCGGCGAAACCGTAGACAAGTCGAGCGCGCCGCGCAGCATTTCTCCGGCGGAACTGGAGGTGCTCAGGGGCGATTTCTTCGTGCACCACAACCGTTTGGAGGCGGGAAGGCCGCTGCTTGATCATGCTGCTAAGCTCGAGCCGAATCTGGCTTTTGCGCATGAGGCGCTGGCCGGATTTTACTATCGGCAGCAAGACCTGCCCGCGATGACCCGCGAAGCCCAGGAGGCCATGCGTCTCGGCGACAAAAGCTTCATCGCATCTTATCTGGAGGCCATCGGGTTGCTGCAGACGGGAAATGTTTACGGCAACAGCGCCGAATCGCGGGCTGCGTTAGAGCAAGCCGGAGCGCTGCTGGAACAAAGTGCCAAGCTAAACCCGAACTTTGCGCCCACCTATGAAGCGCTCGCGAATTTCTATGCCACCAATCCCGAGAAGCAAAATGCGGCTGTCAACACCATGATGCAAGCCGTGAAACTCGATCCCGCCGAATTGCATTACTCCGTACATCTGACGGAACTTCTGCTGGCCGCAAACCGCCAATCCGACGCCAAAATAATGGCCGATCGTATCGCCGCCACCGCGCAGACGCCGTTCGAGAAGCTTATGGCCGAAAGAGCGCAGAAGGAGGTTGCCGAGCACCCGCATGGCGGCGTGGTGGTTATAGAGAGCGCGGAGCCGGACACCGTAGTGCTCAAGCGGCGGCCCGTCCCGAACCCTGCCGCAGCCGAAGCACAGAACAACGTGTTGACCGAGGCCCAGCAGAGGGCCCTCGGCGTCGAAGGCGTGTTGACGGACGTGGACTGCGCGAAGAGTCCCACGGTAACGCTGGACCTGATTCTGGACGGCGGAGAGGCGTCTTATCACATTGCGGACATCGGGAAGGTAACGTTAGCGGGGGCTGCGAATCATAGTGCTCCGGAGTGCCCGCAGTGGAATGGGCGGCGGGCGATGGTGTGGTTCGTGCCTTCGGAAAGTGCGAAAAACAGGCCAGCCGAGATTACAAAAATAGTATTTGAGTAACGAACCGGGGGAGCGCGCAGCGGTGACCGGCAGCCCGGAAAGGCTTTCCGGCGGCATCCTGCGGAGGAGAACGGTTTCGGCAACCCAAATCGCCAGGCGGCCATCCAAGCCTTGCGCGCACGGGATTGCGCGCACGGGATTTGACAGATGGCACTGTCCCGCCGTAAAACAGTTCGACTCGCGCATGCACCTCGGGCGCCAGTTGAACGGCGGCAGCGCGGGCAACCGCGCCACTTTCCAAAAGGAGCAATTCTATGGGCAATCGCGACGCACGAGGCAGAGAAAAGAAGAAACCCAAGAAGGCCGTGGCCAAAAGCAACGCGCCACCGCCACGGGTGGCGTACAAGCCCGTCGCGCCAGCACCGACGCCTACCCCTGTACCTGCAACTCCGCAAAAATAGAACGCACACCGCCAGTACTCGGGTGACGGGATAAAGCTGCCTGTGGTTTCCGGGACCGACGGATCCGGACGTCGCTTCGCAATCTTTGGCGTTTGACGCAAGCGCCGGCCTCCCGTCTCCGAGTGTCCCGGCAGGAGAAGCCGTGCCGCGATCTGCCACGAAATCTTTCTCGTCCTATGATGTTCATCCCGGCGTAGCCATAGTCCAGAGATGGGTGTCGGACCTCAAGCCCAAAACTGGGCGTTCCCTCGAGGAATGGATCGCCGTCGTTCAAAAGGACGGTCCGCAGGATTACGCGTCGCGCCGCGCTTGGCTCAAGTCTGAGCACAAGCTAGGGAGCAATTCGGCGTGGTGGATCGCCGATCGCGCCGAGGGCAAAGGCCGCGAAGAGAATTCGCCGGACGAGTACCTTGCAAGCGCTGCGAAATTCGTCGAGGCGCAATACGCCGGGGGAAAATCCGAGTTGCGGGCCATATTCGAGGAGTTGGTGAAGCTTGGCAGGTCTTTTGGGCAGGACGTTAAGATCTGTCCCTGCAAAACCGTGGTCCCGCTATATCGCAACCACGTTTTCGCGCAAATCAAGCCTACCACCAAAACGCGCGTCGACTTGGGCATGTGTTTCACCACCCATAACGGCGTGCTTGCGAAGCGACTCATCGACACCGGCGGTCTGGCGAAAAAGGATCGCATCACCCACCGCATTGAGCTCACCTCCGCCGGGCAGATTGACGGCGAGGTTCGCAAATGGCTTCAGCTGGCCTACACCCTCGACGCCTAAGCCCACCTCGCCGACTTGCGGTCGCAAAAGGGCGCCCGTTTCTGAGCTGTTCGGGCAAAAGGTTCGCACGAGCCGTTACTTGAAGTGTCGTTCCGCTAGGGGGCGCACGTACGGAACGGGCAGTTCGTGGGCAAGGTGCGCGGCGGACGGATGAGCGACCTTTGAGCGGCGGCCTTCGTGAAGTAAGCGCCTCCACGCTTCGTGCCACGTCGGCAAGTTTTCGGTTTCCTGGCTCCAGTGGGCCACGGCGGCTTCATCACACCAGTTCAGAAGTTTGGGCATTGCCAGGCGGTGCGTGCCGGCGAGCATGAACTGCTTCATCGCGGCTTCGTTCTCCCAAAGGGTCACGGTCCAAAAGGTCCTGGCACGGTCTGCTAGTAGTTCTGTGTTGCGGTTCCCGGGCGCTGCGGCGCATTGGCGGGCCGATCGCCAGGCGTACGCGGCGAACATCGGCAAGTACAGCCAGGAGCGAACGCGCAGTCGGGTTATCGAGACAAACGGCATGTTCCCGCCAGTTTATCGGGCGGGATTGATCCGGGAAATCGCCAATCAGCAACCCACTTTCCGACCGCCACGGGGCAGCCAAAGAAAGTGCTTGACATATTCCCATATAAGCATGTATTTGTAGGGCGTGCCGCGAGCCGCTACCACCTCCGATGCCTTTAACGCCGTCGCCGAACCGCGCCGCAGAGACATCCTCAGCTTTCTGGTCCTTAAAGAGCGGCCGGTCGGTGACATCGTGGCCTCTCTCGGCCTTGAGCAGCCATCGGTGTCCAAGCATTTGCGGGTGTTGCGGGACGTCGGTCTGGTGCATGTGCGCCGCGACGGCCGCCGCATGCTGTACCACACCAATGCCGAAGCCCTTCGCCCGATGCACGAATGGACGCAGACGTTTGAACGCTACTGGCGCAATCAACTTTCCCGCATCAAGCAACGCGCCGAACTGAAGGTCAAATCGACAGGTAACGCCGGATTCGATTCCGAAAAGGAGAACTCATGACCGCAACGAGCCCCAAACTAGACGACTTGACGCTGGACATCCGCCAGGAGATTCGCGTGGCGGCCCCCCTCGAGGTTACCTTTGCCGCGTTGCTCGATGAACTGGGCCCTTTCAACGTCACGCCGGAGGGCAAGGCCATGGCCCTCAAGATTGAACCCTGGCCCGGCGGGCGCTGGTATCGCGATCTGGGGGACAGCAACGGGCACTTCTGGGGCAACGTACAGGCGATCAAGCGCCCCACGCTGCTGGAGATTTCCGGCCCATTGTTCATGTCTTCGCCGGCGATGAACAACGTACAGTACCGCTTGAGCGAAATGAGCGGCGGCACGTTGATCACCTTCCGGCACAGCGGCTTCGGCGTGATCCTCGACGACCACCGCTCGGGGGTGAACCGGGGCTGGTCGCATATTCACGAGCAAATACGGAAACGCGCAGAAGCAACTCGTCAGTAGCGGCGCGGCCGCCACAGGAATCGCCATGTGTCCATTTTGCGTTAGCGGCGCGATGTTGCTCGCGACCTCAGTGCTTGCGGCGGGCGGAGTTACCGCCCTGGCTGCGAAAAAGTTTGCACAGAGAGTGGGAGTAAAAGCGTCAAGACTTACAAATCATGCTAATGGAGGAAACGATGCAAAGCACAGCGGCACAAAGTAAAGCAGGGAAAGTGGTAACGCCGACGGAATGGCTGGAAGCGCGCAAGGCGCTGCTCAAGAAGGAAAAAGAGTTAACCCACTTACGCGACGAAATCAGCCGGCAACGCCGCGAACTGCCTTGGGAAAAGGTCGCCAAGAACTACCGGTTTGAAGGTCCGAACGGAGAGCTGACGCTCGGCGAGCTGTTCGCGGGCAAGAGCCAGTTGATTATTTACCACTTCATGTTCGGGCCGGAGTGGATGGAAGGCTGCCCGAGCTGTTCGCTGATTGCCGATGGCTTTGACGGGAGCGCGCCGCACCTGCGGGCCCGGGACGTTACCTTGATGGCGGTGTCGCGAGCGCCAATAGCCAAGATCGCTGAATTCAAGAACCGCATGGGCTGGAAATTCCCTTGGGTGTCTTCCTACGGCAGTAACTTCAATCGCGACTTCCATGTGGCGTTCACCAAGGAAGAAGTGGCGACAGGTAAAACGGAATACAACTACACCACCTTTGCATTTCCGAGCGAAGAAGCTCCGGGGGCAAGCGTTTTCTATAAGGACGCGGAGGGAAATATTTTCCATACCTATTCAAGCTTCGGGCGCGGCCTGGACAATTGCATCGGTCCGTACAATTTTCTCGACATTGCGCCGAAGGGCCGGGATGAAGACCAGTTGGCGTTTTCGATGTCGTGGGTACGGCATCATGACCGCTATGAGGATGGTGTGCTCGCGGATGCGAGCCGCCCCTACTGGCCGGAGGCGGGCGGCGCGCCGGCAACTGTCCCTACCGCGCCCAAGAAGGCTGACCCTGGGTGTTGCGGCGGGGAGACGCGCGCTTAGGCCGGCCATTTCCACGGTCGTAGAGAAGCGGGGGCGCTGCGATTTTCGCGGCGCCTTTTTTACTGGAGAGAACGATCGCCGAGGCTGGCGGTGCCCTTACCCCGGCGATATGCCCCGTGCCAGGACTCGTGGCGGGGCCCCCGCGCGCTTACGTCACAGATTGCATGGTGGCTACCAGTTCGGGGATGTCGATACGGATGACGGTTCCCTGCCCCGGCTGGCTTTGGATATCGAGATTGAAATCGGCGCCGTACAAAACCCGCAAGCGTTCGCGCACATTGCTCAGACCGATGCCTTCGACATAGACGTGAGGCATTTTTTCTTCGGTGATACCCACACCGTTATCCTCGATTTCGATGTGCAGCCGTCCGTCGCGCTGCGTGGTGCGCAGCTGGATTTTGCCGCCTTCGAGTTTGGGCGCCAGGCCATGCTTAAGGCAATTTTCGACGATGGGTTGCAGGAGCATGCTGGGGACGAACGTTTCGAGCGTATCGTCGTCAAGCTGCTTGATGATGTCAAGATTGTCCCTTCCGAAGCGCGCAACTTCGATGTCCAGATAGTTGTCGATAAACTCCAGTTCCTCCCGCAGGGGCACAAAGGTCTCATGTTTGCGCAGCAGGCGGCGGAGGATGTTGCTGAGCTTCAGTACCACGCCGCGCGCGGTATCGGGATCGAAGCGAATTAACGCCGACACGGTGTTCAGGGTGTTGAATAAAAAGTGAGGATTAATCTGACTGGAAAGCGCGTCCATGCGTGCTTTCAGCAGCAATTGCTGGTGGCGCTCGAGATTCATCTCGATGCGCGTGTTGTTCCAGATTTTCAGCGGAGCCGCGACGGACATGAGTGTGGCGATGACGGTAAGGCCGAGCCACCAGTCCCAGTGCGGATCGATGGCGAAGAGCCACTTGGGTTTGGTGGCCGCCACG
Source organism: Candidatus Acidiferrum sp. (assembly GCA_049516615.1). Taxonomy (GTDB): domain Bacteria; phylum Acidobacteriota; class Terriglobia; order Acidiferrales; family UBA7541; genus Acidiferrum. The sequence continues at coordinate 13,363 of JBEKSZ010000066.1, read as the reverse complement.
AGCGCAACCCGACCGATTTCAAGTCCCACGCAAGCCATCAGCGGGGCCATCTCCCAGAACAGTTCGGCGCGCGTCAGCAAACGCACCACGGCTTTGGGAATATTTAAAAAGGTGAACGGGCCGAAATTCCACAAGTCCTCTTTATTCGGGATGGCCTGGCGAATGATGCCGCCGAGCAGGCCGGCGAAGGAGGCCGCGGGCATGGCCAGCCACTCGTGAAAAATCAGCGCAGGAATGGTGATAATGGCGCCGCCAATGGGGCCGACGACGCGTCCGCCGAGCAGACCCATCAGGAAGGCGCCTTCCAACGAAAGATCGGCAAAACGATACTGATAACCCACCAAGCGAAGGGTTACTCCGACGATCAGGGGCGGGGTCATGAAAAGCATCAACTTTAGCTTCTGATCGGGGTCGCGCTCTTCGGTGAAAAGCACGCGGCGGAATGTATTCCAGCGGGCAAGAAGCGCGGCAAAAGAGGCGGCCACGCCTACTTTCAGAAGCAGGGTGAAGAGCAGGTCGCGAACGGAGGTGGTGGCGTCCATTTTTTGTACCCCATGAGTTTAACGCCATGTGGGGAAAGCGCGGAAGGTAAAGCAGGTCGCGGAAGCGGGGCGCTGCGAAGTGTCTGAGCGGGGAAATTTTGGGGATGGTTCAGCCCTGCTATACTGCTTGTTTAGAAATGGCCACTAAAATTCCCAAACCCCACAATGGGCGCGCAGCGCCGGCGTCGAACCTAGCGTTGCAGGAAGTAGCGCAGGCGGCGCTGCCATCGCGCTTCGGCCGCTTCACCATTCATGGATTTGCCGGGCGCGGGCCGAACGAAGAAGCCGTGGCGCTGGTGCGCGGGAGCTTGCACGGCAAGACTGTGCCGCTGGTACGTATTCACTCGCAGTGTCTCACCGGCGATGTGCTCGGCTCGCTGCGGTGCGATTGCCGGGCGCAATTGGAGCTTTCCTTGCGGAAAATCGCGAAGGCCGGCAGCGGCATTTTGTTATACCTGCCACAGGAAGGCCGCGGGATTGGCTTGATGAACAAGCTGCGGGCCTACGAGTTGCAAGATGGCGGAATGGATACTGTAGAAGCCAATGAGAAGCTGGGGTTCGCGGCGGACATCCGGGACTACGAGTTCTCGGCGGACATTTTGAAACTGCTGGGAGCGACGAGGATACGACTGCTCTCCAACAACCCGGAAAAAGTACGGCAACTCGAAGTCGCAGGAATCAAGGTCGTCGAACGTGTGGCCTGCCAGCCGCGCATATCCAAACTTTCGCGCGCCTACATGAAGACAAAAAAATCGAAGATGGGCCATATCCTGCCAGGGGTCTAAAGGCACACCCTGGAGCACACCGCTCCTGAGTGGCACGCGAGCCCGCGGCGTCCGGAGCGCGCAGCGCCGAAACTGCCTTTCTCAATCAAGACTCGCGGAGTTTAGTCGGTTTTTGCCGCGACCGGTCCGGGAACCGCGGTGGTAACCAGGGAACGGTCCAGAGCCGCGCGAATGGAGTGGCTCAAACTCTTGACCGTGTAGGGCTTTTGCAGCACGAGCGTGCCCTTGCCAATGGCAGCGATGAACGGGACAGCGTCTGGGGTATAGCCGGAGGTGAAAATTGCCGGGAGGTTGGGGCACATGGCGGAGATCTGTTCGTAGGCGTGCGGGCCGTCGAGCTCTGGCATCATGACGTCGAGGATGACCAGCTTGATGCGAGCGGCATTCAATTTGAAGAGGTTTACGGCTTCCCTGCCGTTTGACGCGGCAAGAACGCGGTAGCCGAGTTCGCCCAGCATCTCCTGGGCGGACTGGCGCAGGCCCTCATGATCGTCGGCCAGGAGGATCGTTTCATTGCCTCTGCGCAGCTCGACGGGACGATCCTGTGCCTCTGCCGCATCGGCAGCCCCTTCACAACTCGGAAAGTACAGCCGGAAGGCCGTACCCTTGCCAGGCTCGCTATAGACGTAAATGAAGCCCCCATGCTGTCTAACAATTCCGTAAACTGTGGCAAGTCCGAGCCCCGTGCCGCGGCCCATCTCCTTAGTTGTGAAAAACGGCTCGAAAATGCGCGCGATGGTGGACTGGTCCATGCCTACGCCCGTATCCGAGACGCTGAGTAGCACGTAGTGGCCGGGATGGCCCTCGGGATGAACGCGGATGTGCTCCTCCTCTATATCCACGTTGCGCGTCTCAATGATAAGCACTCCCCCCTCGGGCATGGCGTCGCGAGCATTGAGGCACAGATTCATGAGCACTTGCTCGATCTGCGCAGGATCCGCCAGGACGCTCTGCAAATTTTTTTCCGGCAGGACGCGGATTTCCACGCGGTCGGCGATGAGCTTGTGCAACAAGCTCGTGATGTCATCGACGGAGACGTTCAAGTTGAGCTTGCGCGGCTGCAACACCTGGCGACGCGCGAAGGCCAGAATTTGCGAGGTTAATTTGGTGGCGCGGTGGGCCTGATCGGTGATCTTTTGAAAGCGCTCCTTGGCGCGCGAGCCGGCTTGCGGGTCTTCTAGTCCCATCTCCGCCCAGCCCATAATCGCGCCGAGAATATTGTTGAAGTCATGGGCGATGCCCCCAGCGAGCCTGCCGATGGCTTCAAATTTTTGCAGGGTCAGGACCTGCTGCTCCAGGCGTTTGCGGTCGCGCCGTTCCGCAGCTTCCCGAATTTCGCGCTCGACGGCGGGCAGAAACCGTTGCAGACACCCTTTGATGAGATAGTCTTGCGCGCCCTGACGAAGTCCGGCCACCGCGGTGGCTTCGTCTATGGTTCCCGAGACAAAAATGAACGGCACGTCGGCGTTACGTTCGCGTACGATGCGCAACGCATCAAGCCCGCTGAAACCGGGCATGCTGTGGTCCGACACAATCAGGTCCCACTCGCCGCTTTCCAGCGCGCTACGCAACCCCGCGGCGGAATCCACACGCTCGGAAGAGAGAGCAAAACCGCCGTCGCGCAGCTCGCGAGCCAGCAGCAGACCGTCTTCTGGGGAGTCTTCAACGAAGATGGCGCGCAGGGGTTTACCCATGGCTGTTCCGGATCACCGGAGGTTCGTTCAGGACCAGCCAATAAAGCCCGAGTTGCGCGGCGGCTTTGAGAAACTGTGCGAAATCGACAGGCTTGCGAACGTAGCTGTTGGCGCCGAGAGCATATCCCTGGATGCGATCGTCCTCTTCGTCCGAGGAGGAAAGAATGACTACGGGCAGGACGCGTGTGCGTTCGTCGGCCCGGATACGGCGAAGAACGCCAAGGCCGTCTAGCTTGGGAAGCTTCAAGTCCAGCAGCACCACCTGCGGCAGTACGCGCGGTCCTGCTCCCGCGAAAGGACCTTCGCAGAACAAGTAGTTCACGGCCTCGACGCCATCACGCACAACCACGATTTCGTTGGCGACGTTACTCTTTTTCAGAGCGCGCACCGTAAGCGCTTCGTCATCGGGATTGTCTTCGACCAGCAATATCTGTTTATGTCTGTTCATGGGCCTCTTGGGAAATAGTTTTTGACAGCGTGAAGAAAAATGTGGCCCCGCGGTCGACGGCACTCTCGGCCCAGACTCGTCCGCCGTGACGGTGGATCACGCGCTGCACGGTGGCCAGACCGACGCCGGTGCCGGGAAAGTCTGCGGCCCCGTGGAGCCGCTGGAATGCGCCAAAGAGACGGTCGGCATACGTCGAATCGAAGCCCGCACCGTCATCCCTGACGAAATACACGCCGGCACCAGCGTTATGGACGCTACCAAACTCGATGAACGCGCTAGGATGTTTTGAAGTAAATTTCCAGGCGTTGTTCAGCAGGTTTTCGATGACGATTTTCAGCAACCGAGCATCACCGGTGGCGGAGACGCCTGGCTGAATACGCCAGGCGACTTGCCGGCCCGCCTGCATGGTTTGCAAGTCCTGCGCGACGGAGTTCACCATGGCGGAAAGGTCAAAGGTCTCGACGTTCAGCTGCGCGCGGCTGACGCGAGACAGATTCAGCAAGTCATCGATGAGCATCCCCATGCGTTGCGCGGCACTACGGATGCGTTGCAGATGAGCCTTACCGGATTCGTCGAGTTGCTCGTCGCAGTCTTCCAGCAGAGCCAGGCTGAACCCGTCGATGGTGCGCAGAGGTGATCGAAGGTCGTGGGAAACCGAATAGCTGAAGGACTCGAGCTCCTGGTTGGCACTCGAGAGTTCCGCGGTGCGCTCGGCGACCCGAGCCTCCAGACCCGCGTTGAGCAGCTGCACCTGTTCTTCCGCCTGTTTTCGCTCGGTGATGTCGACGCTTACCCCGACCATGCGCAACGGCCGGCCGGCTGCGTCGCGGACGACGTTGGTGCGGGTGAAAAGCCAACGCGAGGCACCGTTTGGGGGAACGGCACGAACTTCGCCGACGTGCGCGTGGCCATCGCCTAAGGAGTCTGCCCCCGCAACCTCGAGCGCGACTCGGTCATCCGGGTGCAAAAGCCCACGCAGCACCTCGGCAGCATCGTTTGCCCCGCCCGGGGGAAGCCCCAGCAACTCTTCCATCTCTGGAGAAAAGGCGCTGCGGCCAGATACCAGGTCGCGTTCAAAGGTGCCGATCCTTCCCGCCCGCTGCGCCATGCTGAGCGTGTTGCGACTTTCGCGCGATTCGTCGTTGGCCAGCGACAGTTCCCGGCTGCGTTGCGCGACCCGCTGCTCAAGGTCCGAGTTGGCTTTAGCCCACTCCGCGAGATTGGGCACCAGCAGGAGCCGCGGAACGGTGCAGCTCAACATGATTGCGGCGCCAATGGACGCCGCGGCCGTGACGGCTTTCACCGCTCCCGCAAGCCAATACTGCGCGTGCCAGAGATTCCATACCTCTATGAGGTGCGTAGCGCCGCAGGCAACGATGAACACACCGAAGACGGCGAACATCCAGCTGAATGGGACATCCGGACGTTTGTGCAAGAACCACAGCAGAATCAGGGGAATGACGAGATACGCTGCGGCAATCAGCAGGTCAGAAACCACGTGAAGCGAGACGAGGCCGGTATTCCAGGCATAGCAGAAGCCATGCGGCTGAAAGCCTCGGGAGGCCAATGCTTGTTCGAAAAAGTACACTTTCCTCTTCCTCGCGCGGACGTGCACACCCGCCGGTGACGCCCCGTACACGCGTCCGCGATTTCGGGGAATTTAGCGAACGCCGCGGCGAGTTTTGCGCGCCAAAGCCGCGCGTACGCGGAGTGTCTCGAGATACCAGTGGAAGGGATCTTAAGTTTGGCGCAACCGCAGGTGAAGTCAAGAACACCGGCGGACTTGATGAACTGGACGACAACTCCCGTTTTGGTACCTTGGCGGTGAAAAGCCGCGCAGAATCGCGAACGTGCTAAGGTTAGCGCGACCAGATTTCAGCTGGAGCAGCTCAGGACCATGGATGGGCCCTAGATCACCACATGGGACAAAACTTTGATGCCATCGTACTCGGAGCCGGCGCGGCCGGACTTCTGTGCGCCATTGAGGCCGGGAAGCGCGGCAAACGCGTGGCAATCCTAGAAGGCGGCGAGAAAGCCGGCAAGAAGATCCTGATCTCAGGCGGCGGAAGATGCAATTTCACGAATTTGCATTGCCGGCCGGAAAACTTTCTTTCCGCGAACGAGCATTTCGCGAAGTCGGCGCTGGCACGCTATACGCCCGCGGATTTCATCGCGCTGGTCGATAAGCACGGAATTGCCTATCACGAGAAGACGTTGGGCCAGCTTTTCTGCGATCGCGCGGCCGGCGATATCACCGACATGCTGGAACAGGAATGCCGGGAGGCCGGAGTACGGATTTATTTGAATAGCGTGTGCCAGGAAGTGCGTCGTGGCGCGGACTTCTGCGTGCGGACGGCGCAATCGGAGTTCCACGCCGCGACGCTGGTAGTCGCCACGGGCGGCTTATCGATACCGAAGATGGGTGCGACAGCGTTCGGCTACGAGGTCGCGCGGCAATTTGGCCTGCGCGTCGTGGCCACGCGACCCGGACTCGTCCCCCTGCTGTTTGCCCCGCAGGATCACGCGCGTTATTGCGATTTGGCGGGAGTCTCTGCGGAAGTGATCGTCAGACTAGACGAGGATCCCGAGGAAAGTGATCGGTCAAAGGCCAGAGCCATCGGCAAAAATGTAACCTTTCGCGAGAAGATGTTGATCACCCATCGTGGCCTGAGCGGCCCGGCAATTCTGCAAATTTCCTCATACTGGAATCAACCCTACGCAGGCGAGCAGGCATCGAATAGTTCCGGCGCAATTCGCATTGACCTGGCGCCCGATAGGAACGTCATCGCCAAGGTCCTCGAAACCGAGTTTCGCGGGATGACCGCTCTGCGGAACGCGTTTCAGGGAATATTGCCCAAGCGCTTCGCCACCCGCTGGCTGGACCTGCATGAGCCGCCGGCGTGGTCGAATGCGGCTTTGCAGGAATTCGAACGCCAAGTACACGGCTGGGCTATCCTCCCAGCGGGTACCGAAGGTTATGATAAGGCGGAAGTCACGGCCGGCGGCGTGGATACGAGCGAACTGTCCAGCAAAACCATGGAGAGCCACAAAGTGCCCGGCCTGTATTTTGTCGGCGAAGTTGTGGACGTAACCGGACACCTCGGAGGCTTTAACTTTCAGTGGGCATGGGCCTCGGGCGCCGCAGCCGGGCGGGCTTTGTGACCAACGCCGCTTGCGAGAAAGCGCGCGACCGCACAGGGCAGGCCGCTTGACTGACTAAAACCATGGCCACACTCGATTCTTCATCCGCCGCTAGAAAGGGCGCCAGCGAAATGGAACCAGAGTCGCAACTCGCCTCGCCGCACCGCAGCCGAAGATGGACCGCCTGGCTATTGGGAATCCTCATCGGCGTGGTCCTTGCGGTCATCTTCGTAGGTACGGCAGTGTGGCTGACAACAGGCCTAGGCCTGCTCCACCTGCTCGGCGCCTTCCGCAACGGCCAAACACAAATCAACGTGGGCCAGCCAACGGTAGTCCGCCAAATCCAGCAATTGCAGCGCCTCGAAACCGTCAGCTACACCGTGGACAAAATCATCTCCGGCGAACATGCCAACGCCTATCTCCCCAAATTTCTGGCCGGCGACCGCTTGCTCCTGGTCGTTCACGGCGAGGTCGTCGCCGGCATCAACCTCGCTAGCCTGCCGCCCGCCGACGTACAGGTGCACGGCCAGACGGTCTCCATCCACCTCCCCGCCGCAGAAATTTTCAGCACCCGCCTCGATAACGCCAAAACAAGAGTTTACTCCCGCGACACCGGTCTGTTCTCTTCCCCCGACCCCAACCTCGAGAGCGAAGTCCGTGAAGAGGCCGAGCGCCAGCTCCAACAAGCCGCCCTGCAAGACGGCATTCTCAAAACCGCCGGCGACAACGCGCGCAGTACCATTTTCGGCATGCTGCAGGGCTTCGGCTTTAAACAAGTGGATATACGGTGAGCCCGTTGCCTAAGACCGCCCCTTGGATTTCTTGCAGCGTCGGCAATTGCTTTACGACGCCCCAGGGTTTACCTATAATCCAAACTCCTTGAGCGACCGAGCGCACTCGCCAGAAACAGCCCCCAGCGACGAGCAATACTCGGTCGCCGTAATCACCATCGAAGAAACCGCTTTCCCGGAGCTCCGCCGCTCCCTCGGAACGGCTTTCCAAACCACCCTGGCAGCCAGCGAGGGCGAAATCAAGGAACTGATCGACGATCCCCACCTCCGAGCCATTCTCTTCGACCTGGACAGCATCGGCGTAGGTGCCAGCGATGGCATCGATGTTCTGAAGGAAATGCGCAAACTCCGCGAAGACCTGGTCTTCGTGGCCATGACCCGATCCAACGACCGCAACATCCCCATCAGGGCCAGCCGCGCGGGCGCCGACGAGTTTTTCCTCGCCCCGTTAAACTTCCCCGAACTGCAAATCGTGCTGGCCCGCGCCATCCAAAAACGCGCCATGGAAATCGAAGGCCGGCGCATGGTCGAGCAACTCGAAAACAAGTCCGCGTTCTGCGGCCTCGTCGGGGGCAGCGCCGCGATGCAGAAGGTCTACCAGGCCGTCCTCTCCGTAGCCGACAGCAATTCCAGTGTGGTCCTTCGCGGCGAAAGCGGCACGGGCAAAGAACTCATCGCCCAGGCCATCGTAGCGTCCGGCAACCGCAGCGATAAGCCCTACGTTTGCCTCAATTGCTCCGCCCTTCCCGAAGGCCTGATCGAATCCGAGCTGTTCGGCTACGAACGAGGCGCGTTCACCGGCGCGGATACCGCCCGTCCCGGTCTGATCGAGTCTGCCCAGAGTGGAACGCTGTTCCTTGACGAGATCACCACGCTTAACCAAGGCCTGCAGAGCAAGCTCCTGCGTGCGCTACAGGAGCATTCCGTGCAGCGCCTCGGCGGACGCACCGCCAAGAAAATCGACTTCCGCCTGATCACCGCCACCAATGAAGACCTCGAAGATCTGGTCAAAAAAGGCCGCTTTCGCGAGGATCTCTATTACCGCATCAATGTTGTTCCCATCACCATCCCGCCGCTCCGCGAGCGCGCCGGCGACGTCTCCGTGCTGGTCGATCATTTCCTGCGCGTCTACTGCGCCGCCGCGAAAAAGCCCCTGAAACGCCTGCAGCCGGACGTGCTGGAAATTCTGGAGGATTACTCTTGGCCGGGCAACGTGCGCGAACTCGAGAATATCGTGCAGCGCTTGGTGGTAATGGGCGACAGCCCGGTTATCACCGCCGAGCAGTTGCCTCAGATTCTGCTGGTTTCCAGTACCGCCAGTCAGGAAGCCATCCTCATTCCCGAAAACGGCGTGGACTTCGACGCCGAGATGCAGCGCATCGAGGTGGCCTACCTCAGCGCGGCCCTGCGCCGCACGGGTGGCAAGAAATCGGCGGCGGCCGCCCTGTTGCGCGTGGACGGGCAGCGCATGAAATACCTCTGCCGCAAGCACCAGCTGTGACTGGTTAAAAATTAACCCCGTCGCAGATTGGTTTTCCCCGCTGCTTGGCACTTCCATTCCCGCTCGTCCGTCGCTTCCCGTCTGCGTTTCCTCTAAATAACTGATTCCACACCGCCCCGCCTGGCGTATGATGGCCCGGCAGTTTGGCATCCGGCCTGCACCTGTAGCGAATGTACAAGGCAGTTCCGCAAACTATAACAAAGGAGACCACAACATGTCCGTTCAGAAAAAGTCTCTCGTCAGCGCCCCAAAGAGCGGCAAAAAGTCCCACAGCGTTTCCGAAGGACTCAAAGGCAAGGCTCCCAAAGGCGAGAAGCAGACCAACTTGCGCCGCAAGTAGTCAATCGCCTGGGACTTTGAGTTTTGCAGAACGGGAAGGCCGCTCACGAGGCGGCCTTCCTTGTTTTTTGGTCCTCGGCCTCCGGCGCTTCTCGCGGAAAGTTGGTTAAAAAATGACCCACGAGCGGTTAATTTTTAACTGAAACTTCTTTTTTCAACCTGCCCCAATGGCCAGGTTTCCTTTGGCTTCGCGTAAGTCGTTGATTTCATTGCCCGTGCAGGGGTGCCAAGACCTGCCGATCGGTTTGGCAATCGTCCTGCAAAGGTAATCAGCGTCTGGGAATTAAAATAAAAATTTAGATTCTGAGGAGCCCTCGCCATGTCGATCCAGAAAAAGTCTCTTATCAGCGCGCTGAAGACCACCAAGAAAGCCAACGTAGCCGCGGGAATGGAAGCACCCAAGGGTGAAAACCTGACTTCCATGAAGATACCGGCGCATAGCGCGATCAGCACCAAGAAAGCGTTCTCCACCAAGCGGGCCTTTTCGACCAAGAAGGCTTTTTCCACCAAGAAAGCTTTCTCGACCAAGAAGGCCTTTTCGACCAAGGCAGTCGCGCAGTAAGCGGATTTACCGGAGCGCAAGCTCTGGCGTGTCGCCAAAAGCAACAGGCCGCCGAGTGGCGGCCTGTTGCTTTTTCACCACAGCTTTCTCCCTACGAAGTGTGAGACTGCCTCCCAGCCCATGGCGGCAATGCTTCTCCGCGAGCCGTAGATGCGCGCCAGACCTCGCATGCCCGGCTTCATACGCCCATCGCTATTGCTCAGCAGCAGGTCCACTAGATAGAAATTGGGGGCATTGAGCCCTTTTAGCTTGTTGGCCTCGCTCAAGGAAGGATCGATTTCCGAGGGCGCTTCGGTAATGGCTGACGCGCGGGCATCCTGTATTCCCAATCTGCCGTCGATCTCGACCCGCGCTGCGGCGCCCACCTGGCATTTATACAAGTCGTATTCAGAAACGTAGATTCGCGCGCGCATCTGGCTCAAATCGGCCACTTCCACCAGATCCGCGCCCTCGTTCACGTACGAACCCAGGCGATCCTGCAGGCGGGGCGTCAGCACCGTCCCGGAAATGGGGCTGGCGATGTTCAGTTTGGCGGCGGCCTTGCCCAGCTCGCCTCTTTCTGAGCCCAGCCGGTCGCGATTCACGGCTGTTGCACCCATCTCCCCGAAGTGCAGCACCGCCGACGTGGCCCGCTTGCTGGCCAGGGCGTATTCGGCATTCGCGCGGGAAATCTCCGATTGCAGAGGGAGGTTGCGCAATTGCAGCAGTGGCGCCCCGGCGGTAACCTGCTGGCCTTCCCAGGTGTACACCGCGTCCACCATTCCCGGGACCGCGGCGCGCACCTCGGAGGCGGTTTGCGGCTCAAGCACGAAGTGCCCGCTAACGGAGTCCCGCCACAGGGGCACCAAAAGAAATGCCGCCACCGCAGCAGCCAAACCGATCCGCCGGGGAACTGTAAACCACGCATGGACGCGGTCTTTTTTGTCCAAATAAACGAATTTCATAAAGTTCACCAGGAGACGAATACGCGAACGAAAAATCAGGAATGCGGTTCCTAATTCCGGGAGAAACGACCACTGGGGATCAAAATTGCGGAACACATTGCCTACGAAACCGGCCACGAAGTAGAGCACCGTGTAGCTGTAGGCTCCGGAGAGCAGGGCGTAAACGATAAACCCCAAGCGCCTGGACTTCGGCACGTAGGGCACTTCCACCGGTAGTCTCCAGATGTGGTGCTTCACCCAGGCCGATACGTAGGCCGTCGAGTTTTCCTTGAGATCGACGATGCCCAGCATCTCGCACATCATGTGGTAGCCGTCGAGTTTCATCAGCGGGTTCCAGTTGACCAGCAGCGAGGTGATCCCCGTGAGCAACATCAGAAAATAGGCCCCGTCGTGGATCACGGTGTTGGGCGGAGTACCCCACCAGATGGGAGTGGCAATGGCACAGATAATCAGTTCGATCCAGATGCCCGCCAGGGAGATGACCAGGCGCTGATAGCGCGTGCCCTTGACCGCGCCTTCCGTCGTATCGGTATAGAACGCCGGAGTCAGGTAGATGAGCGCAAAACCCATCGCCGGAACGCGGCCGCCGTAATGCTTGCAGGCGTGCGCGTGAGCGTATTCATGGGCCGCAACCACGAACATTCCCAAGACATAAAGCACCGCGATATCGGACCAGGTCTTGTCCGAAAAATTATAGAATTGAATGGTGTCGCGCCCGATTTCCGGCCAGTGGATGACGGTGATCGCTGTAGCGAACGCAAAGGCCGCCAGCGTGATCAGGGTAAACCAGGTGGTATAAATCCACGCAGTCCAGCCGTACAGCTTGGTCAGGAATTTGTCCGGATTAAACGCCGGAAACAGGATCATGGACAGGTCGGCGTAGCGACTCTTCACGTTCCATTTTTTTTGCCGATCTTCGCTGTTCTGCTGCATGAGCAGAATATTTCTTTCCTGCGCGGTCTTGTACCAGAAGTCCCCGGCTTCCAGCTCCCCGGCGAACTCGCGCACCGCCTGGGCGTCGTACACGCTGCCGATTTGCGCGGAATATAACGCTGCAATCTCTTCATAGGTACGTTTACCGTCAAATAGCCGCACCAGATTCCAGTTTCGCTCGGGCAAGGTGTACATCAGGCCGGTACTCGGAGAATACAGACGAACCACCATCTCCCCGTCTTCCAGATGCGTTTTGAAGGTAGCCTCAGGATCGACGCGCGGATAGCGCTGCGCGAGAGTGCGTGCGGGAATTTCGGGCAGCGCTACGTTGAGAGCTTGGTTGAGGTTCATCGTCGGTTCAGCGCGTCGGGTCCACGCGCACGCTGGCGGTCATGCCCGGGCGCAATTCTCCTCGCCCGCCTTGCAACTCCACCAGGACGTCAAACGTGCCGCTCGAAGGGTCGACCACCGGACTTACTTCTTTGATGCGCGCGCTGTGCGTTTCTTTCGGCACGTCCGGCGAGGTGAGGGGAAGTGTCTGCCCGATTTTAATACGTCCCAGAAACTTCTCCGGCAGCGTGAAGCGCAGCAGCAAAGGCGATTCCTCCGTCACCCAGAACAAGCGCTCGCCGCGCGCAACGGACTGCCCTTCGTGCGCGTAGCGCCGCGCCACCAGGCCGGCAAACGGCGCGGTGATGTGGTCCTTCTCCATCTCGAGTTCCAGCGAACGCTCCTCCTGCCGTGAGGTGTTCAGCAATTCGCTCACCCGCTTGATGTCCCACTGCTCGGACTCCGCTTTGTATTTTGCGTGCTCCAACTGTTCCTGTGGGATAAGCCCCTGCTCCCAGGCCTTTTGCGCCCGCACGTAATCGGATTTCATGACTTCGGCTTCGGCCTGCCAATTCTTCAAATCGTTTTCGATGCTGCGCGTTTTGGCCCGCGCCGCTTCCAGGTTCGCGTTTACCTGCCGGTCATCGAGCTGCGCAAGCAAGGTGCCGGCCCTCACCCGCTGCCCGGCTTCGACATATATTTTGGCTACCACCCCTTCGCGTTGCGCGGCAACTTCCAGCTGATGCTCTACAATCAACGGCCCAGATGCCGTAAAGCCCTCATCCGCGTTCAGAGCGGGCTGCGGCGCAGAGGCGGCCGGAAGAGGCGCGGGCACGGTTGCGGGCGCAGTCGCCGAACTGTCCGATTTCACGTCCCCGCACCCAGCCACCAGACCCAAGGCCAGTGTCAGCACCCAGAAATGTTTTGCCATCAACGTTCTCCACTTCCGTGCCGCCGGCTCTGTAGGAGCGCAGCATGCTGCGCCCCGTTCCGCCACAGCGTAACGCGCTCGATGCTTCCCTACCATCCAAACCACGACCACACCTTCGAATAGATCCAAATCACCGGCCGCCGGAAAATCACGTATCCGGCGGGGGTATACCCTTCGACGCGCACTTTCCCGCGTCCTTCCATCCCGGAGCGAATGGCTCCGTCCGCATTGGGCAGCAAGACGCGCGCGAAAAATACGCGGTTCTCGTGCTCCACTTCCCCCTTCGGGCTGACCACCAAAACGTCCCCGTGAAACGTTCGCAGCGCATAACTGTTCAGTTTAATCACCGCGTGCTGCCCGGCGCGCAACATACCGGCGTCGGCATCGTCTACCGCAACGTCCACAACCGCCCGGCTGGTGTC
>JBEKSZ010000065.1:0-26060 GCA_049516615.1 Candidatus Acidiferrum sp. | reverse complement strand
GGACTGCATGCCGGGCGCTAGAGGAGGCTGTTGCGGGTGGGCCGGCCTTGCCAGGGAGAGCAGCGCGAGGGAGGTGAAAAAAAATAGGAAACGTTTCATCATGAATTAGATGCGAGTAGTTTAGCGCGGGATGGGGAAGGAAAATAACGCCGATTCCCCCGTCGCGCGATCCGCAAGGGCACCACTACAAATAGACATTCTGGAAATTTTCCAACGACATTTAGCGTTTTCCTCTTGACAGGAAATTTACATCCGTTGATACTGCGATTCCAGATTCGGGGGACGTGGTAGCGCCAGAGCGGACCGAATCGGGGATGGGTTGTCCGCGGTCCGCGCACACTGGTCCACGTAACCAACCGGGTTTAAGCGAAAAAACGAGCGCGAAATGCCAGCTGCGCGCCCGCTTGTTGGGCGCGAAGCGAGCCGTCAGGCTGTGTGATTTGTTACTTCACCAGCCAGAGGCAGAGCATTGGCGTTTTGCCGCGCTGCTTGGGCGCCCCGGGGATGGTTCCCCGGGTCCTGATGCGCGGGTAGCTACGCGCATCTAATTTTAGAGACCGACGCCGCCCAGCGTTACGAGAATTTTTGCCGCCACGCCCGAGGCAACGGGAGATTTTAGAAAGCGCCGCTGGCGGCTCCGGGACCCAGGAACCTCTGCCCCCAGCGCAGAGGCGCAAGAGCAGTACAGGCTTTCTTCGAGGAGGAAGCCATCAGGCAGTAGGAGGAAGAAATGGCAACAGTGAAACAAGCATTGCACGGCGAATCGCTGGAGACGCAGTCGGTCGCACAGACGGCGGGAAGCGTGCGCAAGGGACTCGCGTTCCGGCGCTACTTCACCAGCGGAAAGATGTCTCCGTTCGATGCCGTGGAATGGGAAAAGCGCACCGCGCTGATCGGCAACGAAAAAGGCGTGACCATTTTCCGCCAGGACGACATTGAAGTGCCCAAGAACTGGTCGCAGACGGCCACCAACATTGTGGCCAGCAAGTATTTTCACGGCAAGCCCGGCAGTCCGGAGCGCGAAGGTTCGGTGCGCCAGTTGATCGGCCGCGTGGTGAACACCATTGTGCGCTGGGGCGAGGAAGGCGGCTACTTCCTAGACAGCGCTTCGCGCGACGCTTTCCGCGACGACCTCACGCATCTGCTCGTCGAGCAGAAGATGGCCTTCAATTCGCCGGTGTGGTTCAACGTCGGCGTGCAAGCCAAGCCGCAATGCTCGGCATGCTTTATCAATTCCGTCAGCGACACCATGGAATCGATCATGGGCCTGACGCGCACCGAAGGCATGCTGTTTAAGTGGGGTTCGGGCACCGGCACCAACTTTTCCACCTTGCGCGGCAGCAAGGAAACTCTTTCCGGCGGCGGAATCGCCAGCGGCCCGGTCAGCTTCATGAAGGGTTTCGACGCCTTTGCCGGGGTGATCAAGAGCGGCGGGAAGACGCGGCGCGCGGCCAAGATGGTCATCCTGAACATCGACCATCCGGACATCGTGGAATTTATCGAGTGCAAGGTGAAGGAAGAGAAGAAAGCGCACGTGCTCATCGCCAACGGCTACGATTCGTCGATTGATGGCGACGCCTACAGCTCGATTTTCTTTCAGAACGCCAATCACTCCGTGCGGGTGACCGATGAGTTTATGCGCGCCGTCGAAGAGGACAAGGATTTCTGGACCAAGACCGTTCTTGACGGCCAGCCCAACGAAAAGCTGCGCGCTCGCGAGGTGATGCACAAGATTGCCGATTCCACCTGGCACTGCGGCGATCCCGGCATGCAGTACGACACTACGGTCAACAACTGGCATACCTGCAAAAACACCGCGCGCATTAACGCCAGCAATCCCTGCTCGGAATATATGTTCCTTGACGACACGGCCTGCAACCTGGCATCGCTCAACCTGATGAAGTATGTCAGCACTAGCGGCGAGTTCGATGTGCCGGCGTTCACGCACGCCGTCGATGTGACCATCACCGCGCAGGAAATTCTGGTGGATTTCGCCAGCTATCCCACGGCCAAGATCGCCGAGAACTCGCACCAATTTCGTCCCCTCGGTCTCGGCTACGCCAATCTGGGCGCGCTGCTCATGTCCATGGCCCTGCCTTACGATTCCGACGAAGGGCGCGACGTGGCCGGCGCCATCACTGCGCTCATGTGCGGCGAAGCCTACGCGCAATCCGCGCGCATCGCGGAAAAGATGGGTCCTTTCCCGGGCTACGCCGTGAATAAGGAACCCATGCTGGATGTCGTGCGCATGCATCGCGACTCGGTCCGCGGCATCAAGCCGGAACACGTGCAACCCGAACTGTTCCTGGCGGCGCAGAGTTCCTGGGATGACGCGCTGGCTCACGGCGAAAAATTCGGCTACAAAAATTCCCAGGTCACCGTGCTCGCGCCCACCGGCACCATCGGCTTCATGATGGATTGCGACACCACCGGCATCGAACCGGATCTGGCGTGCGTGAAATACAAGAAGCTGGTCGGCGGCGGAGTCATCAAGATCGTCAACAACACCGTGCCCCAAGCGCTGCTGAAGCTCGGCTATACGCCGGAGCAAGCCAGCGAAATCGTTTCCTACATCGATAAGAACGGCAAGGTCGAAGGCGCGCCGAACTTCAATCCCGAGCATCTCGCGGTGTTTGATTGCTCGCTGGCCCCCGCCGGCGGAGGACGCTCCATCTCTTGGACCGGGCACGTCAAAATGATGGCCGCCGCGCAACCCTTCCTCTCCGGGGCCATCAGCAAAACCATCAACATGCCCGAGGAATCGACCATCGAAGACATTTCTAGGGCCTACATCGAATCCTGGAAACTCGGACTGAAGGCCGTGGCTATCTATCGCGACAATTCGAAGCGCTCGCAACCGCTCAATGCCGGCGGCAAGAAGGAAGATAAGAAAGAAGAGCAGCCGGCGGCAGCCGCCCCGGTATCGCAGCCCTTCTTTGAGCCCCTGCAGCAGGAACTTTTCGCCCGCGCGCAACGCGAAAAGATGCCCGTCGAGCGCGCTTCGGTGACCCACAAGTTCAGCGTGGGCGGCCACGAAGGCTACGTCACCGTGGGCATGTACGAAGACGGACGGCCTGGCGAAGTGTTCATCAAAATGTCCAAGGAAGGCTCCACGCTTTCCGGGGTGATGGACGGCCTAGCCCTTACCCTGTCCATCGGCCTGCAGTACGGCGTCCCGCTCAAGGTGCTCGTCGACAAGCTGGTCAACACCCGTTTTGAACCGAGCGGGATCACCGCCAATCCGAATATCCGCTTCGTCTCTTCCGTGCTCGATTATCTCGCGCGCTGGCTGGGCGGCCGCTTCATCTCCGCGGATTATCTGAAACTGACCGGCGCTCCCGTCGAAGCTGCGGCGGTCGGCACAGCTCTCGCCCCGCCCGCGCCGTCGCCGGCGTTTGCGACGCTCGGCTCGGTTGCTCGGCGCGCGGAGGCAACCCCCGCAAATTCGCCGAGCAACGCTCACGAAGGCGCTCCGACCTGCAGCGAGTGCGGCATGCTCATGGTGCCCAACGGCGCCTGCTACAAATGCGAAAACTGCGGCAGCACCAGCGGATGCAGTTGAACGAGTTAGAGCGCGGGCGTTTCAAGTTCGTCCGAGCTTGCTCAGCAGGGTGAAAGGAAGCGATGAGCGCACTTTCTTCGGCCTCAGGCTTGGCGCCGCAACTGGCCCCGGCGCCACAAAAAACCCGGGGCTTCCTGCATATCGAACGCCACGGCACCGGACCCAAAGCCCTGTACGTGATCACCTACCATCGCCTCGAAGCGCAAGCCACGCGTCCCAAGCCCGCGCTGGCCGAAGGCGCGCATTCCCTGATCGAACTGCTCGAACGCATCGGCGTGGACTTCCGGGTGAGCGAAGTGCGCGGCGCGCTTGAAGACATTCTCCGTCTCGGCTCGGCGAACATCCCGGACTTGTGGCTCAGCGACGAGGAAATGGTGGAAAAAGGCCTGGTCGAACACGCCTGAGGTTTTGCCGGCGCGCAAGTTCAGGGCGGCTAGAATTGGGCGCGGGACGCGCGGGCCAGGCAAAACTCCGAAAACCAATCAGAAGGCAGGGACTTATCTCGGTCGCGGGCGCAGCGGCGGTCTGGCGGTCAGGGCCCGCGGCCGCATGCGAAACCTCGGCCCGAGCGGGGGCGGCACGTTGCGCAGAACATCCCCGCAGCACGGGCATCGCCCGTCGCTGCCGAGCGTTACGGTCGCGTCCGCGCGCATCCACTGCCCGCGCGCTTCACAGTGCGCGTTGATGCATTGCACGGTGAATCCCGGCAAATATTGCATCTGCGAATACTCCTCAAGGCCGTCCTGCCTGGCAGTTCGCGCCAGCCGCCGCGCCCGCCAGGCCCCCAGTCGGGATGGCCCGCAAAGGAACTGACAGCGCGCATTCTTGCGCGCTCGGGGTATGGTGTCAAGGAGAAAACGCCACAAGATATAGTGGTGTCATTGCGGTCTGTGGATTTCCGCGCGAGGGCATCCTGCTTTCTGAGCGAATGGGGTCCCGGCTGTTCAATGATTCTGAAGTTGCCGCGCGCGAATGAGGAAAGCCACCGCCAGCAGCGCGGCGCTCATCGCCAAATAAAGCGCGGCGTAATGCAGCGTCCGAGTTCCGCTGGCCGCGCCGGTAAAATCTGCTCCCGGCGTGTGATTGATCGGACCGATGTACCACAGCGCGGTGAGGATGGCTTCAAACGCTTTGCCGCTTCCCGATATGACACCGAGGGCCAGAGCCAGGGCCGGCAGAAAGAGGGCCCCTGCCAACCAGGCCATAAGTCCCAGACGGTCACCGGTTAGCGCCAGGCGCACCGCAACGCCGGCGCCCGTGAGCATGGCCACGGCGACTCCCGCCAGAAAACTAGCCGGCAATTGCCGCGCGAGAATCCCCGAACAAGAAAACAACAGGCCGCGCGTGGCAAAGCGCGATTCCCGCGAACCCATCGCCGACCACACCAGTGCCGGCCAGAGCCAGGCCACGCCCAAAAGCGGCCCGCGCGCGACCGCCAGCGGCGCAAAAAACTCCGCAATCAGTAATCCCAGCGCTGTCGCGTACCACCACCAGCGCAATCCTTGCAACGCCAGCCGCAACTCCGCAACAAACAGCCGGAGAAACGCGTTGCCAGGCGCGGAGTTCGCGAGGGGCGAGAGCTGCAAATGCCGCTCTGCGGCGGGCCGGAAGGCGAGAATCCCGGAACCCGGCAGGGCCGTGGCGGTGTGCGGGCCGCCGATGGCGATTTCGCTTCCGTTTTCCGCGCCCATCTGCTTTGCCGGTCGCGCAGGGCGCAGCGAGAAACGCAGCGCCCGCGAGGGGTCGAAGCGGTCAAAAAACAGCGCCGCCAGCAAGGCCAGAACGATCGCGGCAGCAAACCAGGCCATGCGCAATCCCACGCTTTGCGCGGTCCAGGCCACTCCCTGCCAGCGCAGCCCGGCGGCCAATTGTACGTGTTCGGTCGAAATGTCAAGCGAAAACCCGTTCTTATAGCCGGGGAGGACCTGCCGCGCCGCGGCCATCATGCTCTCGGACACGACCCCAATGCCCACGGGATCGAGCCAAGCCTTTCGAGAAAGGTCAGGAAGCGCCAGCCCGCCAAAGATCCACGTGAAAAACCAAATCACATTTCCCGCGCCGCCGCGTAATACCGGCAGCATTTCAAAAAACACCGCCATGGCCGCGGTCAGCGCCATGGCCGGCAACGCCACCAGCAAAAATGGCGCAAGCAGCGCAAAGCTGTCGATATGGCGATCTTCCGCGGCAAACAGCTGCATCACCAGCGCGCACACGGCCAGCACCAGCACGAGCGAAGCCAGCACGGCAAAATTACTGAGAGATTTTCCCAGCGCGTAGCTGGCCCTGGACATCGGGGTGGCCGCCAAAATCTGTCCGACGCCGGTCTGTCGGTCGCAATCGACGGAACTCTTGATCACGTAAAAACCCACCAGGCTGACAAAACACGTGGTGATCAGCGCGGCCAGCGAACCAATCCATGCCGAGGTATAGACTCCGCGAAACCCGTCCATGCTGATCGAAATCCGCCCGGTAGCGGCACCGTAACCGAGACCCAGCGCAAACAACAGGGTCAGAAAAAAACTGTAGCGCCGCACGCGCTCGAGAAAGTCTGCGCGCGCCAAGGCGAAAATAACCCGCGCGCTTCTCATACCGGCGACCCGCGCACGACAGGTTCGCTGCTGCCATCTGCGCTTTCTGATGGCGACAGGGGACGGGGCGATGCCGCGCCCTGCCCGTTTCTCTGACTCGTCAGCGCATCGAGATAGGCATCCTCGAGCGAAGGCTCGAGTTGCCGGGCCCCGGGGGCTGGAGGCGCGAGAGCCACCACCCGCACGTGGACGCCATCCGCGCGATGCGCTGTGCTGCTCACCAGATGATCCCGGCGCAGGGCCGGAAGCTGCGCGCTGCTCACCACCACTTCCCACACGCGCCCTTCAAGCTGCGCCAGCAAACTTTCCGGCGCGCCATGTGCCAGCAGTTGGCCCCGGGCCAGAATGGCGATACGGCTGGCCACCGCCTCAATATCGGAAACGATGTGCGTTGAAAGGATCACAATCCGCTCGCCAGAGAGTTCGGAAAGCAGATTGCGAAAGCGCAGGCGTTCTTCGGGATCGAGTCCGGCGGTTGGCTCATCGACAATCAGCAGTTGCGGATCATTGAGCAGCGCCTGCGCAATCCCCACGCGTTGCCGCATGCCGCCCGAATATCCTCCGAGCGGCCGCTTGGCTGCCGAGGTCAGATTCACGAGATCCAGCAATTCCGCGATGCGTTTGCGCGCCGCGCTCGTCGCGAGTCCTTTCACCGCGGCCAGATACTCCAGGAATTCAATGGCATTCAGGTTGGGGTACACCCCAAAATCCTGCGGCAGATAACCGAGCACGTCGCGCAGGCCGTCCGGTTTCTGCGCAATGTCCACGCCATTCCACAACACGCGCCCGGACGTCGGCCGGGTAATGGTGGCCAGAATGCGCATCAGCGTCGATTTTCCCGCGCCATTCGGCCCGAGCAGCCCGAGCACTCCGGGCTCGAGCGCCAGTTCGACGCCGCGCAGGGCCTGCACACCACCGCGATAATTCTTGCTGACACTCTCTACATTTAGCCGCATGGATTTTTTTCTAGGCCAGCACGTTCGGCTTGCACCTACCTGCAATACGAGGGCGGGGCGCAAAAAGTTTGCAGGAAACTGTGAAGGGGACTCGGGCCGGGCGGGAGAGGGCGGGAAACGCTAGGGCTGCGGGGGCGCAGGAGGATTTTCCGGCGCAGGTTCGGCAGCGGAATTCTCGGACCCGGGGGTAAGAGGAGCCTGCTTCTTGAGCGAGGCTTCGAGTTCGAGCAGGCGGGCCTTCAGTTGCTCCACGTTTTGCTGTTTGTCGCTGATGAGCTGCTGCAATTCCTCGAGCTTGGCCCGTCCGGCAGTGTCGTGCTGATAGTCGGGATTCGAGAAAAAGGTGTCTTGCTCGAGTGCGGACTCGCGCTGGCCGAGCTTCAGTTCCTCTTCGGCCTTGGCCAGTTCTTCCTTGAGCTGCGCGACCTTGGCCGGATCGCTCGGCTTCAGGGGATCATCCGCGGGCGAGGTCTCCGCCTTCTTGTCCGCGACTTCGTCCGCGGCTACGGCCGCCGCGCTCGGCGGCCCGGTCTCGAGCTGCGGCGTTGCCACCTTCAATCCTTCATCTCCGGGCTTTATCTGCGCCGTGCTGAGGTCGTCGTCGGTGATGACTTTCTTCGCCGAAGCCGCATTTTTCTTCTGCTCAACCGAGCGCTTGGCTGCGTCCGCGACCGACCCGGAGGAGCTGTCCGGCGCCTGCGCGCGCGCCGCGGCCATACCGCAAAACTGGGCGAGGAGCAGCCCGAGTACCAGGCGTGATGGGATGCCCATTGGCATAATTTTGACAACCTCGGCGGCCAAGTCGTTCTTAAGGGCTAAGGTCTACCTCAGCATAACTCGGACGGGCTGCGTCACGCCAATACGAGCGCGGCGCGCGCTGCGAATCGGTCAACGCTCCGGGCGAGTGGGCCGGCTCCTCCTCGGGCGGCTTTACCGGCCCGCGGCCATCTGCGCCGCACCCGGCACTTCGCGGAAGGAGAAATGGCTTTCAAGACCCTTGACCGCCTGCCCGGCAACTTCGCCATAGGGGTAGATAAAATAGTTCAGCGGCGGGCCCTGCTGCTCTGCGGACAAATGCAAGTCCCGGCCTTCTGTAAACTGCACGCGATTGGCATCGAGGGTCCCAAAAAAATAATCCTTTTTCGCCGGATTCTTCGATGCTTCGGAAGCGTCCACCGGGATCCACCCGATTCCGTCGATAAAGAACTCCGCCCAGCAGTGATAACCGGGAATGTCCCCTTCTGTTTTTCCTTCAGGCAGCGGGAAGCCAATCTCAAAACGCGCAGGAATCCCCGCCGAACGCATCATGGCAATCAACAAAGAGTGGAAATCGGTGCAGTTGCCGCGTTTTGAGTCGCACGCCCAGATGGCATCGCCGCGGCCCCAGCCTTCCCCCGATTTGTCGTAGTGCATGGTGGTGACCACGTAATCGTAGATCCGGCGAGCCTTTTCTATCGGCGTGCGGGCACCCGCGGTCTGGTCCTCGGCAAGTTGCGCGATCACCCCGTTAATGGGTACCAGCTTGTCCGGCTCAAGATCGCGCCCCAAGCTGTCCGCGTGCGCCGGGGGAGGCGCGCTCACCTCGAGCGCCTGGCCGCCGCGCAGCACTCTGAACTCCCGCCGTGTGACCGTGAACCGTTCCGTCACGTCGAAGCCCGAAGCCAGCTGCTCCGCTGTCGGCTCAAATTGATAGAACCCGTTGTGATAGCGCGGCTCGGAGTTCCACGAACCCCTGACCACGCTTTCAATGTGCAGTCCGCTGACGGGATCCTGCATGGGGGTCATCCTCGGCGGCGTCGGGATCCACAGATGCACGGCCTCGGCCGCGCCGGGCATGGCCGGGAAATGCACTCGGTAGGTAAACTCGACGGTTCTTGGCGGCGGATTCTCGGCCGCGCTCTTTCCCCAACCGAAAGCCGCGAGCATGGCGAACGCGGCCAACGCCGCCAACGCGCCGAGCATCGAAGAGCGAGTGCTGTTCATGACCGTAAACTCCCCTTAAGGAACGGCAGCTGGCAACCCGCGCGCGTGCCCCGTTTTTGAGCGAATCTCTACCGTATACTCTAGGAATGCCGAACCGCTTCTGCGAGGTATTACCAATAAAAGTGCTGGCAAAACATAGTCCCAAACGACTAGACCGTCTGGCGGGCGTGGCGATACTGGTCTTGGCCCTGGCAACGGGCAGCCATGCGCAGAATCCGCCGCCTGCGGCCACAGAGGAAGAGGGCCGGGGGACGCAGCCCGGGCAAACTCCGCTGCAAGGCGGGCGCGCACCCGCGGTGCATGCGACCCACCGTTTCTGGGACAAGGAAAACAACTGGCTCTTTGCCGGAGTCGGCGCCTCCCGCACTTTCGATTATTTCTCGACCCTCAACTTCCGCCGCCGCGGCCGCGACGAGGTTTTCCTGACCAATGATCTCGTGGATGACCATGCGGCCTTTGCTGCCGTTGAAGCCGGTGCCACGGGCCTCTCTGTCGGGGTTTCTTACCTCTTTCACCATTACGGGCATCACAAGCTCGAGCGCTGGACCTCCATCGTCCACATGAGCGCCACCACGGTCGGCGCGGTCCGCAACTACTCTCTCAAAACAGCTCACTAGGCTCCGGGGCCGCCAAGTTCGCTTATGCCGCGTTCGTCGACCGTCTGAGGCCCCTGGCGCCCGACGACGCGCCTACCTCTCGCGACCCTTTGCGGCATGCTTCCTGGCAAAGGAGGCCACCTTGTGGCGGTTCCCGCACACTGCCATCGAACACCACCGCCGCCGGCGCGTCCGCGAGTCGTCGTAGAAAAACAGCCCGCAGTCCGGATTTGCGCAGCGGCGTACCCGCGCCTCGGTTCCTTCGCCGGTGATCTCCGCCGCCGACCGGGCGATGGCCGCCAGGAGCCACTCCAATCCGCTTTCCCGGGCCACGAATTCGATCTTCCAGCGTCCGCCGCTCCATACCAGTTCGTCATGACCTTCGGTGACTCGCAAGGCCTCGTTAACCGGTTGGACGTGCTCCGCCTTGGGAGGTTCGCGCCGAATGAGTGCGGTGCAGATCTGCCGCACGCCGCTGCGCAGCAACGAGGCTCGCTCAAGCAGCGCCTGGGCTCCCCCCGGATCATGCTCCGGGAGCTCTAAGAGCAGCGCACTGCGTTGTGAAGAAATGACTTGTGTGGCTTCAAG
Source organism: Candidatus Acidiferrum sp. (assembly GCA_049516615.1). Classification (GTDB taxonomy): domain Bacteria; phylum Acidobacteriota; class Terriglobia; order Acidiferrales; family UBA7541; genus Acidiferrum. Next base: position 15,787 of record JBEKSZ010000065.1, on the reverse strand, counting down.
GAAGAGAATCAGCTCTTCCCAGGATAAGGGGCGCTTTGCCGAGCCGGCGTTAGCGAAATCCAGCGCCAGGCGCCCGCCAATCAGCGAACCGAGCGAATCGGACACATTCTCTGGCATGATGGAATTTAACCGGTTAACGCTTGCAACCGGTTAAACCTATCATAGAGGTTATTCTCTCTGCCATCTAAATTTCATGCTGCCGCTGGCCACCGCCTGGTAACTTCTGGCCCGTCCGCGAGTCCAATGGGGAGTTGGTTGAACCCATGAAGCTACTTGCCAGCCTCGTCCTTTGTTTCGTTGCCCTTGCATCTCTCGGCCCGACGATTCCGTCACAGGCCGCGCCCGCGGCGGAGCCCGGGAATGCTCGCCCGTCGCCCGGCCCTGTCCCGGTCATCGTGGAACTCTTTACCTCCGAAGGCTGTTCGACCTGTCCTCCCGCCGACGCTCTGCTCATGCAGCTTGAGAGCGAGCAGCCCATTCCCGGCGTCGAGGTCATCGCTCTTGAAGAGCATGTGGACTATTGGAATAGCGGGGGATGGTTTGATCCGTTTTCCTCCGCCGAGATGACCTCGCGCCAGCAACGTTATGCCGAGACCTTTCACGGCAGTCCCTACACCCCGCAGATGGTCGTCGATGGCCAGTGGCAGCTGGTCGGCAGCCGATCAAGCCAGGCGGTCAGCGCCATCGCCGGCGCAGCAAAAAACCCGCAGGCACCCATCGCCATTTCCCGCGCGACCGTTGAAGCGGACGGACACGACGAATGGACGGTAACCGTCCCGCACCTTGCAGAGGCTTCTGGCGACACGGGTGAAGTCTGGGTGGCGATAACCGAAGCGGGCCTGCATTCGAACGTAGGACGCGGCGAAAACGCGGGACAGAATCTGGCCCATGCTGCGGTCGTCCGCCAATTGTCCAAACTGGGCAGTGCGGACCCCCGCAAGGATCCCGCATTTTCCGGCGTGGCGAAGTTCAGTCTGCGCAAGGAATGGAAGGTGCAAAATCTCGAGCTGGTGGCCTTTGTGCAACAGAAAAAGTCGCGCCACATTGTTGGCGCCGCGGCCCTGAAGGTGGCCCCCTAGTTTCTCCATCCGCGGTTTGCCGCGGGGCGGTCTACCGGCCCGCGTATGCTACCTTAGCCATCCGGCAGAATTCTTGAACCGCGTGCTCCCACTTCGTTTTGCATCCCGCCCTTGGTGGCGCTTGCTGCTGTACCTGGCCATCGTCTGGGTCTTATGGACCGCCAAGAATATCCTGCTCGAGCTCTTCTTCGACCTTATGACCGCGGAGAATTCGCCCCGCTTTCTGCTCGTCGAGGAACTCTCGGCTTTCGCCGTGGTTTACGCCGCGGCCCTGATTTTGGCGCGCATCGAGCATGCGCCGCCCGGCGCTTACGGACTCCCCGCCGGTCACGCTTTCGGGAAATATTTCTGGCAAGGCTGTGTTTTTGGTTTGTCGGAAATCTCCTTGTTGATTGCAGCTCTTAGCGCCTTTGGCGGTTACTCTTTCGGAAGCCTGGCGCTGCACGGCAGCGAAATCGTCCGCTGGTCCGGGGCATGGGCCGCCATTTTCCTTTTTGTAGCTCTTTTTGAAGAGTTTGCCTTTCGCGGCTATACGCTGCACACCCTGGCGCAGAGCGTCGGTTTCTGGCCTGCAGCGCTGCTGCTCGGCGCTTACTTTGGCTACGAGCATTCCCACAACCCGGGAGAGAGCTTGCCCGGCGAAATCGGCGTGGTGCTCATTGCGCTGCTTTTGGCTTTGACGTTGCGCCGTACCGGCAACCTGTGGCTGGCGGTCGGCTGGCACGCGGCCTTCGATTTCGGAGAAACCTTCCTCTATTCGGTTCCAGATAGCGGCGCTACGTTTCCCGGCCACCTGTCGAACGCCACCTTGCATGGTCCGGCCTGGCTGACCGGCGGCACGGCCGGGCCCGAAGCCAGCGTCTTCGATTTTCTGATCATGGGCGGCCTGGCGTTGGCGGTCCACTACCTGTATCCACCCCAACCGGCGAGCCAGCTGCCCGCGGCGATGGCGCCTTGTGAGAGTTCAGCAATCCCCGGCAGCAACCTGAGTCCGTAAGGCCGCCCGGGTCTCAGTGCACCAGTTCAGAAACGAGCACCAGCTGAAGGCCTTCGGCCTGGGCCTTGGGCAGCATCTTGCGCAGCGCCTCGAGGGTTGCAGGATGCGGGTGCCCGATGGCAATGGCCTCGCCCTTTTCGCGGGCGCCGCGCATGGCCAGAGAAATCTGTCTCTCGATGGCTTCTACATTCGCGACATCGTCCAGGAAGGGCACGTTGCGAAAGCCGGCCGGCAGGCCCTCGTGGCGCGCGGTGTCGTAGGCCACGGTCGCCGTACTCGTCCGGCTATCCACGTAAAATACGTGGCGCACGTGCAGTTCGTGCATCAATTCAACCATGAGCGCGGGATCCGCCGTGGCTTCAGAACCCTGGTGATTGTTGACCCCGTCGACTCCGGGCACCTCGGAAAGAAATTGCTCTACGAGCGCCGAGACTTCTCTCCCCGACATGCCCGGCCGCAACTCTTGTCTCTCGGGCTGCTCCTGACCGACCGATTGCATCGGCAAATGGAGCATGACCTCGTACCCGCGGCGGTGCGCCTCTTCGGCAATTTCGACGGAATGGGCATGCCCGGGCAAAACAGAAATCGTCAGGGGATAAGACAAGGCGAAGATCTCCTCGGCCGCTTCGCGATCGCTGCCAAGGTCGTCAAGCAGGATGGCCAGCTTGCCTGGCCGGGCAGCCTCCTCGTGTTTCGCCGCGCCCCGGGCACCGGCGGATTTCGCGGCCAGGTCCACCTCTACGCTATGCGTCGCTACGCCGCTGCGCCGGAAAACCACCATCCATCCGCCGCGGCTTTCCGCCGGATTGTCCTGCGTGAGACCGTTGCTAACGGCCACGGTGTTGAGCGCCTGCAGAACGCGAAACGCCGCCGCCCGCGCGGCGGCATCGTCAGGCAGGACGAGCGTAACTTCGAGGTGATCGGTTCCGTCAGCAGCGCCAAATTCGCTTCGCACCTCGGCGTCCGCGGGCGCCGAGCGTTTGGCGGCGGCGGCGAAGTCGCGCGTCACGGCGTGAAGTTTCCCGGGCGGCCAAGGCTTCTCGGGACTTTGGCAGCCGGCGACCGAGGCAAGCAAGGCCGCAAAGCCCAGAAAGACCCGGAGGGCCAGGCAAAATTGAGCAGGATGGATGGTGTCCGGCGAGGGCGGCGACGGCGCTAGAAGAGAACCGCGATGGCGCACTTACTTCTTACGCGGCCTTTTTGGCCACGGGGGTCTTCAGCAGGTCGAGAGCTTTGTGGAAAATGACATCATCGGTCGACAGCGGCTTCGGCCCGATTTCCGGTCCCGAATGGTCGTCCGGTGCCGGCGCGGAATCATCCTCGCCGCCATCGGCCGTGTCGTCGGCCGCCGCGTGTACGAGTTCGGTCGGAGTGACGCCTTCTTCGAGAATCGACTTGCCGCTGGGGTTGTAATAATTGGCTACCGTCAGCACCATCGCGGCGCCGTTATCCATGGAGATGGTTTTTTGTTCAGAAGCCAAGCCAAAGGTGCGCTCGCCGACCACGTCGCCGCGATGATTGGCGAGAATCGCCGAAGCCAGCACCTCGGCAGCGCCCGAAGTCGTTGCATCCGTCAGCACGGAAAGCGGACCCTTCCACACCACTTTGTTGGGTTCTGCGGAAAACACTTGGGCCGATACCGTCTGGCCGCGCAGCGTCGCCAGCGTGCCGGCGGGAACCAGGAGGCGCGCGACCGCGATACCTTCTGATGTCGGCCCGCGACCGCACTCGCGCAAATCGAGGATTACCTTGTGAATGCCCTGTTTGTCAGCGTCCGAAAGACGCGAGCGCACTTCTTCGGCGCGTCCCGCGTCAAGCGACGGCAGGCGCAACACCAGGACGTCGCTGTCCACTCTTTGCGAAATCATTTTCGCGGGTGCCAGTTTTTCCCGCACGAGTTCGACGTCTTCGGGAGTGGTTTTGCCGCGACGAATCACGGAAACCTTTACCCCGCTGCCTGCCGGTCCGCTCAGCAAATTCTCCGCCTGTCCGACGCCCATCTCGCGGGTGGTAAATCCGCTGATGGATTCAAAAATATCGCCGCTGCGGATCCCGGCTTTGGTTCCCGGGCTGTCGGGCAGCACGGAAATGACGATCACGTACCCGAAACGCTTGCTGAGGGTCAGACCGGTCTCCCCGTTTCCCGGATTCTGCAGCTTTTTCTTGTATTCCTCGTACTCGGGAGGGGTCAGATAACTCGATTGCGAATCGAGCGACTCAAGCAACCCGTGCAGCGAGCCTGCGGTAACCACGCGCATGTTCGGCTCGTCGACATAATCCTGCTGGACCTTTTGCAACACTTCGCCGTACACCGTAAGGGACTTGTAGGCCCGGTCGTCCGGCGTGCTGCCGAGCATATGGCCGATGCCCGCGTAACAAAAAATCGCTACCGAAGCCACCACCACACCAACGCGAGCCGCTCCGTTCATGCCTCACCCATTTTCTGCCCAGCGATGTTTTCCTGCAGGTGCCAGCCAGAGAGTATAGCACCCGAGCAAGATGCCTCTGTAGCTTATTGGGACGCCACGAGGAGGAAAAGGGAAGCCTGGACAGGCGGCGAAGCAGAAAAAGGACCTTCCCAGCACAAAAGACACGCCCGAGACGCAAAATGATGCATAATTACCACACGGAAATGCAAACCCAGGTCCCTTGGTCGTTTAACTTATTGAAAATAAGAAACAAAGCATCCCAATCCGCGCTTGCATCGTGATAGGCTTGTCTGTACATTCAGTCGGAGTCGTCCGTTTTCTAAACGATGTTTCAAGCAACTATTGCGCGGGAATCGGTGGCAGAGGGCGTTGGCCTCCACACCGGAGTTTACGGCCACGTGCGGCTCACTCCCGCGCCGGCGGACTCGGGAATCGTGTTCCGCCGCGTGGACCTCGATAATTTCCCGATCGAAGCGCAGGGCCAGAACGTGGCGCGCGTCAGCTACGCCACCAGCTTGATGAAGCAGGGCGTGCTTTTATCGACCACCGAGCACCTGCTCGCGGCCATCTACTCCTGCGGCATCGACAACATTTTCATCGACATCGACTCCATTGAAATTCCCATCCTGGACGGCTCGGCTGAGCCGTTCATGGCCATGCTGGAACATTCCGGGGTGCGCCGGCTGCGCCGCAAACGCCGCTACCTTAAAGTCCTGCGGCCTCTAGAAGTCGTAGAGGGCGACCGTCGCATTGGAATTTATCCGTCCGAGCAGTTTGAGGTGCGGTGCTACGTGGATTTTCCCCATCCGCAAGTCGGACAGCAGCAGGTCCGCCTGACCGTCAACCCGGAATCCTTCCGCAGCTGCCTGGCGCGCGCCCGCACCTTTTGTTTCGAGCGCGATATCGAACCTCTGCGCGCCATGGGCCTCATCCGCGGCGGCTCGCTCGACAACGCCATCGTATTGACGGACGACGGGGTGATGAACGGGCCGCTGCGCTTCGCGGACGAATTCGGGCGCCATAAAGCCCTCGACCTCATTGGCGATCTCGCGCTCGCCGGGCTCCCCCTGCTCGCCCGGGTCGAGGCGCACAAAGCCGGCCACTCCTTGCACACGCAGCTGGTCAGCCGCCTCTTGGCCGATCCATCGCTTTGGACCATCACAACCGGTGCTTCCGCGATCGCTCCGGACCCCGCCCAGCATGACCAGAGTTCCGCCAGCGCCGACTCCGCCGTTGCCGCCGATTGAAGGATCGCGCCGCCATACCTCTCTTAAAAAACGATGCCTCGTGCCTGGCCGCATCCGGACAATCCGGACACGGGGCGGGTTGCGAAATTTTCAAGCCTCCCGCAGAATGACCGCTGCGCATGAAGAACAATAAAGACTTGGCCATCGTGATCCTCGCCGCGGGCAAGGGCACGCGCCTAAAATCCAGTCTGGCGAAAGTCCTGCATTCGGCCGGGGGCCGTTCCCTCGTCGAACACGTCCTCTCTAGCTGCGCGCCGCTCAAGGCAAGAAAAACCATCGTGGTGGTCGGGCACCAGGGCGAGCGCGTCAGCGCGCTGACGGAACCGCTCGGCGCACAGGCGGTATTGCAGCAACCGCAAAACGGCACGGGTCACGCGCTCCAGGTGGCCCGGCGCGCGCTCGGCAACGCCCGATACGCCATTGTGCTCCCGGGGGACGCTCCGCTCATCCGCACGGAAACGCTCGAAGCGTTGCTGGCCGCGCATCGTTCAGCGAATGCTTCGGCGACGATCTTGAGCGCGGTGCTCGCCGACCCCCGGGGCTACGGCCGCGTTTTGCGCAAGTCCGGCTCAAGTGTCGCGGCCATCATCGAGGAGTCGCAGCTTGGCGACCACCAGCGCGAGATCAACGAAATTAATTCCAGCATTTACTGCTTCACCCTCGAGAAATTGTGGCCGGCGCTCGGGCAGGTAAAGCCCCACAACAAACATCGCGAAATTTATCTGACCGATGCGGTCGCGGTGATGGCCGGGAGCGGGGAAAGCGTGCTGGCGCAGATTGCCGCGGACTCCCGGGAAGTGCTCGGCTGCAACACCCGCAGGGACCTGGCGCTGGTTGATGGTATTTTCCGCGAAGCCAAACGCGAGGCCCTGATGGACGAGGGAGTGAGCATCCAGCTGCCGGAAACGGTGCTCATCGATCCCCTGGTTACCGCCGGAGAAGACACCCTTTTGGAGCCGGGAGTGCAGCTACTGGGCGCCACGAGGATCGGGGCGCGCTGCATCATCCGCACGGGCAGCGTGCTGGCGGATGCAATTTTGGGTGACGACGTGGTTGTCGAAGCGCACAGCGTGGTGGCGCAAAGCCGCCTCGATTCGCACGTGGCCATCGGGCCCTTCGCACGGCTGCGCGCCGGAAGCCATTTAAAGAGCGGAGCGCGCATCGGCAATTTCGTGGAAGTGAAAAACAGTACGATCGGCGAAGGCACCAAGGCCATGCACCTGGCCTATCTCGGCGACGCGAAAATCGGCCTGAAAAGCAACATCGGAGCGGGAACCATCACCTGCAATTACGACGGCTTTAGGAAACACTCGACCACCATCGGCAATCGCGTGTTCATCGGCAGCGACGCCGCGCTGGTAGCCCCCGTACGCATTGGCGATGGCGCCTATGTGGCTGCGGGTTCGACCATCACGGAAAATGTTCCCGCCGATGGCTTGGGCATTGCGCGGGGACGGCAGGTTACCAAGCCTCGATGGGCGGCCAAGAAGCGGCGCGCGCTGGCCTCGAGCAAGGCCGCCCAGCCTCGCGCGCGAGGGAAAAGGAACAGCGCCCGGAACGCGCGCCGGCCCTAAAGCGCCCGGAACTCTGTGACCCAGGCGGGCGGTTCGCGGCCCGCCCGGGCAATCGTTTACTGCAAGTTTTTTTGTCGAGTTTCCTGCTTTCCTGGTGTTAACATCTGGATCGCCCCGCGTCGCCACGTTTGTGGTGTGTCCGCCGTCAGATAGAGATGTATGCTGCGCGAGAGCCAAGCAACTTTACCGCCCGGGGCCGGAGCAACTCCCATCCGCTATCTGCTGGCATTGGCCGCGACTGCGGCGGTGCTGCTCTTGCGCTGGTCTCTCGACCGCTACTTCGGCGGAGTTTTGCCTTGCTTCGCGCTCCTGGCTTCCGCGGCCTTTGCCGCCTGGTACTGCGGCGCGGGCCCGGCGCTGGTCAGCACCTTCTGCGGCTTTGTCGCGGCGAACTATCTGTTTGTGACTCCTCGTGATTCGCTCCATCCTTCCTGCGCGGCTTCCACGGTTACCTTTCTGCTTCTTGCCGGCGCCATCATCGTAATGGGGGAACAAAATCGCCGCAATCTTGGGCGCCTCGAGCGCCACACCGTGGAGAGCAACGAGCGCAACGAAAAAGTGTTGTATGCCATGAAAATGGATCTCGAACTGGCCACGCGCATGGCCGGCGTGGGCACCTGGTTTTGGGATCTGCAAACCGGGGAAATGCGCTGGAGCGAGCAGCAAAGGGCGCTGTACGCGCGCCCGCGCGATAAACCGGTGAACGTCGACTGGTTCTTTTCCGTTGTGCACCCCGATGACCGCGATGCCGTATTCGCTTCCGGGTTCCGCTCGCTTCGGGAAAAAACAGATTTCCGCGGCGAGTTTCGCATCCTCCTGCCGGACGGCAGCACGCGCTGGATCGGCAGCCGCGGGCGTCCCATCGTGGACGAGCGCGGCGAAGTGATTCAGGTGGCGGGCGCCAGCTGGGATATCAGCGCGCGCCGCACCGCGCAGGAGCAACTGACGCGTAACGAGGAACGCCTGCGCCTGGCGCAGGAGGCCGGCAACGTCGGCACCTGGGAATGGGATCCCGACGCCGATGTCACCCTGTGGTCCGAGCAGAAATACGAAATTTTTGGCATCGCTCCGAGCGATCCGCTGTATTTGCAAACCTGGATGGCGGCCATCGTCGAGAAAGATCGCGAAGCGGTGCGCGCCATCCGCAAGCGCGTACAACGCGAAGGCGCAGCGGAAATCGAGTATCGCTATCAGCACCCGGGAAAAGGTCTGCGCTGGATGTTCAGCCGGCTGCGCATGGTGCCCACCTCCGGGGGAAAAAAGGTCATGCTGGGAATTTCCATTGATGTCACCGAGCGCAAAGAGCTCGAAGAGGAGCTGCGCGAAACGGCGGAATGTTTTCGGTCCACCTTCGAGTATGCCAACGTGGGAATGGCCCACGTGGGGCTCGACGGGCGGTACTTGCGGGTCAATCGCAAACTGTGCGAGATGCTGGGCTATTCGCCGCGGGAATTTCTGGAACTGAAATTTGAAAACCTTACCGCGCCGGAATATCTCGAAGAGGACTGGAAACAGGTGCGGCGCCTGATCTCCGGAGAAGTCAGTGCCGTTCAGCGCGAAAAAAAGTACATCCACAAGAGCGGAAAGGGCGTGTGGATTCGCGTCATGGTCGCGGTGCTGCGCTCCGCAGACGGCGCGCCGCAGCATTTCATCACCGTGATGGACCAAATCGGAGGACCGGAAAAGCCGGGCGCTTAGCGCGGGTGCGCGTAACGCGTTGTGCGCCGCCCGTGCGCGGCCCGGGGGCGAGGCCCTTGTGATAAACTGCTTAATCCGGACGCCATTTTGAGGAGCTCCGCGCATGAAATTTGGAGTAGTGGTCTTTCCCGGTTCCAACTGCGACCACGACGCGTTCTACGCCGTAGGCAAGGTCCTCAAACAGCCTGTCGAATTGCTGTGGCACCAGAGCGAAGATTTGTCTGGCTGCGACGCGCTGATTCTCCCCGGCGGTTTTGCGCACGGCGATTACCTGCGCACGGGGGCCATTGCGCGTTTTTCCCCGGTGATGAAGGCGGTGGCGAAATTTGCGAAATCGGGCGGCCCGGTCCTGGGGATCTGCAACGGTTTTCAGATTCTGCTCGAAGCCGGATTGCTTCCCGGCGCGGTGATGCGCAACGCCGGCCTTCGCTATATCTGCCGGCACGTGCACATTCGCGTGGAAGCCCGGGATACGCCGTTCACCGGCGCCGCGCGTTCCGGGCAAATTCTGAAAATTCCCATTGCCCACAATGATGGAAACTATACGCTCGAGGAAGCCGCGCTCGAGGAGCTGGAGCGCAACCGTCAGGTGCTGTTTCGCTACACGAGCGCCGACGGAGGGGACGACGCCGCGGGAAATCCCAACGGCTCGCTGCACAATATCGCCGGTGTCTGCAATCGCGAGCGCAATGTGGCTGGGCTGATGCCGCACCCGGAACGCGCCGTCGAAGCTTCGCTCGGTTCCGCCGATGGCCTGGTGATTTTTCATTCCATGATCGAAGCCTTGGTCGGCGCGGCCAGGGCCACCGCTTGATTTTCTTTCAGGGGAGCAAATTCTAGTCCTCCATGGCTACCGCCAGCACGGAAATCAAAGTCACCCAGGAAATTGCGGCAGAGCATGGCTTGACGGCGGGTGAGTACGCGCGCGTATTGAAGATTCTGGGGCGCGATCCGAACATCACCGAGCTCGGCATTTTCAGCGTGATGTGGAGCGAGCACTGCTCGTACAAGTCCAGCAAAGTGCATCTGAAGCGCCTGCCCACGCGCGGAAAACTCGTGGTGCAGGGGCCGGGAGAAAATGCCGGCGTGGTGGACATCGGCGACGGCCTGGTGGCCGCATTCAAGATTGAATCGCACAACCATCCAAGTTACGTCGAACCTTTTCAGGGCGCGACGACCGGTGTGGGCGGGATTCTGCGCGATATTTTCACCATGGGCGCGCGGCCCATCGCCATTCTCGATTCGCTGCGTTTTGGCGAAATCCTTCCCGGGCCAGGCACGTCGAGCGAGGATGCCGCCAAGAACCGCCGCATTCTTGACGGGGTAATTCGCGGCGTGGCCAATTACGGAAACTGTTTTGGCGTGCCGACGGTTGGCGGGGAAGTGTGCTTCGAGCCTTGCTATTCGCAGAACCCGCTGGTCAATGCCCTGGCCCTCGGCATCGCGAAAAAGGAAGAGATTTTTCTCGCCAAAGCCAAGGGCCTCGGCAACCCGGTGATTTATGTCGGCGCCAAGACCGGGCGCGACGGCATTCATGGCGCGTCGCTGCTGGCCTCCGCCGAATTCACCGAGGAATCGCAGCAGAAGCGACCCAACGTGCAGGTGGGCGATCCCTTCGTTGAAAAATTATTGCTGGAAGCGTGCCTCGAGGCCATGCGCACGGGCGCGATTGTCGCGATTCAGGATATGGGCGCGGCCGGGCTTACCTGTTCGACGACGGAGATGGCTTCGCGCGGCGGCACGGGGATCGAAATCGATTTGGCTCAGGTCCCGCAGCGCGAGACGGGCATGACGCCGTACGAAATCATGCTGAGCGAATCGCAGGAACGCATGCTGCTGGTTGCGGAAGCGGGCCGCGAGCGGGAAGTGCTCGAGGTTTTCAAGAAATGGGGGCTCGACGCGGTGGTCGTCGGTGAAGTCCAGGACGGCGGTCTGCTGCGCGTCAAGAACCACGGTCAAGTGGTCGCGGAAATTCCCGCGCACCCGCTTGCCGAAGAAGGCCCGGTCTACGAGCGCCCGCTGGCCCCCGAAGCCAGGCGCAATGAGACGGCCGCGAATTGGTTCCTCTTGGCGCCGGAAGGCACCAACCTCACAGAAAACTTCGCCAGGCTGCTAGCCTCCCCGGCGATCGCTTCCAAGCGCTGGATCACCGAACAGTACGACACCATGGTGCGCACCAACACCCTGGCCGCTCCCGGCGCGGCTGACGCCGCGGTGGTGCGCATTAAAGAGTCGGGAAACGCCCACAATGCCGGCAAGATGCGCGCACTCGCGCTTTCGACGGACGGCAACGGCCGCTGGTGCTACTTAAATCCCCGCGTAGGGGCCATGCACGCGGTTGCGGAAGCCGCGCGCAACGTCGCCGCCACCGGCGCGCGCCCCATTGCGGCCACCAACTGCCTCAATTTCGGCAGCCCGGAAAAGCCCGCGGTGATGTGGCAATTCAGCGAGGTCATCGACGGTCTAAGCGCAGCCTGCCATGCCCTCGCTACGCCCATCACCGGCGGCAACGTCAGCTTTTACAATGAAACCCTGGGCCAGTCGATTTATCCTACGCCCGTGATCGGCGTACTGGGCGTTTTGGACGACGCCTCGAAAGTCGTGAAACTTGCCTTTCGCGCCGCGGGCGATCGCATTCTGCTGCTGGACGGCGCGCCGGGTGAAGGGAAATCCAGAGAGGCTGGCCCGCGCGAGGACGCGGCGCGCGAATTTTCCTCGAGCGAATACGCCAAAGCCATCGCCGGCATTGTCGCCGGCGAACCGCCGGCTATTGACCTGGCCGCCGAGAAGCGTTTGATCGATTGCCTAGTAGCTCTCGCAGAACAATCGGCGCTTCAATCCGCTCATGACATCAGCGACGGCGGTCTGGCCGTCACCATTGCCGAATCCTGCTTCGCCTCGGAAGCGTCTCGTCCGGGGGCGCAGCACGCCGTGCCGAGCTTTGGCGCAAGTGTCACCATGGACTTCGATTCTTCTTCCGCCGAGCAGTCTCTTTTTTCTGAACGTGGCGCTCGCGCCGTCCTCAGCGTAGCCCCCGATCAACTTGCCGCCGTTCTCGCAACTGCGCGACAATACGGTGTCAGCGCCCGGGAAATTGGCCAAGTGAGTCAGGTTTCCGCGCTGCGCATCGAATGTAAAGGGCGCACAGTCATCGATTCCCCCATCGATTCGCTGCGCGATGTCTGGGCCAATTCGCTCGAACGCAAGCTCAAAGCGCAATGAGACGACAAATCTTTTACGCCGACGATCACTTCCACGACGAATGCGGCGTGTTCGGCGTCTTCGGCCACCCCGAAGCCGCCAACCTCGCCTACCTCGGGCTCTACGCCCTGCAGCATCGCGGCCAGGAATCCGCCGGCATCGTCTCGAGCGCCGGCGGCGAGCTGCACGCCCACCGCGCCATGGGCGAAGTCGAAGAGATTTTCGTCCCCGGCGTTCTCGCCCAGCTTCCCGGCGACATGGCCATCGGGCACACGCGCTATTCGACCGCCGGCGACAAAGCCTTACTGAACGCCCAGCCCATCATGGTCGATTGCAACAAAGGCAAAATCGCCCTGGGCCACAACGGCAATCTCACCAACGCCGCCGAGTGGCGCCGCAAACTCGAACATCGCGGATCCATCTTCCAAACCAACAGCGACACCGAAGTCATCGTTCACCTGATCGCCCGCTCGCAAGCCCGCAATCTTTCCGGCGCGCTTGGCGACGCGCTCAATCAAGTCGAAGGCGCCTACTCGCTTCTGGTCCTTACGCCCGATGAACTTTACGCCGTGCGCGATCCCCGCGGTTTCCGTCCCCTGGTCCTTGGCAAACTGCCCGCCGCGGACGGCCACCCGGAAACCTGGATGGTGGCCTCGGAAACCTGCGCCTTCGATCTCCTCAACGCGCAATACGTGCGCGAAATCGAGCCCGGCGAAATGGTGCGCATCTCCAAATCCGGCATCGAGTCCATTCATTTCGCGCCCGAGAAGCCTCATCAGCATTGCATTTTCGAGCACGTCTATTTCGCGCGGCCGGACAGCATCATTTTCGGGCGCTCCGTCAACGCCAGCCGCGAAGCCCTCGGCCGCGTGCTGGCCCGCGAACATCCCGTCGCCGCGGACATCGTTGTGCCCGTCCCGGACTCCGGCGTTCCCGCAGCCGTCGGCTATTCGCTCGAATCCAAAATTCCCTTTCACCTCGGTCTCATTCGCAATCACTACATTGGCCGCACCTTCATCGAGCCTTCCCAAGCCATCCGCAACTTCGGGGTAAAGCTGAAACTCAATCCCGTGCGCGGCCTCATCGAAGGCCAGCGTGTCATCCTCGTCGACGACTCCATCGTGCGTGGCACCACCAGCCGCAAAATCGTGCGCATGGTCCGCGAAGCCGGCGCCAAGGAAGTTCACGTGCGCATCAGTTGCCCGCCGACCATCTCCCCCTGTTACTACGGCGTGGACACGCCCACCAAGGAAGAGTTGATCGCCTCCTCGAACACGCCAGAAGAAATTTGCCGCTTCCTCGGTGCCGACTCCCTCGGCTATGTTTCGCTTCCCGCCCTCCGCCAGGCCATCAGTGACGATGCCGGCACCTTCTGCACCTCCTGCTACACCGGGAACTATCCGACCGATCTTGTGCAACTCGAAGTGCGCGAAGGCAGCGGAAATGGCACACTGGGAATCGGCATGCGCGATACCTCCGGCGGCATGCCGCAAACAGAAAGGCCCGTAACGGTGGAACGTGAAGTCTGAGAAACGCAAACAGCAAGAAGCCGAGGAAGCCAAGCTCCCCGTCGGCACAAAAATTCAGCGCGAAATCATCGCCTGGTTCTGGGTCGCGCTGGTATTTCTGCTCATCAACGGCACCATCGGGCAGGCGCGGGTAATCCCCTCCGGCTCCATGCAAAACACCCTGCTCATCGGCGACCACCTGATTATGAGCCGCATCGGCTACGACGCGGGCGTACCGTTCACCAGCATCCACATGCCGCTGTGGCGCAACCCCAAGCGCGAGCAAATCGTAATTTTCAAGCCGCCTTACGCCCCGGATCAGCCGGACTTCGTTAAGCGCGTGATCGGCCTCCCCGGCGAGTCGCTGGACATTCGCGACGGCTCGGTGTGGATTAACGGGCACCGGCTGGTCGAACCCTACACCACCGGCCCGAGCGAGCCCGCTCCGCCCGGGCAAAATCCCGTGGGCGCTCCAGACCTTAAGTATCCCTACCTGATCCCCGAGCATTGCTATTTCGTCATGGGCGACAACCGCAGCAACTCCATGGACAGCCGCTTCTGGGGCTGCATGCCCAGGCAGAATCTCATCGGCACGCCGGTAATGATCTACATGTCTCTTAACGCTTCGCCGGACGCCTGGGAAACTGGTGAAATTCGCGAACGTTTTTTTGCCTACGCCAACGCGCTTCTGCATCCGAGCACGGTGCGCTGGAACCGGCTCTTTCGCACCTTTTAGGTTGCTGTGGTAGTGCGCCGGGGCGGACTTGTTGCACCGGGGAGTGCGCCCGAAGATGGCCTCCCGCTCCTGCCGCGGCGTTGACCAAGCCCAGTCCGCCCGGAGCTGGCGCGCAGTTTAAAAGAAAAAAAAGCCGCAAGGGAAATGGATCTCTAAGCTCTTCATGAAATACTCCGATGCAGGTGTAAATATCGCCGTCGCCGACGACGCCAAACAGCGCATCCGGCACCACGCCAGCCGCACCTTTACGCCCGCCGTCCTCGGCGGCATCGGCGGTTTTGGCGCGCTCTTTGGCTTGGACATTAAGAAGTGGAAGGATCCCGTGCTGGTCTCGAGCGCCGACGGTGTGGGCACCAAGCTCAAAGTGGCCATGGCCCTCAACGTCCACTCCACCGTGGGCGGCGATCTGGTCAACCATTGCATCAACGACATTCTCGTGCAGGGCGCCGAGCCCCTTTTTTTTCTCGATTATCTGGCCATGGGCAAACTCGATCCCGATGTCGTCGAGCAGCTCGTTGAAGGCATGAGCCGCGCCTGCCGCAAAGCTGGCTGCGCACTGATCGGTGGAGAAACCGCGGAGATGCCCGGGTTTTATCAGCCCGGCGAATACGACCTGGCCGGCTTCATCGTGGGCGTTGTCGACCGCAGCAAAATTCTCACCGGCAAAACTGCCAAGCCCGGCGATGCTTTGATCGCTTTGCCGTCGGCCGGACTGCACACCAACGGCTACTCGCTCGCGCGCAAACTCATTTTTGACATCGCCAAAATCAAGCCCGACAGCTATGTCCCCGAAGTCGGCAATAAAATTGGCGCCGAACTCCTCAAACCCCACCTCTGTTACGCTCCCGCGCTCAAAAACATTGTGGCCAGGGGTTGGCTGTCGGCCCTCGCGCACATCACGGGTGGCGGCATCCCCGGAAATCTGCCGCGGGTCCTGCCCACGGGGGTCAAAGCACAAATCGACCTGGATTCCTGGCCCGTGCCTCCGATCTTTAAGTATCTCGCCAAGCTCGGCGAAATCGACACCGACGAACTGCTGCAATCCTTCAATATGGGCGTGGGCATGATACTGGTGGTTCCCGCCGCCAGCGTAAAATCCGTCGAAACCGACTTGAAAAGGCGGCGCGAAAAATTCTTCCGCATCGGGCGCATCGAGCGCTCCGATTCCGGTAAAGCCCGCGTAGCCTATTCGGGCGCCCTCAACCTCAACTGATTTAAAGCGCGGCGCAGGCCTCCGCTGCCGACAAGACCCGCGAAACGAACGAGCAACAGAAAACACCCCGAAAGGGGACATTTCTAACGAGCCTTGACTGTTCCC
>JBEKSZ010000064.1:0-38482 GCA_049516615.1 Candidatus Acidiferrum sp. | reverse complement strand
TTTCATAGGCGGGCAAGTTGCCGACGAGTCCAATGCCGAAATGCATCGGATTGTAAAACATTCCGCCATAGGCATGGATGACGGTTTTTCCCTCGCCAAACGGATCGTAGGCCAGGCCGATGCGTGGGGCGAAATCTTTGCCCGGCGCGTGATAGGGGGCATCCGTGGCGGGGAGAAACGACTGCGTCGCATAGTCGAAGTTTTGTTGCTCATCGTGCCCCTCGCGCCACACCGTGTTGTAGTCGTAGCGCAAGCCAAGATTCAGGGTCAGTTTACGGTTCACCTTCCAATCGTCCTGCACGTAGAAATCCCAGTTCGAATCGCGCACCCCGACGAATCCCGGGAAACCGATCTTTTGCAAAACAAAGGGCTGGTCCTGCTCGAGGCTGGCGAAGCTGCCAAAGTCAAAGGTTTGCGTGGGACGAAGAAACTCGTTCAGCCGGTTGGCCCGAATCTGTGTGCCAAAGCGCAGCGTGTGCGGTCCAACTACTTTCGTCACGTTGTCGAACACTTCAAAGACCGTGAAGGGAGTGACCTGATTGAAGGTATTTGGTCCGGGCAGCGCGCCCAGGTTGGTAAAGAACCCAGAAAATCCCGTCAGTGGCGTCGGAGTATTCGAATTCGTATCAGAATAGAAGCGGTTTATCGCCACACTGAATTCATTGAGCAGTGTCGAACTGAAAGTGTGAGTTTCATCGAGCTTGCCTAGTTGCGTCCGCAAGTAAAGCGGGGTCACCTGGCCTAAGTTCAATCCAATGGTTTGATCCGTGAGGGAATCGTCGATGTTGTAGCGAAAGAACAGGCGATCGCTGTCTGACAGATTGTAATCGAGCCTGATCGATCCGCTATTTTCACTCAAAGTCGTTGGCAGAGCTGCTGGATCATAGACGAGATCGGCCCCCCCGGCGGGATTGGTCGTGTCGATGGTGTTTGGAACGGCGCAGGAGGCGGGTGCCGGAATCGCCGTGCAGCCCGCGGGCAAAGGTGCCATCTGGGCCAATACCGGTTGCATCGCGGGCACAAATTGTGATCGGACGTAGGCGCTCGGAACTTCGTAGAGAGAATTAATTGCGGTGGTCCGTTGGCGGATTCCCTCGTAGTTGAAAAAGAAGAAGAGCTTCTTCTTAACAATAGGTCCCCCAAGGTTCCCGCCAAACTGATTCATCCTCAGGGGTTGCTTCGGCGCGGTCAGCGAATTGGCGAAATAATCGTTGGCGTCCAGAACGTCGTTGCGAAAAAACTCAAATAGAGTGCCGTGGAAATCGTTGGTGCCACCCTTGGTGACGATATTCATCTGCGGACCGAGGGAGTGCCCGACTTCGGCGCTGTAACCGCTGTTGGCGAAATTGATCTCTTGAACGCTGTCCACACTCGCCCGTGTGAGGCGGGCCTGCTCATTGCCTTCCGTTTCGCTGAATCCATTCACATCGCCCCGGGTTGCATTTTGGCCGTCAACCGTGACATTCAGCCCGGTGAAGAAGTTCTCCTGACCGTTCACGCTCCCCTGGAAGACGCCGGTTGAACCGACCGAGCCAGGGGCAATCTCGAGGAAATCCATGAGGTCTCGTCCGTTGATGGGAAGATTGCTGATCTGGTTGGCGTTCAGCGTGGTACCCGCCGTGCTCGAGCTCGTGTCAACGGTGGTGGCCGTACCGGTGATCTCAATCTTTTCTTCGATGACCTGTAACGTCAGTGCCAGGTTCACTTGTACCGTCGCCCCCACGTTCAGCGCAATGGTTTGGCTTTTGGCTTCCGCGAAGTTACTCGCGGCCGCGGAGATAACGTAGTTTCCAAACGGCAAGGCGGAAACGGTGAAATCCCCGCCAGCATCGGTCTTCACGACTTTCTCGAACGAAGTCGCGACATTCGTCACGGTGACGGTGGCGTGAGCAACCGCGGCTCCGGACGGGTCGGTTACCCGACCGGTGATCGTGCCGGAGTCGAACTGCGCGTGAGCCCAAGCCGAACTCAACACGAGAAAACCAACCGCCAGTAGCATGCGCCGCAAAAAAGCGGCTACAGATCGCAGACCGATCATTGCTGACCTCTTTCTATTCGGAACCATGAAATCCTTGGCTTCTCACTTCGAGATGCCGCATGTTAAGCCCGCTCTTTGCATGCAGTCAACCACAATTTTGCATTTTTAGCGCTCAAACGGTCGCAACATTGTGCGTTTTACGCATAAACACAACTTGGCGGAGGGGCGGCACGTCCGTCCGGCCGCGGGAATCCCTTCGGATGCAAAAGTAAATAAAGGGCTTAGCGGATTGCGGGGTTGCGCAGTGCGGGCTTATGCGGCTGGATGGTTTCGCTTCAGCGCCAAAACGCCGTCCACTGGCGTGCGCGAGGATCGATCGAAACTCTGGAGTCTTCTATTTCAAATTTTCCACCGAAGATTTGGTCGAATCTGAGGGGCCCAAGTTGGGCGGGAAGTTCAACCCTCTCCGGCGTCTCGCTCGGAGCCAGTGCAAAATCCAGCTTCCACCCTTTACCGCGGTCGAGCGGTTCGAGTTCGAGCGTCACCCGCCCAAATCGAGTTGGACTCTGCTTCAAGCTGAATGTCTGGCCATGGCTGATGTTCCTGGCTACCCCACCGAGCAATCGCATACATGATCCGTCTTCAAGGAGCAGCATGTGCCGCAAATAGCGCACGCACTCTGCACTGGCCCAATTGTGCGGCATGTCGCCCCAGTCCTGCCCCACGAGCGCCTGCTGCAAAGGCTGCTCTTCGCGCCAGCAATAGAGCGGCGAAGCGTGATTGAGGAATCCGCGGAAAGTTCTCTCCGCCCAATCCTCGAGGCCGGCCCAGAGATAAACGTGGGCCGCAAACGAAGCGTTATAGTTCCAAATGCTCTCATGCCACAGCCAGCCGGTTTCCGCTGGAACATCTTCCTGCGTAGATTCTTGCAGAAGGGCAATGTGACCGCGAACGATGGGGTCGCTTTTGTCGAAAACAAGACCCGGGAAAATGGCATGCGAAAACGCCCATTGCGCGGTTTGTGGTCGCGGGCGATTCCACGGATCCGGATCCTTCCATGCGGGGTCATCGTGAGCGAGCATGGGCAAATATTGAAATCCTTTGGGATGCTTGACCATCTCCCGTTTCGCGGCACCGAGAAAAGAAGCCCGCAGTTCCTCGTAGAAGTTGCGCGTGGTTCCGAAATCCATGCCCAGACGTTCTGCCGCTTGAAGAGCGGCTTTCAGTCCGGCAAGAGCCCAAACCGTGTTCGTGAATTCCGACCGCACTCCCCCGATTCCTCCGTCCGCGAAACCCGGGGCCAGCAGGCCATAGCGCCCGTTCACACTGTCGCCCTCGCGCGCCCGGCGGCGTAACTGCGCGAGGAAATCAATGGCCCGCCGCACGTCGGGCTCGAGGTCCTTGAACGGTTGCCAGCTTTGCTTCAGCTCACATTGCCTGACGAGGGTGAAAATAGCGATGGCGGTGTCTTTCCAATGTTCACCGCCACCGCCGGCTACAATCTGCCCTGAGGGCAATTGTTTGGCCCACTCCGCAAGCAGACCTTCGTCGGCTTCTTTGTCGTATCCGAGGTAGCGGGCGGCCTCAAGAAGAAAATTGCCGTCCACAATCCAGAGATTGCGATACATCGTCGGCCCGACTTCAAATACCAGCCTGCTGTCTTTCATCTCCCGGGCCTGCTGAATGTTTCGTGCGCAGGCAATCAGAAATTCGCCGTGCTTTCCGGGGTAACTCCAGGCCACGCTTCCGAATGGCCTCCACTGCCTCCAGAATTCACGAACTTCATCGATTAAAGCGTCAGGCTCATGCAGCATTTCAGCCAACAGGTCGACGGACTGGTTTTCCTGGGGAAAACGCACGAAGTAGCGCAACGGTTCGTCAGGCGCGGCTTCGCCGTGCGGTAAATACAACGTATAACCGCCTTCCTCCCAAAACTGGGCGAAGTCCGCGGTCGATCCCATTTTCGCGGCCACGAGAAAAAGCGTGCTCGTATCCGCATCGTTCACCGCCACGTTCGGGGGGCCAGTGATCTGCTGCAATCTCCGGCAGGTCCGCACGTGTAAACGTGGAATGGCAGCCACTTTCGACTGTTTGGGTGAAATCGTGAGCAGTACGTTGTCGACCCGCCCCTCTTTGGCGTGCCGGCTGGCGAATGCTGTCAGTTCGAGACTCGCTGCGGGGCGTTCGATCAAGGTATGGACGATGGGGAGATGCGGGTCTTCCAACCACTGGCGCACAATTCGGTCGTCCTGCATTCCCGCCAAGGAAAACATGCACACGGTGGCAAAATCTTCGCCCCCCGCGAGCTGCGCTTTGCCGAAGTCATAGCGAAGATCTCCGGCTTGGCCTACAAGCGATTTCCTCGGATCGTCCGGAAAGCAGATCGTGGCCTGAGACAGACGAGGAGCATAGCGAAAGTCTACGGCCGGTCTTTCACTCGTGACGGCTTGAGCTTGTTCGCGGAATCCCAAGGCCCTGAGCTTCGGAATGGCTGCCCGGGCTGCGCCTGAAAGAGCGCACCCTTCAAGGAACTTGCGGCGATTGAATTGCATCACTGTTTGCTCCAGGACTCCTGGATTTGTTCGAGCGTCCGTCCCTTTGTTTCCGGGACGGCCTTCCACACATACAGGAAGCAAACAAAAGAGAGCGTCCCGAAAACGGCGAATGTGCCCGAGAGTTTCAGGGCATTGACGAGGCCAAGAAAAGTAAAGGTCACGAGTAGAGCGCCGGCCCAAAGGGTAGAGGTGGCGACGGAGGATGCCCGCCCTCTCACCTTGGTCGGAAAGATCTCGGAAATGATCAGCCAGGGTCCGGGCCCCATTCCAAAGGCAAAAAACGCAACGTATAGCAGGATGCTCACGAGCATGAGAGATGGCGGAGCGCCTTGCACGTTCAGGCCTATCACCAGGCTGGCTAATGCCAGCGCCATCCCTCCGCTGGCAGTCATCAGAATCACGCGGCGGCCCCAGCGGTCGAGGAAGATCATGGCGACAATGGTCGCAATCAAGTTCACGACGCCGATAACTACGTTGGACGCCAACGCCATTCCGGTCGACTGGCCGGGGAAGTGTTCGCGGATGATGACGGAGCCGTAATACAAAACGGCGTTGACGCCGGTGATCTGCGAGAAAAGCGCCAGCAACATACCCAGCCTAAGGCGCTTGCGCATGTCAGGAGAGAACACTTCACTCCAAGAGCCTTCTTCGCCGGCGCTGGCGATCACTACAGTCCGAATTTCCTCCGCAGCCGCCTTTTCTCCGATAAGCCGTAGCAAGGTTCGCAGGGCTTCGGCCTGCCGGCCCCGGGCGATGAGCCACCGCGGACTCTCAGGTACGGCAAATAGTCCGCCGCAAAACAAGACAGACGGCAGGGCCGCAACTGCCAACATCCACCGCCAACTGTTTTCCCCGAGACCAGAGAGCCCCCATCCGGCAAGGTAAGCCACGAGGATACCGATCACAATTCCGAGCTGGTTCAGCGAGACCAAAGCGCCACGGTGTTTTGAAGGAGATATTTCCGCGATGTAGATGGGAGTAAGAACGGATGCAAGCCCGATGGCGAGCCCCCCAAGAAGGCGCGCCGCGGAAAAAAGCCCGACGGTGCTCGCGCTCGCGGCCATTAACGGCGAGATCGTAAACAACACCGCGGAAAACATAAGAGACTTCTTCCGTCCATAACGATCGCCGATGATGCTTGCCGCGGCGGCACCGAGCAGCGCGCCGACGAGGATAGCGCTCGCGACGATCTCGGCGTCAAGATCGGAAGGCGCGAACTGGCGGCGGAGAAAGAGCAACACTCCATTAATCACCGCGGTGTTGTAACCGAAGAGGAACCCCGAAATCGCGGTGATCGTGGATAACAGGATTACATAACCCAAAGACTGCGAACTTGACCCGCCAGCTTTGATTTCGCTACGCGCGGCTGGTGTATCCATAAGCACCCCTGCGGTGGTCACGCCGACTGCACTTCACGCTGACCGGAATTTCCGTAAAAACGACGGGCCGGCTTCTGCGGCCTTTGGACTAGGTGTCACGCACGAAGGCCTTGATCGTTGCGCACTCTTTCCCCTCGGATTCTCCGCTCGGCCGAATCGTGTACGCGCCTGCTTCCGCGGGAACGATAAATGTTTCCGCATAGTGCACGACCAGCGGATCAAAGACTCCGGTGGGACTTTCAACCGTAATTTCCCTTCCCTCCACCAGGTTCAACACATTCACGGTGCCCTGCGTATTGTGGCTGTTGCTCTTGGCGAACCAACGCCGGCGAGTCTCGATGAACTCGAGCCCATGAAGTCCCGTTCGCTCTTCCCGCCATCCATCGTTCTTGTCGAGAAGTTCAATGCGATTGATTAACTCCCGCCGGACCCAATCGGTGTCGCGTTCCCAGGCGATATTGGCGATGCCATAGTCAAGGTGAATCGGCCGAGGCAGACCATTCAGCCCGAGACGGTCCCAATCCCAGAGTTTGAACGTGAAGATGTACGGTGTGGCGCTGATCTCGAGGACCATACTGTTCTTCCCCGAACAGTGAATCGTACCGGCAGGAATCAAAAAGTGATCGTGTTTCCGCGCGGGGAATTTGTTGACATACGTTTCAGCGGGAAAAGCAATGCCGCCGCTTTGCGCCGCGCGCAGGTCTCGCGTCATGGCTTCGCGATCAGCTCCCGTTTTTACTCCGAGGTACACGCAACCGTCCTCGGCAGCATCGAGCAGGTAATAACTTTCGTCTTGCGTGTAGGCCATGCCGAAGTGCTGCCGAATGTACTCCGTCCGCGGATGCACCTGTAAAGAGAGATTGCCGCCGCCCATGGTGTCGAGAAAGTCAAAGCGGATGGGAAACTCCGGGCCAAATCTGGAATAAATGATGTCGCCGAGCAGTTCCCGAGGTTGAAAAAGAGTGAGATCGATGGCCGGCAGTTCAATCTGAACCCCGCCAAAGGCAAGAAGCAGACTGTTCTCTTCCGGAACGCAATCGAAACACCAGGCATGGTTCGGGGCGTCCTTCGGAAGGTCGCAAACTTCTTCCATCCAGTGCCCACCCCATGGCCCCGGATCAAAGTACGGAACCACCCGGAAGGGGGAATGTCCGGCGCGCTTTAGTCCCTCTCGCACTGCCCGGCCGGTGGCCATTTTCGGGGTCGCGCCGTTGGTATCCAGAAAGAAGTCGATTTTGCCGAGGAGGTTCTTCTTAAGACGATCCGCAGCACGCCAATCTGCAAAGAAGGCCCGTTTGTATTTCAGGCTGGGACTTTCGTTGAAATTCTCGCTTCCGAGGTTGGCGATCTCATTGCGGCGCTGGCGCCCTTGAATTTCCCATCGGGCCATATCCGCATATACCAGGAGATCTGCTCGGGGATTTACGAGCGAAGCGCCAACCCCCACGATAAGCAGCAAACCCACGGCCCAGTTTGCGGACATCTCTCTGGCCCGTTGCAATTTTTCCGGGTCAAAGAACTCCTTGAGGCTAATCTCGCTCATTCGCCCAAAAACTGGGTCGTCGCCCAAGACGCCTTTGAGCATCTCGTCGATCTCTCGCGACTCTTTAAGAAGCTCCGGAGCATAGATCACTTGCGAAGGACGCAACCCTTCCTCAAAGGCCCGTCTGATCGAATGTTCGAACGCACCCGGGTAGCACTCGACGCAAACTACAGAGGAGCGCTCAGCGACCACCGCTTTCACTCGTTCTAAAATCGCGGGCCAACCCACCCATGTTTCTGAAGAGGAGCTGGCAGCTGAGATGAAGGGAAATTTGTCGTAGTTAGAGGTTCGTAGCGTCACGTGGCAGACTCAATTTTGAATGCTGGAGACGTTTGCCCGGGCGCTCATCGCCCGCGGGTGGTGCCGGTCGAGCACGGACTCTTGAGGAAACGAGCCATCGGAGTTTCGCAATTGTGCTGACCTCCCCAATTCGCTGCTTTCGATTTGACTTTCGTTTAACTTATAATCGTAAGTGGAAAGTATCCTTATTGGCCGATATGTGTCAAGTACCGATGTTCGAGCGCTCCGATGCAAAAGGTCTTGCGGGGGCATGACGGGGAGCGAGCCAGCGACCTCTGGCGCGAAACGTATTTTGAATGGCGCGCGTGCCAGGGGCGTTTCAAAGTCGGAATTCGTTTCAGATACAAGTGGCAAAGGGATACGATCGTACTTCGCAGCCTCGTTTGGAGTGGCGAACGGAATCTTCTCGTTTCGGGACGGAACTCGTGATCAAACCAAGCCGAAATTATCGGCGCTCTACGCGCGACAGCAGCGATTCTGGAAGCGGCACCGCCGACGGCTCCGACCGGCAGCAGGCCAGGCTGGCAGCGATCCTTACGGCTCTGCAGAAATCCGGCTCCGTCTCCGTCGAAGAACTCAGCAAGCAACTCCAGGTTTCCCATGTCACGGTGCGACGCGATCTCGACACCCTCGAAACACGAGGTTTGTTGCGCAGAACGCACGGAGGCGCAGTCTCGATCCAACCGTTTTTCTACGAGCCATTTCGCAACGATCGTTCCTTCCAGGCGCAGCTGGAAAAGTTCGCGGAAGAAAAACGGAGAATAGGAAGAAGCGCAGCAGGGCTTGTCAAGAAGGGAGACATCATCGCGTTGACTCCCGGTACCACGACGACGGAAGTAATTCGCGGGCTGCCTCTCAACCACGACATCACGGTGGTCACGAGTACAGTCAATGTGGCCATGGAGCTATCCAAGCGCAAGGATCTGGATATCTACGTTACAGGTGGCCGCCTGCACGGCGACTGGTTTTCGCTCGTCGGTCCGACAGCCGCGCAGAGCCTCGCTCGGGTGATGATTCATGTCCTATTTATAGGCGCGGACGGGATCGACGCGAAATCGGGGATCAGCTGCTACGACCCGGAAGAAGCCCAGCTCAATGCCACCATGGTGAAGCGTGCGCAGAAGAAGGTGGCGGTCGTCGATCACAGCAAGTTTGGAATTATAGCGGGTTGGCGTATCTGTGCGACCAGTGAACTGGACGTTCTTGTTACCGATTCCGGCGCGACCGATGAGATGGTGGCACCCTTTGAAGAGGCCGAGATTGAAGTCATCCGGGTTTGAAATTGGAGATCGCAAAATGCCTCGGCACGCTCCGGGGGCGATTTTCTGGAGCAACCCGTGAGAGCAAAACGAAACCTCCTTACACGGCTTTTGCTGTTCGGAACGGTTTTCGGACTGGTTCCGCCGCTGGCGAAACCAAACGACCGCAAGGAGGAAACCCTCCTTCCAGAGTTCCAATACACCCATGGCTGGCTTGGAGCAGATGACGCTTATTCGGTTCCCTTGGCGCCAGGCAAGAGCCTGTGGCTCTTTGGCGATACATTCGTCGCTGGCGAAGACGCCAGACTTCGCAGCCAAGCGAAAACCATGGTACGCAACAGTGTTGCAATTTCACTTTGCGAGCGGCGGAGCAAATGCACCCTGCAGTATTTTTGGCGCCAAAAGGGCGCCCCCGCGCCGCGTTCGTTTTTTGACACCGGAACGGATGATCTCTGGTACTGGCCGCTCGATGGTTTTGTGGAGGGAAAGACTCTTTACGTTGCCCTTCTTGCGGTGCGCAACAAACCGGGCGCGAAATCGAACGACGCATTTGGGTTCGAAATCGCCGGTACGAAGCTGGCCACGATTGCCAACTGGCAGGTACCTCCCGATCAGTGGGACATCGCGATCGAGGATCTGACTGGCGCCCGGCTGTGGACCGGCGTGTCCATCCTGAGGGAGGGCAACTACCTCATTTGGTACACGCAAGTGAGCGAAGGCGAGGGACGCGGTTATATGACCGCGATGCGTATTCCGCCGAACCAGGTGGTCGCGCCATTCTCCGCCTGGGAATATCTCAGAAGCGACGGCCAATGGACTTCCGGCTTACCGCACGAGGATGCGATGCATCTCATCGACCAACCGATTAGCGAAATGTCGGTTCGCTTCCATCCCTCGATTCACAAATGGATCGCGGTCTCGACCGGGCCCGAGTTTCCGCCCGCGCGTGCCGTTGCGCGTTCAGCAGACTCACCGCTAGGGCCGTGGTCCGCGGCCCAAACGATTTATGAGTTTCCGGAAATGAAGGCCGCCACCTCTGGCTACGACAAAGACACATTTTGTTACGCGGTGAAAGAACACCTTGAGTTCGGCGATGCCAAGCTTGTCTTGACTTACGCCTGCAACTCGATGGTGTTGTCCAAGACGGTGGCCAACATGGATATCTATCGCCCGACGGTGGTAATCCTCGATCTGCCCAAGTGACAGGCCGATTCTCGTAGATCCTCCCACCGCTAAGAAAGCCAACCAGGTCGAAGATGAAGAGAGGCACACGGATGTCCGGAAAAGTTCTTGTTTGCTGGTTTCTTCTGCTGTCGACTCCGCGGATTGCTTTCCCCCAGAAGGCTGTCGCGAGTCGAGCACCAGAAAGCCCGAAAGAATCCTTCGCTCGTGAAGCCATCTTCTACAGCCCGTCGCTTGACCGGGACATGCACTACCTGGTGCTGCTGCCTCATGATTACGCCAACGGAAGCAGTTTCGCAGTCTTGTACCTGCTGCATGGGCTTTATGGCGACTACCAGAATTGGGACACAAGAACCGGCATCGAGGGCTATGCCCAGACGATATCTTTCCTGATCGTCATGCCCGATGCGGATAATTCCTGGTATACCAACTCCGCCAGCGTGCCCCGCGACAAGTTTGAGGACTACATCACCAAGGACTTGATTTCCGAGATCGACGCGAAATACCGGACCATACGAGAAAAACGCGGACGTGCGATAGCCGGCCTCTCGATGGGAGGGTACGGGGCAGTCAAGCTCGCCATCCGTCATCCGGAACTGTTCGCGTTCTCTGGCAGTCTGAGTGGAGCCTTCAATGCTCCGCGGAACCTCGACCGTCTGAGACCAGAGTTTGGCGCCAAGCTGGTCGAGGTATTTGGCAGCGCCAAAAATGATGCTCGCAAACAAAATGACATATTCCTGCTGCTGAATACTGCCAACGAGTATCCGTATTTTTATCTCGCTTGTGGTACGGCGGATTTCTTCTTGGATACGAACCGCGCGCTCGCCGCGCAGCTTTCTTCTCAAAACGTGCCCCACGAGTATCACGAAACTGCCGGTGGCCACACCTGGGAATATTGGGATTCAGCGCTTACCGCATTGCTGCAGGCCACTGCGCGACAGTTCGCTTTAACGCCGGGCGCACGCTAACGCCCTGCTGTTCCGTGGTTTTGCCGCGTGGGGTCGCCCCTCCCGCGATTTACCCGCTAATCGTTCACTCAAACGTGCGTTTTGGTCCTATTCGTAAGTACGTTGTGGTGATACGGACGTAATCGATGTACCCTTGGCGTGCAATTTGAGGGGACCGCGATGAATTGCTCATCGTTTTCAGCCAATTGGAGTCGGCGATCATTTCTGAAAGCGGGGATCGCGGCCACCGCGCTCCCGGCAATGCCTGGGTCACCTCTCGGGCAGGCGGTCGGCGGAGGGTTGCCCAGCATTCCTAGTGTGCGCGATCTCGCTGGTTCTCGCCTGGTACACGCATGGCGCGATCTTTACAATTCGCCGGCCACGCAAAACGAGTACGGCTATGTGCAGGCGTCAAAGTCTGTTTCAGGGATCACCGCCTTATCCTTGCCGCCCTTCGCATGTTGCGGAGTGCCCGACACGCCGTGGAGCCCGGGTTTCTTGCTCACCTGCGAACTTTTCCTGAACGGGCGGCTCTTGTTGTCCTATGCCCCCGGGGGAGACACGATTGCCTACCAATGGTTTCCGCATCGATTCGTTCGTGATTCTACAGTCGACGGACTGAAATTCACCACAGAAACGTTTATGCCTTCCAAGCGGCGGGCCGCGGCCCAGTCAATTCGAGTCACAAACCTAAGCGATACATCGCGAACCGTCACTCTGGGTTTCGACATGCGCGCCGCAGTGGCCCAGAGAACAGCTACGTGGTTTGTAAATTCGCCCGGAGAAGCGGACAACGCAATCCACTGGAATGCGGATCGCGGTGCCTTGCTCTTTCTGGCGCAGCACAGTCCAGCCGTTTCCGTTCAAGGCATTTCTCCGGCCGCAACTCGGCTCGAGTCCGGCCGGATGATCGTGATGGACGTCCAACTCGGGCCTCGGGAGACCAAGGAATTTCATTATGTAAATGCCGTCGATGCCAACGCCGAGGCGGCTCTGGCAACCTATGACGAGATCCAATCCAGTTTTGCCCAGGCCGTGCGCCAGAACGAGGCCGACTTCAACAGTTTGTTGCGCGCTGCTTTCGCCGAGGGCAATTCCGATTTTTCCGGTTACCTCCCGCAACTGGAAACGAAGGATGAATCTCTTTGGCAGCTCTACCACGCGGGTATCAAGAACCTGCTCTTTGCCCGGCGGCCCTCTCCGGATTCGAAATACGGTACGACCTATATCACTTTAGGAGGTCATGTCCTTCCTACCCTCAGTTTCCCCTGGGACACTCCTGCAAGACATGCACCAGCACCTCGCGACAGACTACGTGAGCGCTGAAGCTGTCGGGCCGTGGTACGGGGTCAACGACATGGCCATCGTACGTTGCGCCGAGAATTACCTGCGCGTAACGGGGGACTTTGCTTGGCTCGATAAGCGCGTGGGTGAGGCCAGCACTCTTGACCATCTTGTGAGGCATGCTACGTTTTGGAAGCAACTCGACAAGCAGGGGCACGGTTTGGGCGATTACGGCAAGATCGAGAATCTGCTCGAGGTGGTAAGCACGTACCTTCATGAAACCGCGGGGATGAACGCCGGCAACGTATCTTCCATGCGATTTGTGGCCGATTTACTCGATCGGCGTGGAGACCGCTTGCGTGCGTCTCAATTGCGCGCCGAAGCCATGGAACTGGCCGGCCGAATCAACAAAAAACTTTACGTCGCAGGCCGAGGATGGTGGCAGTGCGGCCAGCCAGACGGCTCATTCGTTGAAGTCCGCCACTGCTATGACTTCCTTTCCGTGCTCGACAACATGGTCACGGATCTCAGCGTGGCGCAAAAGGAAGAGATGAGACGCTTCTTCTGGGATGAACTGCATAGCGAGTACTGGATGCGCGCGCTCTCGCCGAATGATGCCGATGCGACCTGGAACATCCGTCCGGACCACAGTTGGCTGGGCGCGTATGCCGCGTGGCCGCCGGCGACCGCGAAAGGTTTGTACAGGATTGACCCTTCGCCGAAGGTTTCCGCGTGGGTAAAAAACCTTGCCAAAGCGGGTAATCAAGGACCGATTGGACAAGCGCATTTTGTGGAAACGGTGTTCCCGCTCGAGGACGGGGCCGCCTGCAAATGCCCGAACGATGCCCCGTATATCAACGACTGGTGTTGTATCGCCGGTGGGGGATTTACGGACCTAGTGATCGATACCATTTTCGGCGCGAGTCTGACCTTGTTCGATGGGGTAGACGTCAATCCGCGACTCAAGGACTTCGACGCGAATGCGCGGCTGCTCAACCTTCGCTACCAGGGGAAAAACTATACGATTTCCGGGCGCGGAGCCAGAACTACCAACTAGCGCTAGAACTACGCGATTTTGACCATTTGGAGATCCTTGTGAAAGCACTCGCTGTCGACATCGGGGGCACGCACGCTAGCTGCGGTCTGGTTGAAGACGCGAGCATTCTGGCGCACGAGAGCATGAATGTCGTCAGCGCAACGAATATTCGCGCGGTGTTATCGGGAGTGGCGGAAATCTTTCGTAAATTGATGAAAGGTCGGTCTCTCTCTCCAGACAATTTTCAGGGTATCGCCGTTGGGTTCCCCGGCCTCGTTGATTCACGCGCTGGGCGTGTGGTCTCGACAAACAAGAAATTCGATGATGCCACCGAGGTAGACTTCGGCGCCTGGGGACAGCAATCGCTCGGTCTTGCGCTGCGCATTGAGAATGATGCGCGATTGGCTCTACTAGGAGAATGGTACGCAGGAGCGGCCCGCGGCTTTGACGATGTCGTCATGATGACCTTGGGCACCGGTATCGGTGGTGCCGCGATGATCGAAGGTAAGTTGCTGAGGGGCAAGCACTCCCAAGCTGGCTGTTTGGGCGGGCACATTCCCGTTTTGTTCAACGGCCGTCCATGTACCTGCGGAGGCATCGGCTGCGCGGAAGCCGAGGCTTCCGGATGGTCGCTGCCCGGAATCGCAAGAGATTTCCCTGGAATATCGGAAAGCAGCCTCTCGAGCTACCAGCATGTGGGCTTCCGACAGCTTTTTGAGGAAGCACAGCGTGGGGACAAAGCCGCACTGGCCATCCGTGAGCGATGTCTGAATGTCTGGGCCGCTGATGCGGTTGCGTTGGTGCACGCCTACGACCCGGAAATCATCGTGATCGGCGGCGGGGTAATGAAGAGCGCAAACGTCATCATTCCTTATGTCGAAGCGCATGTGCAGAAATATGCCTGGACCCCTTGGGGCAAGGTGCGTGTCCGTCCGGCTGAATTGTCCAACAATGCCGCACTCGTTGGGGCCATTCCGCTGCTGTCTGAGGAGATCTCAAAGTAAGTTATTGGTTCGGCTGCGGCACGCCTGTCGATCCCGAGTGTCCGAGACGTAACATCAACCGACACGACTTCTTTTGCGGCTCGCAGCATTGCGCTGAGGCGTGTGCGGTGAGCCGGTTAGGAATCTTTTAACGATTCCATGGCTATAGGGTGACACTACAAGTTCGCACCTTATGGGAAGTTTGCGCCATATCGTATAGCGATCACCCCTCAGGCGCTCTTTTCTAAATCGTGCGGGCGATCCTTCGGTGTTATAGCGTCATATGGCTTGCCTCGACCCAGTTGCACCGGGCGAGCGTTGCGTCGTCGGAAGCGGATCCCGCAAGAGGCAGTAGCGATTTCGGTTCCAAACCATTTTTCAAAACGCGCCCCCTAAATGCAGTTTCGTTTGGGGCTACCATACGTAAATATAGTCGCCTATGGTACACGGACGATTCTGGCGGAAACTGCTTGAACGAGCGTGGTAAGGAGCCATCCGTCGTCTGGGGTGCGGCGGGCTGGAAAAACCTCCCTTTGTCAGCATCTCCCCGAAGTCGAGTATTTCGACTGTGAATTTCCTCCAGCGTGGTTATTGTTGCTTTGCCGAGAGTACTAAATGGCCCCAGTTGACGTGCTGGCGCATCTGCTTTTGGACGTCGACCGGAATGACAACCTGTCGTGTTTCACCGTAGGCGATGGGATCGTCTGGAGCACAGGGAACCAGCAAGACCGCGTGCGCCACCGAGGTCACCACACCATCGCTAACAACATTGGCTTGCGCCGCGATCTCGCCCCGGTCATTGATTCCGCCGGTAGAAGATATATCCCAATTCGCGCTGGCTGAGCCGATAAGACTGTTGAGCGGGGCCAGCGCGCCGTCCTGATATATGAACGCGCGCGGGCCGTCAAACTCGTAGTCCGCGTAAGAAATGCCAACGATCTGACCTCTGTCGTTTATGTCCGTGGCCTCACTCATGGCATCGGGGCTGCCATTAACGCCCGGCAGTGTTCCAAGGCTCTGCATGCCATGTTCTTTGGTCCAAATGAAGGCCAGGAACCTGAACTGTAGTTGGCCATCGACCACATCGTTCGGGCCATTTGCGAACCCGGTGATCACGCCGCGGTCGTTGATGGCCCCAGGTGTGTTCCAGCCGTGTCCTCCGAGATTGCCGAGGTCGATTGGCTTGCCATTTTCCCAGCGTAATGCGTGAATGGCGGTGTAGGCACCGATCGCAACGTCGCACTCTCCCGAGATGCCAACTGCCTCGCCCAGATCATTCACGGCCGTGGCGGCTCCATCGGGATCGCCCGGATAGGGCGGGAGTTCGCGCACCTGCCAATCACCTCGGTAATTCCTCTGCCATAAGGTGGCCTCAAACTGCAGAAACTGCGTGGCCCCGGGACTCGGAGAGGCGCAGGTCGGGTCATAAACGCTCTTTTCGGCCCACCCCACGATCTGGCCGAGATTGTTGTCGCCGGCGCCGATGGAATTATTGCCGCCGAGCCCCGGAAGCTGCGTCATCACCCCCTGCTGCCACGCGAACGCGACGCAGGAATTACCGCTGACAAGGCCGAAGGCTGGGCAAGAAAACGTCTCGTTTAGCGGATCGGCCTTGCCGGTTTCCGATACGCCGGAGATCAGACCGAAGTTGTTCTTAACCGGCCAAGCTACATCGCTGCTCGGGCCGCCAAGGGTACCAAGCGCTATCTTCGCGCCATTTGCCCAGAGGGTCGCGAGCTGGGCACCGCTCGCGTCGCTCGAGAAGCCGGTAATCCAACCGATATTGTTAATGGCGTTGCCAGCGCT
Source organism: Candidatus Acidiferrum sp. (assembly GCA_049516615.1). Lineage (GTDB taxonomy): Bacteria > Acidobacteriota > Terriglobia > Acidiferrales > UBA7541 > Acidiferrum. The sequence continues at coordinate 22,230 of JBEKSZ010000064.1, read as the reverse complement.
GATTGTCCCGCCGAGCGTACCAAGATCAACGACCCGGTAGTGTTCCGGCGCCAGGGGCTCTTGCGCGGTAAGCCCGACCGAGAGCGCCAGCACAGCCAACGAATGGATTACGGCCAGATAGATCAAATTTCGCCTTTTCATGTTTTCTCCTTGGGTTGCTTTCTTTCCCGGCCCGGGGGCGGAGATCAGGGGTGGGTGTGCTTTACGCCCCCGGGACATTCCTCGACTAAGCGGCACGGTAAATGAGTTCGTGCGTTGATGTTGGACATTAGCGGACATCCAATCCGCAGCGCGCAGAACGAGGGATAATTCTGCTCGGGACGCGAAACGCGCGAATTTTATTGTCAGGACTGGCCCTTCGATCGCCAAGAAGGCGTACGGGAGGGCAAGTTTGCTGGCCGTATTAGAGGTCCGATAATGTCCAGGTAGCGTGACGGGTGCGACTACTATAAGGTCGACAAAGCCATGGACCTAGATGAGCGAGTTTGTTCGCGCGCGAGGCTGGCGAGGGATGCGCGTTTCGATGGCAAGTTCTTTATTGGAGTGCTAACGACAAGAATTTATTGCCGCCCGATTTGTCACTCCCGCACCTCGAAAGAGTGCAACGTTCGCTATTTTCCGAGCGCTGCCGCGGCAGCCGAGGCCGGTTTCCGGCCGTGTTTGCTCTGTCGTCCGGAACATTCTCCGGGAACGCGAGCCTGGCCGGGAACGCAAAATACGGTTACCCGAGCCTTGCGGCTCATCAGCGAAACGGGACTCGAAGATGGCGGCGTCGAAGCGCTGGCCGAACATTTGGGAGTGGGCTCGCGCCATCTTCGCCGGTTATTTTTGCGCCATTTGGGGGCCACACCCCTTGCAGTTGCGCAGACACGCCGTTTGCAGTTTGCCAAGAAGCTTATTGACGAAACCAAGCTGTCCATGGGGCAAATTGCGGTTGCTTCCGGTTTCGGCTCTGTGCGCCGATTCAACGGCACCATCCGCAAGGTGTATCGTCGAACGCCCACGCAAATCCGCAGTCTGGTGCGACAGACCTCCCGCGGGCCCGAGGACCAATATCTGCTCCATTTGAACTTTCGGCCGCCCTACGATTGGAAACGGGTGACGGAGTTCCTCGCCACTCGAGCCATTCCCGGCGTCGAAGTCATCGAAGCCGGCATCTATCGCCGCTCTGTTTGCGTGAATGAAAACCGCGGATATTTCGAGGCGTCTTTCGACACGGAGCGCAATGCCGTTAACGTTCGCGCTGAGATTGGTGACCCGCGTTCGCTCTTCTTCATCATCGAGCGAGTGCGCGCAATATTCGATCTGGACGCGGACTGGGCAACCATCGCTCGAACGCTCGGAGCTGACCCCGTATTGGCTTCCCATATGAGGTGTAGTCCGGGATTGCGGGTTCCTGGTTGCTGGAGTGCCTTCGAATTTGCAATACGCGCGGTCGCTGAACATCAGCTCGATATCAAGCGAGGCAATACACTTGCGGGCGGCATGGTGAAGAAGTTTGGTCAGCCATTCGGCCCGGTCGGCGGCATCACCCACCTCTTCCCCACGCCCGAGGTCTTGGCCCACGCCGACCTTGAATCGATTGGATTGCCGCGAATAAAAGCTGACGCCATTCGGGCGCTTGCGCGTAGTGTTCGCGACAGGCAAATCAGCTTCGAAAAGATTGCCGACCCCGACGCGTTCCTCACCCGGATTCATGAAATCTCCGGAATCGGGCGCTCTGCCGCGCAATGGGTAGCTATGCGCGCCCTTCGAGACCCCGACGCGATTCCTTCGCTGGACCCCGACCTTGCGCGGGCCATCGGTGTGGCGAGCGCGCGTGAAGTTGAAGCACGTTCACAAGCTTGGCGCCCTTGGCGCGCCTACGCCGCTATCTATTTTTTGCGGTTGGCTCATCAAATCCGGGCCCGCGAAGATGCATGAAAGCCCTCCGCAACCAAGAAGTCGGGCGGCGGTTCGCTGGTTATCGATCAGCGCTTGTCCTAGTGTTGTTCCGGCGCCGGCTCGATGGTGCGTGAGGCCTTCGACGCCTACCCAGCCCTCGAACGAGGAGAGCTTGCGGACACGCGTTGCACCATTGCCGGTTTTAGCGGAAAAGTAACAGATCTCGATGTAAACATTCGATCAATAGCCAGGCGTGCGCTTCCGAAGCTCAAAGATCGACCCCATTCTTTAGGCCATGCTAGCTTCAAGATATGGCGTTTCTCTCTCTTCAGTGTTGTCGCTGCCACCAGCCTCTCGTCGGGTGAGCTGCGACATTCTCAGATCTTCCTGAAGCCCCTTCCCCAAAGCTCATCCTGCATGTTCATCGTTTGGCCTTTTTATCCGTAGAGAAGCCGGCATCGCTCCCGGGGTTCCTGCCGACAGTTCAGCTAGGAGATTCTATGCAACTCGCAACAGATAAACGACTTGTGCAAAAAGCCGACAAGGGATTCGCAGCAGCGGAGAGCCTATCCGAAGCGGTCTTGAGAACGCCTGAGGAGCTCGCCAGCATCGTCTCTCTGTTCGCATCCTCTCGTGGTTGGATGGATAAAGTGCGGTTGCGGGCCGAACAGCGCTGGTATGAGCGGCTGTATCTCGGTCCGGACTATGACATCTGGGTGATCAGTTGGCTGCCAGGGCAATCCACCGGCTTTCACGACCACGGAGCGTCCTCGGGAGCTTTCGTTGTAGCGACTGGGATTCTCGAGGAGCATCGTCCTGGTGAGCGGACCCGCGTGATATATCCGGGCAGGCCACACGCATTCGGTCCCGAATATACGCACGATGTCCGCAACGTCTCTCTCGCGCCGGCCATCAGCATTCACGCATATTCGCCTCCGCTGAGCGACATGAATGAGTACGAACTAGATGGCAGTCGACTGGTTCCGCGTGACCGCGCACCCGGGAGCGCCGAGACGGTCGATCAAGAGTGGCGAGTACAGAACCAGAAACCCTTAGGCCGGAGCGGCGCCTTGAGCATAGAGCAGGTGCTTAGTGCGGCACGCGTCCGGCTGCGACGGCTATCTCCCGATGAGGCCTATGACGCGATGGTCAAAAACGAGGCGATATTCGTAGACATTCGTCCCGAAGGCCAGCGAGCGACGGAGGGTAGCATTGCGGGCGCCCTGGTGGTTGAACGTAACGTGCTCGAATGGCGGCTGGACCCAGCCTCCAGCGTGCGGTTGCCCGTCGCCACCGATCATGACATCCAGGTGATCGTGTTCTGTTCCGAAGGCTATACCTCAAGCCTCGCGGCGATAGCCCTGCAGGATCTTGGACTCTACCGCGCGACGGACGTAATTGGTGGATTTCAGGCGTGGAGGGCAATGGCTCTGCCGATCGTTCCGCCCAACAGGTTTTCTAGGAGTTATCGGGCCAATGCACTCCTCAAAATATGAGCCGAGTCCTTAGGTAAACCGAAGCGCGCTGCAAGATCCTGGCCCCAATGACGTCTTCTGAAGGTGCACGGACTAAAACTTGAGCGATTCCTGCGGAATCCCCGGGCGATGGATCTACGTACGAGGTCACCATCCACGGAATTCCAAAGAAAACCATTCCGATCCTTGGTGGTGTCGCCCGTTGCGCTCTGGGGAAACTCTCCGCTCAAGCGCGGGGGGATCGCCGCGATCGTCGTGCGGCCTCCGGGGCTTCACTGAAGCTTGACTCTAGTTCGGTATCGTAAAGCACTGATGGATGCTTCTGTCGCGTGCTGGACCGTCTCTTTGGGGTTGCGCGGGCAAGCGCACGGACGCTGCCACATTGACGGGCCCGTGCAGCCGATCTAACATGCGTCCGAATGACAGGTCTCAACGAACTCCGTTCGCCTTTGGGCTTTCTGCGAAGCGAGATTCAGGATTTCCCGCACCGCGAGATGCTCGAAACCGAGGAAGATTGGTGGAAGGGCGAAGGCGTCGCGATTTCCCAGGCAATCGACCGTGCCGGAACGCCGTGGATGCGGATGTTCGATCGTTTCGGAAAACGCGTCGATGAAATTCTCTACCCTCGCGAATATCAAACGATTTTGAAGCGGGGTTACCGTTCCGGAGTCGTTTGGCGTGCTTTGGAAGAAAAATCGCTGATCCCCACGTATCTGTTGATCTACAACATTTCCTTCCACGATCCCGGCATTTGCTGTCCGTATACCGTGTCACTCGGCTCGACGGTGCCCCTTGCGAAATATGGCAGCGCGGAATTGCAGGGTCGTTTTCTACCTCAACTTTTGCGGAAGGACGATTCCGTGTGGCAGGGTGCCACGTGGATGACAGAGATCAAGGGCGGATCGGATCTGGGAGCTGCTGTTGAGACGGTTGCCCGGCCCGCGGGCGCTTGCTGGCTGCTAACGGGCGATAAATATTTTGCAAGCAATGCCAACGCAGAGTTAGCCGTTGTGGCTGCGCGCCCTGAAGGAGCCGCGGCCGGTGTGCGCGGGCTTTCTCTGTTCCTCGTCCCGCGGTACCGCAACGACGGCGAACTCAACTATTTTATCCGGCGCCTCAAGGACAAGATTGCAACCCGTTCTGTTCCAACCGGAGAGATAGAGCTGAGAAGCAGCGAGGGCTACCTGCTTGGTTCGGCGGACTCGGGAATTTATCTGATCCTCGAAGTGTTGAACCTCTCGCGCGTAGCCAACAGCGTGGTGAGTGTTGCGCTGGCCCAGCGCGCGATGGCCGATGCGCTTTCCTATGCCCAGCACCGCACCGCGTTCGGCAAACCGATTCTTGATCATTCGCTGCTTCGTCAGCAATTTGAAGATCGCCTGAATGCGCTGCGATCGGCCTTTGCCCTGGCATGGGAATCAGTTGAGCTCCTCAACGACGTTTGGATGGAGCGGGCGCCTTACTCCGATCGCTACCATCTGTTTCGCCTGGTGGCGCATTTTGCGAAATACTGGACGGCCGAGTTCGCGGTGGATACGGCAAAGTGGGCCATGGAAGTGCACGGCGGGCTGGGCGTCTTGGCAGAGTATGGCGCGGAACGCTGGCTTCGGGAAGCCATGATTCTCGCCATCTGGGAGGGAACGTCGCATCGCCAGATCCTGGATGGACTGGAGGTGATGGAACGCAAGCACGCGCACAAGCTGCTTTTCCGGCGACTCGCGGAAATCACACCCTCTAAGGAACTTCGGGACATGGAATCGGAAGTCGACGAGCACCTGAAGCTTCCACCCGAACAAAGGGAAGCGGTCGCCGAGCCGCTCTTCAGAAGGTTTGCGGTTCTGACCGGCGAAACGCTCGCCCGTAAATATAGATAGAAGCGAAGGCGCTCATGCTGGAACGGGAGCATGAATCGCCAGCCCCTCAAAGTGTGGAATTTGGACTCCCTCAAGAACGCGCGAATTGGAGGAGCGGTTGAAGATCGCCGCCGTCCGCCGCGTGCAAGGCGTTTATGTAGGCTTCACGCGTGGGGCCAGCACCCGCGATGCGGTTGCGCCCCCAGGTAAACTCCGGCCGCCCCAGCTTCACCGCGAGGACATCCGCATGAAGGCGAGCATGCCGGCCGTTCCCGTTCGGAAACGGGTGGATAACGCCGACCAACTCGTAGTGAAAACGAATGGCGATCTCATCTTCCGGAAAAGTCTGGTGGTCGATCCAGTAGCGGCCGTTCCCGAGAAGCGCCGGGATCCGGTTTCTGATTTCGTGCGCGAGGACACCGATGTTTTTCTCGGTATTGCGATACATGCCGGCCCATTTCCAGGTGCGATTGAACATCCTCTCGTGAAGTTCACGAAGATAGTTCTCCGCGAGCGGATCGCATTGAGCGATCCGTCGTGGATGGAGGGCCCACTGATAGGCTTCGAGTATGTTTCTTCGTTCCCATTCATCCAGTTCGCCCTTGGTCGCGAGGCTGGGGATGAGTTGCGCCACTTCATCAGCGTCGAGCGGTGTGTTCCCGGGGCCCGGGTTGAGGTTGAGGATGCTGGTCATGGGCTCAAGACCTTGGCCGCTGCAAGATTCGCTTCGTCTCTGCGGCGATGGTTTCGTCTACATTTCCTGCGGCCTGGTTTTCAAGCGACATGGTGTGTTCGACCGCGAGAACCCGCTTCGTAGCTTCCTCGACGGCCGGTTTCTCAGCAAGTTCGGCGATGGTTCCTGACTTCGGCACGATGGCGTAGACAAGCTCGCATCCCATCGCTTCCGCAACCCTGCGGAGACTGGCAAGTGTGATGCGATCCTGTTTTTCCGCATCCTCAAAGTTCTTGATGCGTTGCCGGGTCGCGTGCATATTCTTGCCAACACGGTCTAAGGTCAGCCCCAACGCTTCCCGGACCGCGCGGAGCCATCCAAGCTGCGGCCGCGGATTGCTTTTGGCAACTTCAAACGCCGCCAGGCTTCGCGATAGCTGGCGCAATCGTATTTCTCGGTATTCTGGGTTCACGTGGTTGCCCCCGTATCCTTTGATATAAGACGGCGCCTAACCAAACATGTATTCGTATAAGATTACACTTGGTTGCAAATGTATCTCTACGATAGGACAAATGGCTGCGTGAGTCAACTTATAAGAATACATTTCATCGTCTGCACAGCAACCGGCGGAAGCTCAAGACCGATCCGGAATACTATCAGGCGGTCCGCCAGGGTCAGAAGAAGTGCTGGAACGAACTTTCCTGCCGATTGCATGAAAACTTAAGCAGGAGCAGCGGCGATTCGGGTTCACCCCAGCGGCGTGCCGGTAGTTCCAGTGACGCCCGCCATTGCGCGGCTGGCCGGGCGCATCGAAGGAATACAACTCGCACCCCTTCACGAAATTTCCCTTCCCGCTCGCCACAATCAAGAGACTTCATTTCGTACCTCCTTCGTCTCGCCGTGCGCGTGAAGATTAGGTTCTGGTATCCTCGTCTGGAGTTGAGAAGTTCCGGGAGGATCGATGACTTCCTTTCAGCTAAACGGAAAATTAGTACAGGTTGACGTGGATCCTCGGACGCCTCTCCTGTGGGTTCTGCGTGAGTCGCTCGGTCTTACTGGCACCAAGTACGGGTGCGGTATGGCACTTTGTGGAGCATGCACCGTACACCTCGATGGCGAGGCGATTCGCTCTTGCGTCGCTCCACTCTCCCGTGTCGAAGGCAAACATGTGAAGACGATCGAAGGGTTGTCCGAGGACCTCAGCCATCCTCTGCAAAGGGCCTGGATTGAAATCGACGTGCCGCAGTGCGGCTACTGCCAGTCGGGACAAATCATGAGCGCTGCCGTGCTTCTCTCGAGGATTCCGAAGCCGACCGACACCGACATCGATGAAGCGATGTCCGGCAATATCTGTCGCTGCGGCACCTATCCGCGCATACGGCGAGCCATCCATCGAGCCGCCGAGTTGGCTGACGACAAAGTGGCCGCCGCGAAGGATGGTCCGCGCGGCGAATTGTCCGCGATGGGGGTCGCCCGATGAGCGCCCTGGCAGCGGTTGACCGGCGTACTTTTTTAAAAACCAGCGCCGCCGCCGGCGGAGGTTTGATCGTGGCGTTCTACGCGCCCGGGCTTTGCGCGCAAGAACAAAGGCCCAGGCCGGAACCGATGCTTCCCTTCGCCTATATCAGAATCGCTTCTGACGAGACCGTAACGATCGTGGCCAACCATTCGGAGATGGGCCAGGGCGTCTATACGAGTTTGCCGATGCTTTTGAACGAAGAACTCGAAGCAGATTGGTCCAAGGTTCGCGTTGAATCCGCCCCGGTAGACGCGGTTTACAATCACCCTGTTTTTGGTATGCAAATGACTGGCGGCAGCACCACGACCGCTGCGGAATGGGATCACTACAGAAAGCTCGGCGCCGCAGGCCGAACCGTACTGATCGAAGCCGCCGCCCAGAAATGGAAGGTGGCTCGGGACAGCTGCCGGGTCGAAAAAGGGACGGTCATTCATACCGCGACGTCGAGAAGAGCCAGTTACGGTTCGCTCGTTGAGACGGCATCGAAGCTTCCGGTTCCGGACGACATTCCTCTGAAAGACCCGAAAGATTTCACGCTGATCGGAAAGCCCACCAGACGACTCGACACCCCCGCAAAAGCAAACGGAACGGCTCAGTTCGGCCTCGATGTTGTACTTCCCGGAATGATGACAGCTTTAATCGCGCGGTCCCCGGTGTTCGGCGGAAAAGTGGCGAGCTTCGACACCGGCGAGGCTCTCCGGGTGCCTGGCGTAAAGGCCGTCCTCGAGGTTCCATCGGGTGTGGCCGTAATCGCCGAGCGATTCTGGCCCGCAAAACTTGGCCGGGACAAGCTCAAAATCAAGTGGGATGAGGGCGAAAATGCGAACCTTTCCACCGCGAAGATGCTTTCAGATTTCTCCGCCCAGTCCGCTTCACCCGGCTCGCTCGCCAAGAAGGTCGGCGATCCGCAGTCGGCACTGGCATCCGCCGGGAAAAAGATCACCGCGGAATACGACGTGCCGTACCTGGCCCACGCTATGATGGAGCCCCTCAATTGCGTGGTGGACCTTAAAGAGGACAGCTGCGAAATCTGGACCGGCACGCAATTTGAGACCGTCGATCGAGCCAACGCGGCGAAGGTTGCCGGGCTTCCTCCGGACAAGGTGAAGATCCACACCACTTTGCTCGGTGGAGGTTTCGGCCGCCGCGCAAATCCCGCCTCTGACTTCGTCGTCGAAGCCATGCAGGTTGCGAAGGCCGCCAAGGTTCCCGTGAAAGTGATGTGGACGCGGGAGGACGACATGCAGGGCGGTTGGTATCGTCCGATGTGGCACGATCGTTTTGTAGCAGGGCTCGACACCGAGGGAAACCCTGTGGCCTGGACCCATACGATCGTAGGCCAGTCGATTATGGCCGGTACCCCCTTTGAGGCTTTCACGATTAAGGACGGCATCGATTCCGCGTCCGTAGAAGGCGCGGCCGATCTGCTCTACGGCATTCCCAATCTTCAGGTCGATCTACATTCGCCCAAAATTGGCGTGCCCGTGCAGTGGTGGCGTTCGGTCGGACACTCCCACACAGGGTTCGCGGTCGAAGCGTTCTTTGACGAGGTCGCGCACGCGGGTGGCAAAGATCCCTACCGCCTGCGCCAGACGCTGCTTGCGAAACAACCGCGAATGCTGGCCGTGCTCGACCTGGCCGCGCAAAAAGCCGGCTGGGGCGGACCGCTAGCGAAGGGAGTTGGACGCGGGATCGCGACACATTTCTCATTCGACAGTTACGTTGCTCAGGTGATTGAAGCTTCGGTCGAAGAAGATGGCACTGTCCGCGTGCACCGTGTCGTATGCGCGGTCGATTGTGGGCGCGTTGTGAATCCCGACACGGTGATCGCTCAGATGGAGGGCGGCATCATCTTCGGTTTGACCGCGGCCTTAAAGACAGAAATCACCCTCAAGAACGGGCGGGTCGAGCAGAGCAATTTCCATGATTATCCGATGCTGCGGATGTTTGAAGCTCCGTCCATCGAAGTATTTATCGTGCCGAGCGAGGAAAGGCCCACCGGAGTCGGAGAGCCCAGCGTACCGCCGGTCGCTCCGGCACTCTCGAACGCAATCTTTGCCGCAACCGGCAAGCGCGTGCGTCGCCTGCCCATTCAACCAGGCGACCTTGCCACAAAGGGGGCAAATTCGTGAGCTACTCCGTCAGATTGCGCGCTTTTCCGCTGGTGCTGGCCCTCGTAGTGGCCGGCCTGCTTCTCGTCGCGGGTTTCCCGAGAGCGCACGGCAAACCATCGCCAAAACCGGACGCGAACGCGTCACAAGCGGCGTTTCTCGAGGTCTATAAAGTTTTTACCTCTCCGCGCTGCCAGAATTGTCACCCTTCAGGCGACGCCCCGCTGCAAGGCGACGACAGTCATGTCCACATTCAGAACGTCAAGCGCGGACCTGACGGTCATGGAGTGACCGCGATGCGTTGCAACGCTTGTCATCAAGATCGTAATTTGCCGGGAGCGCACATGCCCCCGGGAAATGCAAAGTGGAGTCTGCCCGGCCCGGATCACAAAATGGTTTTTGTCGGACGTTCACCCCCAGAACTCTGTCGCCAGCTAAAGGACCCCAAGCAGAATGGCGGTCGATCCCTCGAACAGCTCTTTAACCACGTGGCACATGATGATCTGGTTGGCTGGGGATGGAATCCGGGCGACGGCAGGTCTCTCCCGCCTTTATCTCGTGAAGAAACGACTCATGCCATGCGAACGTGGATCAGCGGCGGCGCAGCTTGCCCAGAATGACGAAACTTGCCCATCCCGCTTATCTGCGGACCTGCTTAAAATCGAAGTAGGCGAGGTTCATATTGCCGAGGGTCCGTATGTGAACGGTGAGAACGTTCTTCCCTTTGCCGAGGCGAACCTTGAAAAGTTGCGACGCGAGACTCCAGTGGTGCCACTGACGCCAGGCTAGCGGGTCTCTAGGATCATTGGTCGAAGCGATCTCGAGGGGCCCGGTTGCATCCTTGCCATTCACATCGACGGAGATCGTTCCGCCACGGTTCGCGGTGTACAGGAGATCGGCCGCGTAGGTTCCCGCGCGGGTCACATCGACCGTGAGGTTGAACCACTCTCCGGGTTCGGTCCAGCCAACATAGAGCAGGTCCGCGGGAGGAACAACCTTGTCGAAGGGGTTGTCGTCAATCGGGTCCGGTTTGCGTTCTAACTTTGTATAGGAAGTATCCACTCCCTCGTGGATACGAAATTCGTTGAGGTAGGTGCCGTCGGCCGGGTTTAGCTCTCCGCTGCCGTGATTCTGTGGGTCGCTGTCGTGATACGCCACCCCTTCGCCGCCGAGGTCATAGTAAGCACACCTTACCAGTCCTGGTATTTTCTGCGCGCCGCCCGGATAGCGGCTGTCGTGATACGGCAGGCCTTTATACTGGCTCAGGAAGGATTGGGGAAACGCAGCTCCGGGCAGCACCAATGCCGCGAGAAGGCATAAGGAAACCGCTCTCCGGCCCATCCTACCTCCTTGCGTTCTGATCAAGTACCAGCGGGTTACGCGACTCCGCCCATCCGGGGCTGCCACAGCAGAAGCCTGTTCCGCGTTTTCAGACCCTAAAAAGTTCGATCCCCTGCGCTTTCCCGAGATTGCGCGAGTACTTCTTGTCCGTCCCGTTGTTCCAATGTTCGTGTACGCCGAGGCTGCGGCAGCGGATGCCGTCGCGTTCAGGATCATAGAAGGTCTTTGAAGGTGGGTTATCGGCCAGGGCCGACTCGCGCAAGTAGTTATCGGCATTCGCGATATCCGGAAGATCGGGCCATTCTGAAGTGAGAAAGTCGAAGCCGACGGAATCGATCGCCACGCCGTCAAGGGACATAAAAATGCTGTTCGGCCAGGCATCGTTAAATGGCGTCATCTTCCACTTGCGATGCGGCGGACCATCCACGTTGTCGTTTCCATAGAGCCCATCCACAACAAAAAGGACGGTTTTCTCGCCAAGGTCCTTATGACCCAGATAATCTGTGAACGCCGAGTAACTTGCCGATCCGTCGCGGTTGTGCTGGAAACCATCGTGCGCGTTCTTGCGCCAGTCGGTGTTGATACTGGTCGCGCCGAAGAGATTCTTGGCGCAAAGCGTCACCCCTGAACTCACGTGCGCTCTCATGACGGCGGCGTCAATCAAGTAGGAGGCTTCAACGACCGTGGTGTCGAGTCCCTTGGCGTTGTTGCTGTCCACGGAGAAAGGAAGCGCGCCCGGTTTGAACTCGGCCTTTACGCGTCCGTCCCCTCCGATATGGTCGACAAACACGACGCCGGGAAATGCATGGTGAATCTTGTCGTAAAGATTGCCCGGGATGAAGCGGCTCGAATCGAAGACGGTGATCGACGATTCCGGCACTCGCGCCGGGCCGGTCAGCTGCCGGACAAGGGAAAGAAGCAGGTGCGGCGAGGAGTTCAGGCGATCGATCGTGCCATGGTCCGTGGTGTTGTTCAGGTTCGCCTTGATGGCAATCTTTTCTCCCGCTCGGTACCCGGCCTCCCCGCGCCCATGCGTGCGATTGAAATATTGAAAGAGGGAGCTCCAGGCGGGGGAGTCGCTCGTTTGACTCGTAAGACCGCGAATGGACCCGGAAACCATGCGGTCAATTACCGACTGGTCGTTATGGGCGTCGGTCCACCAGGAACCCGTACCGTCCCAGGTTACCGCTGCGGGATCGTGCGCCCAGGTGACTCGGCCGGGAACGACGCCGCGCGCAACTCCCAAGGGGGAAAGCGGTTCGAACAGGGAGGGCCGCAGGTAGGTGCTCGCTGCCAGAGCCAGGGCGAATTGCCGGCGGGTCATATCCATTTTGACTTGTTCCTCTCGCGCAAAATCTCTAGGGCGCCGTGCATTATTTTGCCTAGAACGCGCAGAAACCGCTAGAGCTTCCTGGCCTTCCTCACAAATCCGTCCTCGCTCCACTCTTCCGAGCCCACGCCGTTGTGCACAAAAAACAATCCTGTGGGATCGTATTTCTTTTTCACCGACACGAGCCGCGCGTAATTGCTTCCCCAGTACGCTTGCTGCCAGTTGTCCTGAAAAAAATTGCTCTCCGAAACGTAGGCTCCCTCATCCGCCACGATCGCGCGCAACTCATTCACGCACTGGTGGATCTCCTGGCGAGATTTTCGTCCGGCCTGGACGTCCGGCTCATGGCCGCGCACTCCGGGATATCCGCCGCCGGCGTCGCCTACGATGGCCAGGGCAAAGGCATTCAGCACCGCGGGGTTCGTCGCGGTATCGCGGGTCGCCTCGACGGCCTCGCGCGGCGCACCCCCGAGGCCCTTATTGAAATGCAACTCGATGTCTTTGTGGCGCGAACCGGCAAACAGCGCTTGCGCCAGGCGCTCCTGCGAACCCGTTTCGAGCAGAGACGCCGGCATCCACAACGATTCGTATCCGTAAAGGAACCACGCCACTTGCCCTCCGTCTCCCGTCCACCAGGCGTTGCCCGAACCCGCTCCCGGCCGCTGGTCCAGATTAAAAACCGCTTGATGGTTCTGCTTCCTCCACCCTACGTCCCACCAGTGCCGGGCCGGCATGCTGCCAAGGATCGGCTGCCCGTCGATCGTGTACGCGCCCGGCGAGCGCGCCACCCAATCGAGAAAGGGTTGCCATATTTTTCTGACCTCCTGCGTACTCAAATCGTGGCACACCAGCAGGAGGTCGAGCACGTTGTCGCTCCCGATGCGCGCCTGCTCGCCCCAGTGATCGTTAAAAAGGTACTCGCGGTAGAAATCGACGAAGTGCAGCACGAGACGCCGAAACGCGTCATCCGACGCGGCCTTCACCCTCAAAATCGCTGCGCCCCAAAATTCCGGGAGTTCCCGTACGCGCAGCGTCACTTTGCTGATTGCGCCGAAGGTTCCGCCTCCGCCGCCCTTCAGCGCCCAAAACAGGTCTGGGTTCGTCGAGGCATTCGCGACGCGCACTTTCCCGTCCGCGGTGACGACTTCGGCCTCCAGAAGTCCCGCCGCCGCGGTTCCATAATGCTTTGAAAAACTTCCGAAGCCGCCGCTCTGCACAAGGCCCGCCACCCCGACTGTGGTACACCCGCCGCCTTGCACATACCCGCCGCCGGTTGTGGTTACCGCGTCGTAGGCTTGCATCCAGATTGCACCGGAGCCGAGCGTCACCGCGCGTTGCGGGGCCTGTCTGCCCTCGCAGCCTCGCGCCACAAAGGTTTCCTCTAGGGTGATGTCGTGCATGCGTCTGGTCCACAAGAGCAGGGAATTCGCGGCGTTCGAAGTGCCTTGATAACTGTGCCCGCCGCCCTTGACGACCAGCCGCAAATCATTTTCCCGCGCGAAGTTCACCGTTGCCGCGATGTGTTCGGCGCTCCCCGCGGCTACAACGTAGACGCTCGGTTTGCTTACCCACGCGTCCACCCATCCGAGGGTTTGCGTCAGGCCCGGCTGGTCTCCGATGTAATAGGGATTGTGAATATTGCTGAAGAGATTCTGGCAGTCTGCGCTTCCCGGGTCTTTGAGGCAGGCCTCGATCGGAAATTCGACGGGAATCAGATTTCCGTCGACCGCTTCATTGAGCTTCTTCCAGGCTGCGGGCGAAGGCCAATTCGCATCCGACGGCCGGCGGCGAATCCCCGCGCGAACGGGCGCCAGAGTTTGCGAGTCCCCGGATCCCGCATCGCGCGTAAGGTTCTTCGCGGCACCCCATAACTCGCGCGCCCAGAGCGGCCCGAGCGCCGCGATTCCCGTTCGTCTTAAGAAGGTTCTTCTGTCCATAGCAGTAGGAATTTGCCGCGGCTCCTGGCTACGACCGTTACGGAGCCAGAGCGTTGATCAGACCAATGCCATTCGGCGTGCCCCAGCCAGTGACCAGGTCGTAGCCCGCGACTGCCGAATACGTTCCATTGCTGCCGCTCGTGATGTCATGAAAGGCATTGTGGTAACTGGACTCCAGGCCAATCGAGTAGATCGTAGGGTTGATGAACCCCAAAGTTGACTTCGCATTGGCCACCGCCTGTTGATTCGCGAGCGCAAGAAAGCCCGCCCATCGCGGCGCGGCAAAGCTCGTGCCGCCATAGTCTGCCGTGCAGGATCCCTGGTCGCAGAGATAATTATCCGTATTTGCTTCGGCAGCCACATCCGGAACGTTGCGTATCGTCGTCGAAGCGTGGTTTAAGGAACTGGCAACGCCGGCCTGCCAGCTGGGTATCGCGAAGCCGTCGTCGGCAGGGCCGCCGCCGCTGTCGAGCCACGCCGTTTCTGATTGCCAGGGACCGCCCGCGCCATTCGTAGTCAGATCCGTTCCGCCGACGGCCACCACGTAAACAGATTCCGCCGGATAGCTGCTGTCTTTAGAGTTCGACCCCGTATAAGCTCCTGCGTCTCCCGATGCCACGAAAAGGGTCTGCCCTTGCGCGGCAAATTCCTCGAATATGGGATCAAGCTGCGCGGTGTCATCCGGATTCCATCCCCACGAGCAGCTGAGCTGCTTGGCGATATTTTCGGTGGCCATGGCGTTGAATATGTCGACGTCGCCGACACCGATTTGCGAGGTGCCGGGAGCGATATAGACGCGAATTTGGCTCATCCCGGGAGCCATGGACGCCGCCTGCACGATATCGAGAACCTGTTCTCCATCATCACCGTCTGAGCCCGCGCTGGCGCCGTCGAGCAGCACGTTGTTAATGGGAACGCTATTGCTCTGTCCCGCAAAACTCGCGGTTACATCGCTCGCGTTGTAGCCGTCAAACTCGAGCAGCCCCACCGCCTGGCCGCTGCCCGTGAGAGCCGTGCCACCGTAGTAGGCCGCCCGCATGTCGCTGCCGAGATACGCACCACTCGGCCCCGAGCCGACGCTGTTGCGGCGGAAGTTCGCTGGGGCCCGTTTAAACTTCGGACGCGGCAAGGAGAAATTATTCAGCCCCGCAATGTGCGTTACCGGGACGCTCAGTTCGAGTGAGGGCTCGCGGTCCGGGGAATAGAAAGTACGGTTCTCCGTCGGATGACGATAGGTGGTCATTGCCACATGGAACGCCTTGTTGATCTGTGACACGGTGCCATTCACATGAACGAGCAGGCGATTGGCAGGCGCATCGCTCACGCTGAAACCTTTCGATCTCGCGAACTTCACGACAGCCTGGTAATCCTGCTTGGTGGGGGCAAACTGCTGCGTGAACTGAGCCACGCTGAGAAAATGCCGGTAGTTCGAGCTCGACGGGTCGTTCAGCCGCTTCAATAAGTTCGTCAGTTCGCTTTGGTTGCGGAGCGGCAAAATGATCGCAAGCGTCATGCGTTGACTTTTCGCCATCGCGCCGACGCGTGCAGCTTGGCCGCCGGTGACGGCAGGGCGAACATGCTTCTCTAACACCTGAAGCCGCTTCTGGGCCGCCGCCGGAATGGAGAAGAAACACAGCCCGACGAGGCAAATAAGGACGGCGGGTCCCGTGCGCCCCCTCTTGCCCGTTCTCATTTTCTGCTTATGCATTTGGCCTTCTAAGTCTGACGGGATGCCGCATACTAATGATCGGCATTGATCCCGGGCGGCGGGGCACTTGGAGCGACGTCCGAGCCGAGACGAGCGAGTCTTCCGGTCTTGCGGCTTCCGGTTGGCTCTATTCGATCCCCGCAGAGGTAACCTGCTCTCGTCGCTCCCCGGAATTCACTCAAATTCCACACTACTACGGAGCAGCCCATTTTGCCAGGTTATCCCCACGGTAAACGGGAGACTGCAAGCAGCCCTGCTAACGGACGCATTCTTTAGAGCTTAATGGCCTCGATCGAGGCTGTCTTGGCCGCTCCCCGAACCGAAGCTGGCACCCGGGCCGTTGCGACGTGCCGGGGTCTCCACTTCTGTGATAAAACGTTCATAAAAAAAAGGGACAAGGGCGGGTTTGGGAGCAGCACGAAGCGCTCCTGGCGGCGTCCAAGTGACGTAGAGCAGCGCGCGCTTGGCCGAGGTTGCTCGAGAAATCGACGGTCGCTGCGCTGGCTGCGCCGGGATGTCTTTCCTTTGAGGTGATTTGATTCTAAAATAGCGCTCGGGCTCTCCGGGCAGAAGCGTAGAGCAGCGTCCATTCAAGCCGAGCCTTGGGATTTTAAGAGGATTTCGCGGGCGAAACATTTTGCCCTGCCGGATCGTATCTAGGGGTGCCGCTGGAAAGTGTTGTCTAGGGTCTCTCGAACGAGACGACTGAGCCAACGATGCGGGTTACGTGGCCCTCCATTTTGAATGGTAAGTGTAGCAATTAGAATGAGATAGCTCGAATCAGGAGTACGGCGACTTTTGGCTCTTGGTTCTTGTCGTGCCGGGTGGGCGAAGGGGATTGTCATGAAGACGTGGAAGAAAGTTCTAATCGGCCTGGGCGCCGCAGCGGTGGTCGGGATCATTGTGCTCGTGAGCATCAACCAGGCCAACAAGGGCGTAGTGACGGTGCAGACGGCGAAGGTGGCCTCCGAGGACTCGCTCGTGGCGCAGGTGACGGCCTCCGGGGAGATCAAGCCCACCACCTACACGAATGTGACGGCGCAGGGATTCGGGCGCATCACGGAGATTTTGGTGAAGGAAGGCGATCACATCAAGAAGGGCGATAAATTGCTCTTGCAGGAAAATGTGCAGGCGACTGCGGACGTGCAGGCGCAAGACGCCGCCATCAATTCTACCGAGTCCGGGGTGCTGGCCGCGGATGCCAGCTACAAGGCGGCGCAGGCGGATTTACTGCAGCAGCGCGCCAACCTTGAAAAGGCCCGGCTCGACTACGAGCGCGGACAAGGACTTTTCAAGGATGGACTGATTCCGAAGCAGGACTTCGATCAGCGCAAGACCGCGTATGACGCCGCGGTGGCGGGAGTGTCTTCTAACGAAGCGCGCGTGCAGTCGCTCAATGCGCAGTTGGCGCAGGCGCGGGCGCAAGTGAGCCAGAGCCGCGCGGTGCTGGTGCACACCAAAGACATTTTGCAGAAGACGGCCTACATCTCGCCGATTAACGGCATCGTCAGCTATTTGCCCGTGCGTCTTGGAGAATATGTGGTGCCCGGAATTCAGAACGCCAATGGCAGCTTCCTCATGACGCTCTCGGATATGTCCGTGGTGACCGCCGAAGTCAAAGTGGACGAAACGGACATTGTGAACGTCAAGATTGGCCAGGATGCGGATGTGACCATCGACGCCGTGCCCGGGAAGATCTTCAAGGGTAAGATCACGGAGATTGGTTCGCAGGCCGTCTTGCGCAGTTCGGGACTTGCGACCACGCAGACGACCACCAGTACGCAAGAAGCCAAGGATTTCAAGGTGGTGGTGACGCTGGCCGACCCGCCCGAAAATCTCCGCCCGGGACTTTCCACTACGGCGAAGATTAAAACCGCGGAAAAGAAAAACGTAATCGCCATTCCGATTCAGGCGCTTGCCGTGCGCACCCGCAAGGATCTCGAAGAGGCCGCCAAGGAAGCCAAAAAAGAACGCAATTCGGGTGTGACGCTCGCGGCGCCGCCGCCCGCCGCCAGCGGCGATCCGAAGAAAGACGATGTGCAGGGCGTGTTCGTGGTGAACGGGAAGAAAGCGCTGTTCAGGCCCGTGGAAACCGGGATCGCCGGAGTGACGGACATTGAAGTGACCAAAGGCCTGCAAGCGGGCGACGAAATCGTGATCGGCAGCTACAAAGCGCTGCGCACGCTGAAGCCCGAGGCCAGCGTCAAAGTGGACAACACCGCGCCCAAGAAGCCGGACGATCAACAGAGTTAAGGGCCAGTCGGGCCGGCCGCCGGTTGCTAAAAGATTCCAGGGAGATATTTGATGCCAGTCGAGACTACCGCCACCGATTCCTATCGCGAAGATCTGGTCAGCTCGGGAGTTGTGATCAAGACCGAGGAGCTCGAAAAGACCTACCAGATGGGAACGGAGATGGTGCACGCGCTGAGCGGCGTGGATTTGCAGATTCGCAAAGGCGAATACGTGGCCATCATGGGCCCGTCAGGATCGGGTAAATCCACGCTGATGAACCTGATCGGGTGCCTCGATTCCCCGAGTTCCGGAAAGTACTGGCTGGCCGGGCGGCTGGTAAGCGATCTCGACGACGACGAGCTGGCCTACATTCGCAACAAGGAAATTGGCTTCGTGTTTCAGACCTTTAATCTGCTGCCGCGCGCCACGGCTCTGCACAACGTGGAATTGCCGCTGATCTACAACGGCACACCTTCAGAAGAGCGCATCGAGAAAGCCAAAAAAGCGCTGGAACGCGTCGATCTGACCTCGCGCATGAGCCACAAACCGAATGAGCTCTCCGGGGGGCAGCGCCAGCGCGTGGCCATTGCCCGGGCGCTTGTGAATTCCCCGTCCATCGTGCTGGCCGACGAACCTACGGGGAACCTCGATTCAAAGACCGGCGAAGAGATTATGACCCTCTTCGAGAACCTGCACGAACAGGGAAACACCATTATTGTGGTCACGCACGAGCACGACATCGCGCAGCATGCCCACCGCATCATTTATATCCGCGACGGAAAGATTGCCTCGGACGAAGCGGTCAAGAAATCCTAGAGACCTGAAGCCCGCCGACAAACTCGAGAAGCAAATTCAGGTTTGTGGCCTGCCGGTTTAGTGGATGGGCGCAGCCCGGGCGGCGTCCACTTCGCTAAGAGCCGTCGAATGCAGATACGTTCGGGACATGCGATCGTGCCAGGTGAGCGTGTCTTCATCCCACATCGACCACAAGAAACCCAGGAAAAACGTGCCCGCCGAGAGCATATAGCCCGCGCTGCGCAGGAGCATTTGACGTGGCGAAGGCGGCTCGCCGGAGAAGCTGACGACCTGCAGGCCGCGCAGCATCATGCCCGGCGTGGTACCGCCGAAGATGGTGAAGAGCGCGAAATACTGCAGATAGACGATCGCCAGTGTCAGAAAACACACCGCGCCGCCGAGTTTGCTGGCGGTAAAGTCGCCGCCGATGGCGCCAAAGAGCGCCAGGAAAGCGCCCAGCACGAAGAGTAGACACGCCGCGTCAATTACCGCGGCAAGGCGCCGCTCTTCGATGGTTGCGACGGGATAGAGCCCGTAGCGGTCAAGCGCGATGTGTGATGCCGATTCACTCGCCGCCTCTGCCGAGGGTTCCGGCGGCAAGGAAACGTCGATGACCATGCGCGTGTCGTCTTCCCGTTTTCGGGGCGGTCGTCCGATGGCAATGGTGAAGGAAAAGTCCTCTCGGGCCGGAGGCGCGACGTCCATCGCGGCAAGGGAACGGGCAACCGGGGCCGCAGCTCGCGCAACACCCCCCGCCGCGCACGTTTTCTGCTTCGGCGCGGGAAGCGGCGCGCCGGCGCTTTCCTCAAAAGGAAGGCAGGGCTGCGCGACGTTGTTGGGAGCGGCTTTGCGTTTGCGCCCGCGATAGGTTTCAAGGCGCTGGGCTAATTCGGCGCGCCAGGCCTGGTCCTGGCCGCGGTCAGAAATATCGGCGCTAAAATGCGCGCCAGCCGTCGTCGGCTGCGCGACGGCTAGCGCCCGAGGGGAGATTTCACAAAAGTCACAGGCGCGTGCGCTCGATGGCAGCACTGCGCCGCATAGCAAGCAGGTTTTGGTCACCGGTGAGTTTTGCGCTGCGGACGCTCGCACTCCGGTGGGAGTGAACTTTCTAAAGATAACACGCGCGAAATCTCGAAGCGCTAGCGCTCGTGTAATCGATGTTTCGAAACAGTAATACCGGAAGGCGGGGAGGCTCTAGCTGTCCAGTTGTTCGGCAAACATGTCGCGGCTGAAGGCAATACGCCGCTCGAGAGCGACGGCGGCGAAATAAGCGCACTGGCCGCGTTCTGACTCCGTCCAGGCGCGAAGAGAAGGTGCGACTTTGGCGATCGTGGAGCGCACGATATTGAGCAGGGTGAAATAGGCGCCCACGGCCTGAATGCGGGTGCGGTCTTCAGGGCTGTCCGGGCACAGATGGAGGAGTTGCAGGACCCGCGCGAAGTCATCGCCACTGGCGCCCTTGGTGATGCCGGTAACGTCCTGGACTTCAAGCGACAAGGGTTCGCGCGCGGACGCAGCGATCAGGGAACGGCAGTAGGAGACAAAAAACTGCAGCAGGAACGTCACCGAGCACACCAGGATGATGGCGGCCATCATCGCGACACCATCGCAAGACGAGCGGGCGAGAGCAGTTCGTCCGAAGAGAGCTTCCAGAAGGCGTAGGTCCAGGCCAGGGGCAGCACGAACCCGAACATCTGCAAGAGGGTCATGCACACCGAACTCATCGACGGATAAAGATTGCGCAAGGCGTACGTGGCGGCAAAGAGGCTAAAGTACACGCCGAGAGACAGCACCAGCTGAACCAGTTGCGCGCGGGTCTCGCGCATCTTCATGATCGCGGCCCAAAGCAAGTAGGTGAGCACCAGGCCGACGAAATAGAGGTTCTGCGAGAGCTCCACCACGAAATGGGTGATCATCCTGGCGCTCGACTGCTGGACCACGGCGTAGGAAAAAATCGCGGTGCCGGCGAGCAACAGAATGGCGCCCAGACGAACGTAGCGGTGGGCTTGCAGTTCGCCGAACACGTGGGCGTAAAGGCTGGTCAGCGAAAAATAGAGCAGGATGGTAAGGACCGCGTCAGAGTAATAATAAAAATAAAGGTAAGCGGGGGAAGTAAAACCCGCGTGACTCAGAACTTCGTAACGGCAAACGCTGATGACCACCGAAGCCGCCATATACAAATTCAGGAAGAGATAGCGGCGGAACGCCCCTTTTTTGAGCGCGCACACCACCACGCTCGCCTCGCAGAGGACGCCTAGAATCCATAAAATATATTCTGCGGGACCGGGCACTTCGCATCCTTAATCTACGCCCGGAACCCGATCAGCGCGTTCGCTGTCTCAGGCTTACTTCCAGGGCGTCGGCGGTAGCGGCGCAGTACCGTTCTTCCATGGCGTAGGAGGAAGCGGCGCGGTGCCGTTTTTCCATGGCGTTGGCGGCAAAGGGGCGGTTCCATTCGCCATAATTACGGAACCGTCACCGTGCGCGGCAACTGCCGTCTTCAGGCCCATAGCCCCGACCAAAACGAGCATGGCCAGGCATACCACTGCGAGTTTGCGTGACATAGTGCCTCCGGGATAGGAAAGACCCCGGTTGCACTCTAACCGTTAACGCCAGAATGTCAAGCGAACCACGCTATGGAGCTGTGAAAATCGGATGAACTCCTCCCGCAGTACTCCCTGTCCGTCCGGGCACAGGCGCCTGCGAGACGAGTCGCGTCCATGGCCAGAGTAGGGGCGAGGAACCCCCGAAGCAACGGTACGGTAGTACCAATTCTTATAGGACTGCCACGAGCCCTCCGGGAAGGGGTCCCTATGGCTGGCTGCCCGACCAGGTGATGTGATTCTTCTCAAGGAGGGCCAGCGCGTAGGGGATCGGTATCGCCGCGCCCTGGGTCAGGGCAGCGGCTGATCTCGTCCCCGACCCGGTCAAAGACCCGGCGACAGGGTGTAGCCAGCGGCCCTCGACGAGCCCGACCACCTCATGGGTGGCAGAATTCCTAACGGGCGCGCCGCTTTGGCCCCTCTGGACCTCGTGGCTGAAAAGAAAGAGGGTGGTGAGTACCTGGGGTCCGGACACAGCTGCGGGAACCGAGCCGGTTCTTGCATCCGGAGCCAGGGACATGGAGCGGTACCCGAGGACTTCGGCGGGGTAGGAGTCGGCGATGGGGAGTTCGAAGGTGTGAGGGTCCCTGGCGCGGGCGGGCCGGAGGGCGGTAGCTTCGACGCCATCGCCGATAGAGGGTTTTTCGCCTGCTAGCCGCAGGGAGGCCACCACGTAGGGGCCGGAAAAGGGATTTGGCGTGGCTCGCAGGATGGCTACATCGTGGTCGATGTCCGTCGCAACGACCGTGGCTTTTACGAGGTGGGGCGG
>JBEKSZ010000063.1:0-26251 GCA_049516615.1 Candidatus Acidiferrum sp. | reverse complement strand
AGTCCATTGGCCCCTTGGCTTGACGGCTTCCCCTCTAGCGTCCTTGTGCTAGGATTACCCGACCATGCGCGTCGTCGAAAAAGCTCAGTTGATGTCGGCCTCGGAAATTGACCGCACTTTGCAGCGCGTCGCCCACGAAATCGTCGAACGCAGCGGCGGCACCAAGCACCTTGCACTCATCGGCATCGTGCGCCGCGGCGTCCCGCTGGCGCAACGCATCGCGCAGGCCATGCGCGGCATCGACGGCGTCGACGTGCCCGTGGGCATCCTCGACATTACCCTGTACCGCGACGATCTCTCGAAAGTCGCTCCGCAGGCGGTGCTGCGCTCTTCGGACATTCCTTTTGGCGTCGACAACATGGACCTCGTCCTGATCGACGACGTGCTGTACACCGGCCGCACCATCCGCGCGGCCATGAACGGCCTCTTCGACCTCGGGCGCCCGAAGCGCGTCTCTCTCTGCGTGCTGATCGACCGCGGCCACCGCGAAATGCCTATCGAAGCGCAGTACATCGGACGCACGGTGCAGACCACCGCCACGGAAATCATCGAAGTCCGCCTGAACGAAATCGACAAGGAAGAACGCGTGATGCTGGTGGACCGCGTCGAGTGACCTTTCTCGCGGGATTCCCTGCGCCACCCGGCTATTCATGAGAAAATGAAGAACCAGACGTAACCCAGAGTGAAAAGTTGAGCCTGCGCACCCGTGATCTACTAGCTCTTGAACCGCTCAGCGCGGACGAATTAACGTTTCTCCTCGATCAAAGCAGACCCTTCCAGGAAATTCAGCGCCACCCGCTCAAGAAATTGGCCACCCTTCGTGGCAAAACGGTGGCCTTGGCCTTTTTCGAAAATTCCACGCGCACGCGCATCAGTTTTGCCACCGCAGCTTCCCGGCTCGGCGCGGACACCATGAACCTGCAGGCCGAAGCCTCCAGCCTCAAAAAAGGCGAATCCCTCCTCGATACCGTGCAAAATTTGAACGCCATGAAGCCCGACTGCCTGGTGATGCGCCACGCCTCGTCGGGCGCGCCCGCTTTCGTCGCCCGGCATCTCGACATTCCCGTGATCAACGCGGGCGACGGCACGCACGAGCATCCCTCGCAAGGTCTGCTCGATGCCCTGACCATTCGCGACCGCAAAGGCACCATCGAAAATCTCAACGTAACCATTCTCGGGGACATCCAGCACAGCCGCGTGGCCCGCTCAAACATTCACCTGCTCGGAAAATTCGGCTGCCGGTTCACGCTTTGCGGCCCCGCGATGTGGGTCCCGGAGGAACTGGAAAAAATCGCCGGCCCGCAGACAAAAATCCGGCGCGTCTTCAGGGTGGAAGAAGCCCTCGAGGGCGCGGACGTAATCAACGTCCTGCGCGTGCAAACCGAGCGCCAATTTGAGCCGAGCATCTCGCCGGAAGACTACATTCTCGGCTACCAACTGAGCGCCGAACGCCTGCGCCGGGCCAGCTCCGACGCTGTGGTTCTCCATCCCGGTCCCATGAATCGCGGCATCGAAATTACCCCGGAGGTCGCCGACGGAGGGCAATCCGTGGTTCTTGAGCAAGTCACCAACGGCATCGCCGTGCGCATGGCGCTGCTGTATCTTGCGACTTCGGGCGCCGAAGACGGCGCACCTCCCGCCGGCGAACCTCCGCAGCACAACCGCCGCGCCACGGACAAGAAAGATTCCTGACATGCGCGCCAGGATCACCAGAAACGACAGCAAAACAGAAAAAGGCTCAGCAAGGAATTTCTCATGCTCCTAATCAGCAACGGCCGCGTTCTTGATCCCGCTACGAAAACCGACGCGGCGCTTGACATGCTCATCGACGGCGAGAGCATCGCGGAGATCGCTCCCTCCGGAAAATTTCAGCGCGACACGAGCAAAGCCGAGGTTTTCGACGCCGCCGGCCTCATCGTGGCCCCCGGCTTCATCGACATGCACGCGCATCTCCGCGAACCCGGCCAGGAATCGAGCGAGACCATCGACAGCGGCACGCGCTCGGCGGCCCGCGGCGGCTTCACCGTGGTCTGTTGCATGCCCAACACCAAGCCGGTAAACGACAACGCCAGCATCACGCGTTTCATCATCGATAAGGCGCGCAGCGCGTCCACGCGCGTCTGGCCCATCGGCGCGGCCAGCGTCGGCAGTAAAGGCGAAGCCCTCGCGGAAATCGCGGCCATGAAAGACGCCGGCATCGTCGCTGTGTCCGACGATGGCAAGCCCATCGCTACCGCGAAGCTCGCGCGGCAGATCATGGAATACTGTAAATCGCTGGATCTTCCGGTCATCGAGCACGCCGAAGATGTTTCCCTGGCCGCGGGCGCGGTCATGCGCGAAGGCGTCACTTCTTCGCGCCTCGGATTGCGCGGCATGCCCGCCGCCGCGGAATCGGTCTGCGTGGCCCGCGACGTGCAACTCGCCGAACTCACCGGCGCGCGCCTGCACATCGCGCACCTCAGCGCCAAAGGCTCGCTCGACCAGGTCCGTTACGCCAAATCGCGCAATCTGAAAGTAACGTGCGAGGTCACCCCGCACCACTTCACGCTGATCGATGAAGACGTGCAGTACGACTCGCGCTACAAGATGAATCCCCCGCTGGCCAGCCGCGAAGATCGCGAAGCGCTGCTCAACGGTCTGGCCGACGGCTCGGTCGACGCCATCGCCACCGACCACGCTCCGCACGAACCCGCGCTGAAGGACGTCGAATTCGACAAAGCCCCGTTCGGCATTCTCGGTTTCGAAACCGCGCTGGCGCTGGCGCTGGAACAGCTCGTGAATCCCGGTCGCATTACCCTGATGCGCATGGTCGAACTTTTCGCCACCGGCCCGGCTCGCGTGCTCGGCTTTGAACGAAAATTAGCCGCCGGCCAGCCCGCCGACATCACCGTTTTCTCCACCACGCGCCAGTGGACCTACAACGTGAAATCCAGCCCCAGCAAATCGCGCAACTCGCCGTTCGACGCCCGGACCTTTAAAGGCGCCGCCATGGCCACCATCGTAGCGGGCAAATTCACCCACAAGATATAGACCGCCTTGGGCGACGACGCCCGTAAACGCGGATCGCTCGGCGATCAGAATTGTTCTGTTTTTTTAATGCGCGGTGGGTTCTGCCGCAGGATGCATCCCATGCTGCGGCACTTCGTGAATGCCGCGCGCCGGCGGCTCGATCCGCTGCCGATAAAAATGGTCGAGCGGCACGCGCCCTTTTCCGACCGCATAGCCGTTCTCAATGGCTTTGGTCACATAGGCTTTGGCGAGCGTTGCCGCTTCAACGAGGGACCTTCCCCCCGCGAGCTGCGCGGCAATCGCGGAGGCCAGGGTGCAGCCCGTGCCGTGCGTGTTGTCGGACTTGACTTTATCCCCGCCGAAAACCACGATCTCATTCCCGTCAAACAGCACATCCACGGCGCGATCAAGATGCCCGCCCTTAACAATCACGGCGCGCGCGCCCATGTCCACAATTTTTCGCGCCGCGTCTTCCATATTGCCGAGGTCCTTGATCGCGAGCCCGGTCAGAAGTTCCGCCTCCGGAACATTCGGGGTAATCACGCTCGAACGCTTCAAGAGCTCCGTGGCAATGAATTTAATCCCTCCGGAATCGAGCAACTCCGCGCCGCTTGAGGATTTCATCACGGGATCATGCACGACGTGGGCAATTTTATGGGCATCGAGAAACTCCGCGACCACCGCGGCATTCCCGCGATTCCCCAGCATGCCGATCTTTACCGCGGCAATTTCGCAGTCGCTGGCCAGCGATTCGAGCTGCTCGCGCAGTTCGGCGCTCGGCGTATTGTGCACCGCGGTCACTCCCTGGGTATTCTGCACCGTGATGGATGTGATGGCCGCCACGCCGTAGCAACCGTGCGCAGCGAACGTTTTTAGATCCGCGGCCGTCCCCGCTCCGCAGGAAGGATCGAATCCCGCGATGCTCAATAAAATTGGCGGCGCTGCGTGCCCGTGATGGTTGTTCAAAGCCATGCGGATATTGCCCCGTTCCGTGCACAACGACGAAAATGGCCGGTAACGCTTCGCCGCGCAGAAAATTTCACCCGCGCAGCCAAGAAACGCCCGGCACCTGCGAATGTACGCGCCCATCCCGCTGCAAGCAACAAAAACTTTGTTTGTGCGGGAACTTTCTCCCCGCTCGCGCCATTACCTCTAGGAACGGCAGCGTCTCACGGGCGCGAGCGAAGACGGAAATGCAAGATTCCGTCCCCCGCTCCGTTCTAAGCTTGGAGGCGAGCCCACACCGCCATGCCTGATGCCCGTGCCATCCCGTTGCCAGGCCTTCGCGCCGCCGCTTCAAACCAGTCGCCGGAGAACGCGCCCGCGGGCACGCAACCCGAGCCCGGCGCAAGGGCCGAGCAAACCTCCGCCGCCATTTCCGCGCAATCGAGCGATGAAGAATTGATCCTGGCTGCGCGCGGAGGCTCGGAAGCGGCCTTCACCACCCTCTTCCATCGCTACAAACGAGCCGTCTTCGGCTTCTTCAGCCGCCGCCTCACAGATTCCGCCCGCGCCGAGGAATTGACTCAGGACACGTTCCTGGCGCTCTTCCGCGCCGCCGCGCGCTATGAACCGAGCGCCCCCTTTCGCAGCTACCTCCATGCCATCGCCTTCCGCATCCTGCGCTCCGACCGCCGCAAATCCATCTTCCGCTCGGCCTTTCTCGGTTCGGCAAAGGCCGCGGAGTCCGCCTCGACACGAGGTCACACGGAAAATTCCCTCTGGATCCGCCGCGCCCTAGCCAAACTGGATTCGACCGACCGCGAAATCGTGATGCTTCGCGAGTACCAGCAACTCAGCTACGCCGAAATCGCCACCGTCCTGCAAATCCCGCTCAACACCGTGCGATCCCGCCTCTTCCGCGCCCGCACCGCCCTCCGCAGTCTGTTGATCCCGCCTGAGGTTCCTCCGCCATCGCAGAATTCCTCGGGCATCTCTAGCGCAGCGCCAGCGGTTCTCGCCCCTCGGGCTTTCTCCGCACCAGAGTCCCCTGCGCAGATTGCCGATCCATCCGCCGCGCGCAAGGAGGGCCTGCGCCAATGAAAACCGCCATTCACGACTTCTCCCCAGAGGAAATCATGGCCCACCGCGACGGCGAACTCCCTGTTGAGCGCTCGCAGGATGTCGCTCGGCACCTTGCGGTCTGCGCGGAATGCCGCAACTTGGCCGAGTCGTTCGAGACCACGTCCGAGGCGCTGGCGGGCTGGAAGATCGATGGCGCTCGGGGATCGTTGCAGCCACGCGCATGGCCGGCCCGGAATTCAGACGCAGCGAACGCCGCATCCCTCCCGTCCTGGCGACTCGTTCGCAACCGGGGCGTCTTCCTCACTCTCGGACTATTGGCCACCATCGTCTTGTTTGTGTTCGTTAAAATGCGAAGCGCCGATCGGTCGCAAACGCGCGTCGACCTTTACCAAAGTCGCGCTTCCTCGCGACGCGACCACCTCTCTTTAAACGCCATTCAGCCGCTTGCCCCGCCGCCAGCCGGCCGGGGGCAGAAAAGCGCCGCAGAGGGCCAGCCATCCCCGCTGGTCGCGCGAACCGCCGAGCTGCTCCTGATCGCGAGAGACTTCGACGCCGCTCGTGCCGCGGTCGAGTCGATACTCGCGCGCCACCACGGCTACGCGGCCAATCTCGCTGTTAGCGACGCAGGCAACGCCGCGCGGACCCTAAGCGCTTCGCTGCGTATTCCTTCGCCAGAACTTCAAGCGACGCTCAGTGAGCTTAAAGCGCTCGGTCATGTCAGCAGCGAATCGCAAGGCGGAGAAGAAGTGACCGCGCAGCACGCCGATCTCGTCGCGCGGCTCAAGAATTCACGAGAAACGGAAACGCGCCTGCAAGAGATTCTGCGCACCCGCACGGGTAAGGTCAGTGAGGTGCTCGAAGTCGAGCAGGAACTCGCCAGCGTCCGGGGGGAGATCGAAGAGATGGAATCCCAGCTCAAATTGCTCGAGCATCGCGTCGACTATACGACCATCACCTTGTCGGTAAGCGAAGAATACAAAGCGAGAGTGAGCGACAGCACCCCGGGAATCGCGACCCGATTCCACAACGCCGCCGTGGCTGGGCTGGAAAATGTAAGAGATTCCGCAGTGGGCCTGGCGCTGTGGTGCGCGGAATTTCTCCCGCCCCTGGTTTTTTGGTTGTTGATCCTGGGTGCGCCGATGGCCATCTTCTGGCGTTTGCGCGGCCGCGCTATCGCCCGGGCCGCAGCATGGCCGCCGGCCTAGGCCTGCGCTCTCGGGCAGGCCCTCGCATTTACTTGGAAGGTGGGGAGAACCGCGCCGCGCGCAAAAGAGATTCTCAGGGGAACAGACCACGCACCAGGGTCGCTTCGGCCACGCGGTTCACCGCCAGAATCATCGCCCCGGCGCGCGGCGGAACGTGGTGCTTGCGCATGGTCTCCACCATTTCGTGGAAGGCCCGCACGATGGTCTTCTGCAGACGCGCCGTAACCTCTTCTGCGTCCCACACCAACCCCTGTTGATTCTGCACCCACTCGAAATAGCTCACGGTCACGCCGCCGGCATTGGTCAGGATATCCGGCAACACAATGATCCCGCGCCGCGCCAGAATCTCATCGGCGTGCGGAGTCGTCGGCCCATTCGAGGCTTCCGCCACAATGCGCGCCTTAATCGCATCCGCGTTCTGCAGCGTAATCACGTTCTCGAGCGCCGCCGGGACCAAAATGTCGCACTTCATGGTCAGCAAATCATCATTTGAAATGCGCGAAGCCCCCGGCATCCCGACCACCGTGCCCGAACGTTCCTTGTATCGGAAGGCCTTGATCGGGTCGATCCCGCGCGAGTTGGTCACCCCGCCGCGTGTATCGCTGAGGGCCACAATTTTCGCCTTCTTGTCCGCAAAGAGCCGCGCCGCCGTAGCCCCCGCGTTGCCAAATCCCTGAATCGCGATACTGGCCCCACGCAGGGAAATCTTCTTCAGCTTGCAGGCCTCTTCGACAACGTGCACCAGACCGAGGGCCGTCGCCTCCGCGCTCCCCGCGGACCCCCCAATGCTCATCGGCTTGCCGGTCACCACCGCGTGCGAGGCCCGACCCGTCGTCATCGCATAGGTATCCATCATCCAGGCCATGGTCTGCGCATCGGTGTAGATGTCCGGCGCGGGAATGTCCTGGTCCGGCCCGATAAACGGCAAAATCTCGCTCGCGTACCGCCGCGTCATGCGCTCAAGCTCGCTCTTCGACATCCGCTTGGCGTCGCAGATCACGCCGCCCTTCGCGCCCCCGAACGGAATATTTACCGCCGCCGTCTTCCAGGTCATCGCCGAAGCCAGCGCCTTAATCTCGTCGAGGGTCACATTGGGATGAAACCGCACTCCGCCCTTGGCCGGCCCGCGCGCCATGTTGTGCTGCACGCGGTAGCCGAGGAGCAGCTTCACCTGCCCGTTGTCCATCTTGGTGGGAATGGAAACTTCCAACACGCGCTTGGGCGTCCGCAAAATCTGCCGCAGCCCCTGGTCCAGCTTCAAAAATTCCGCCGCCATGTCGAACTGCATCTGCGCAATGCGAAACGGATTGAGGTCCTCGCGAGGCGCCATCCGCGGCACCATGGGAGGCGCCCCCAGCGGACGAATCGGCGTAGTCGGCTTTGCTACCGTGGCCATTGTTTTAAAATCCTTTTCTTAGCGCTGCGAGTCTCGAGTTTTTTTGACGCACCGCTCTCGAGTCCTACCCTGCACTCCGTCGTTTGGCCGAAACTTCTCTTTCGAAAGCTGTTCTTGCCGGAAACTCTCTTGCCACAAATTCTTTTTGGCCGACCGCTATCCGTTCGCGGCCCGCCGCAAACTCCCCGCCGCATACTGATCGCGACACTCCGTCGAGCAAAAATGCAGGAGTTCCCCGCGATCACGATACGGAATCGCCAGCGTTTCCGCCAGATGCATCCCGCAAACCGGGTCGCGAAGCAGCTGGCGACTCGCTATGCTTGGCCCGCTCGTCGTCGACGCTGCCGCTGCCCGATCGCCGTTACCCGCTTGCCCGTCCGGACGAAACGCCCGGCGTAACGCCCAACCTGCAACCTTCCCGACCAGCTTAACGACCCACGCGAGCACCAGGACCCAAAACACAAACCGCACGAAGCGAGCCAGCAATTCCATCTTTGCGCCTATCTGTTTGACCGCCAGCGGCATAAACGGGCACCGCCGCCCCAATTCCGCCGACAGCCGAGTGTATGCAAGCCGAAAAGCTCGCGTCAAACGAAAATGTGCAATTTCAATAAGTTGCGCGACGTATCGAGCCACACCGCCCGGCGCAGGAGGCTCCGCGCCGGCCTGCTGACTGCGGTTAAGTCATTTATATTCATAAGTATAAGGAAAGCTGCGCGCGCCTGCGTCTAGGATCAGCCCTGGCCGCCCGCCGGTATCCTATCTATCCCCATATACGGCCGCAAAACTTCCGGCACCACAATCGACCCATCCGCCTGCTGATAGTTTTCGACCACCGCGATCCACGTCCGACCGACCGCCAGCCCCGACCCATTGAGCGTATGCACAAACTCGCTCTTGCCTCCGCCCTTCGGTTTAAAGCGGATCCCCGCCCGCCGCGCCTGAAACGCCTCACAGTTCGAGCACGAGGAAATCTCGCGAAACTCGCGCGCGCTCGGCAGCCACACTTCAATGTCATACGTTTTTGCCGAGGCAAATCCCATATCCCCGGTGCACAGCAGCATGGTGCGGTAATAGAGCCCGAGCTTCTGCAGAATCGTCTCGGCATTGGCCGTCAGCTTCTCGTGCTCCTCGTAACTCTTCTCCGGTCGCGTAAACTTAAAGAGCTCCACCTTCTGGAACTGGTGCTGGCGCAAAATCCCCCGCGTGTCCTTTCCCGCCGCGCCGGCCTCGGAACGGAAGCACGCCGTCCAGGCCGTAACATTAATCGGCAACAGGTCCTCGCCGACCGTCTCGTCGCGATACATGTTGTGCAGCTCGACTTCGCTTGTCGGCGTCAGCCAAAAATCCGTATCCGCCACCTTAAACAGATCCGCCGCAAACTTCGGCAGCTGCCCCGAGCCCATGAGCGACGCGGTATTGACGAGGAACGGCGGCAGAATCTCGGTATACCCATGCTCCTGCGTATGCACATCCAGAAAAAAGTTCGCCAGCGCGCGTTCGAGCCGCGCCCCCCAGCTCTTATAAAGCGCAAACCGCGCCCCGGTAATCTTGGTAGCCGCCGCCAAATCCAAAATTCCCGCGCGCTCCCCAACTTCCCAGTGCGGCCGCGGCGTAAAGTCAAAAGCCGGCTCGCTCCCCCAGCGCCGCACCTCCACATTTTCCGCCGCCCCGGCGCCGACCGGCACGCTCGCATGCGGCACATTGGGGATTCCCAGCATCATCTCCCGCTGGATCCCGTCGAGATTCGCGATGCGCTCGTCGGCTTCCTTGATCTGCTTAGAAACCCCGGTCATCTCCGCGAGGAGCGCCGAGGCGTCCCCCTTTTCCTTCTTAAGCCGCGCTATCTCCTCGCTGGCCTTGTTCCTCCGCGCCTTCAGCCCCTCGGTAGCGGTAATCAATTCCCGCCGCTCCCGGTCCATCACGCGAAAGGTCTCCAAATCCAAGGTAATCTTCCGCGCCTTGGCCATCTCCGCGAAGACGTCGTCCAAATGCTCCCGAAAATAAGCCAGCTCATGCATGGTCTGAAGAGAATACCAGAACTCCCAGCCCGTCATTCTGAGCGAATACCGTCTGCAGACTCCGACACGCCTAAGGCAAATTCCGGCCCTGAATACCCACGCGACCCGATAACCGCCTTCGCAGGCACCCTCTAATCTGCCGTGCAGTCACTTCCAACCACCGGAGAGGGAACCCATGTCCACTTCTACCGTCCGTCTGCCATCCGACCCAGTAAATTACGACTTTGCTCCTCACGCGACCCACAACGAATCCTGGACCTCCGCTGTTTCCTGGGCTGCCGTCGCGGGTGGCGCATTCGCCACCGCCGCACTCTCGCTGATCCTATTGGCGCTGGGTGCGGGTGCGGGACTCTCTTCGCTTTCGCCGTGGTCTGCATCCGGCGCTTCGCCTTCTAGCGTCGGCATCGGAGCGCTTCTTTGGCTCGCCGTCGTGGAGTTCATCTCTTGCGCCATCGGCGGATATGTAGCCGGCCGTCTGCGCACCAAATGGGTCAACGTGCACTCCGACGACGTGTACTTCCGCGACACCGCGCATGGTTTTCTGGTGTGGGCCGTTTCGCTAGTAATTACTGCCGCGTTCCTCACTTCTGCCGCGGGTGCCATGGTTGGGTCTGAGTCCCGCACCGCTAACACTTTGAGAGGCGAAAGCGTTGTGGCCGACGCTAACCGCTACTTTGTAGACAGCCTTTTCCGCTCGGAAAAAGCCGCGGCCGCCGACGAGCCCCTGCGGGCCGAAATCGCCTTGATCTTTTCCCACTCGCTCCGCGAACGCGAGCTCTCCCCGGCGGATAAAAACTACGTTGCCGAATCCGTAGCGCTGCATACCGGAATCAGCCGCGCGGAAGCCGATCAGCGCGTCAGCGAGGTCTTTGCACGCGAACAACAGGCCGCCGATGTCACGCGCAAAGCCGTGGCCCACTCGCTCTACTGGCTCTTCGTTGCTCTGCTGCTCGGGGCCTTCTGCGCCAGTTTCGCCGCCACCATCGGCGGCAGGCAGCGCGATCACCTGCACGCCTTGCACCTTTCGCAATCGCACATTTGAGCCGCCGTAGTTTTTGCGTGCCGTACTCAAAACCACCAGGGAGGATGAAATGCGTTCCATACTATTGCTGTTGCTCGGCGTTCCCATTCCAATCATTATCCTAATCGGCTTGTTCAGCCATTTCTAGAGACCCACAACTTGCGGTCCTCGGCGTTCGTGGCCCCGCTAGCGGATGCGCGACCTTGCTCGGAGAAGGGTTTAGACGTGGAAAGACGAAAATTTCCGTACAAGATCTTAAGAGCGCGTGGGAACGCGGCCTCATTTAAACCCCCGCAGCGCCACATTTTTGCCAAAAATGAACCTTGGCGCCTTACGGCAATCTGAACTCCTGCATCATCAGGACGTCCGACCGTCCGACGCCTGGATCTCCTGCAACGTTAGACTTATAAACCATTTAAATACAAGCAGATAGCTGTTCAAGCGGCCATAAGTATTTTAGAATGCGCACTTACAGATTTCCGGGGCTCGGTCATCCCCGGCGCCGCGCTCAACCTCGCCCTTAAAGCCGGCGAACTCCGCGCGAGTACCTTCGTACCGTCTTTAGGTACCTCCTAAATGTAACTCCCGGTCCATGGACGTCCGCAGAGGCCGGGCGCAGGATGGGAAATGTAATCGGGAGTTTGGTAAGGCTGGTGGAGATAAGCATGGTTATTACTTGTTTGCTCCTGTGCGTCGGATTGCTGCTTGCGAGCGCAGCCGTCCGGTCGGACCAGCTCGACTAAGCTTCAGGTTGCGACCCTCCAATCCCCCACGCCCGAGCGGCCGGAACCCCCACCGGCCGCTCACTTTTTCCCCCACCCCGATCTAGCCCCAGCAATCTTTTGCGCATCGCACGTTCCGGTGCTACCGTCATGCTGAGGTCGAAGGATTTGTTGCGCTTACGCAGTTTCAATTCGCTTTTCTCGTTGATCGTACTCGCGGCGCTTGCAGGGCCTTCGCCGGCTGCCCAGGAGGCAACGCCGCCCGCTTCCAAGCCAGCCGCGGAAACCGGGGTGATCGGAGGCACCGTGCGCGACGCGACGGGCAACCTCGTCTCCGGCGCAACGGTAACCTTGTATTTCACTTCGTCTGACTCCGCTAGGAGCACGGGCACGTCAATCAGGACCGACGCTCGCGGAGCCTTCACTTTCGTTGGGATGCGTGCTGGGCGATTCCTGTTAAGGGCGGAAGCATCTGAATCCCGCGCCAGCCAAGTCCTCGACTTGGCGGCAGCCGAGAAAAAACATGTAGATCTGGTGCTTACCGCGCAATCTTCCGCTGCGCCCGGGGAATCCGCGAAAGGTAATTCCGCGGCAAACGCCCTGCAATTCGCCGATCAGCCGAATTTCACGGTTGCGGGCATGACGGACTGGTCGAATCTCGGCTTGCACGGCTCTGACGCAACCGCGCGCACGAGCGAAGCGCTCACGAGGGAAACGCTGGCGCTTAAACCCGGCAAGGCAGGCGAGAATGGCGGCAGCGCCGCGGCGGCGCATCGTTTGGCGGGCGATCAGGACGAGAAGCTCGGCGATCCTGTGGCGGCCGTGCACGAGTACGAGACGGCTACGCGGCTGGGGGCCAGCGAAGAGAATTATTTTGCCTGGGGCAGCGAACTGCTCCTGCATCGCGCGGCGCAGCCGGCCGCGGAGGTCTTCGCCAAGGGCGCGGCGGCGTATCCGGATTCGGCCCGGATGCTGGCCGGGCTCGGCGCGGCGTTATATGCGAGCGGCTCGCTTGAAGAAGCAGCGCGGAAATTGTGCGCGGCCGCGGATTTAAGTCCCGCAGATGACGCGCCGTACCTGTTTCTCGGACAGATGGAAGAGACGGCCACGGCTCCGATAGCCTGCAGCGAAGAAAAACTCGGGCGTTTTGCCCAGCAGCAGCCCGGGAATGCGCTGGCCGATTATTACTACGCGCTGAGTTTAACGAAACGCGAGCGGGTCGCGGGTGGTGCGGATGGATTTCACGAGATCGAGAGGTTGCTTGAAAAGTCTGCCGCCCTCGACCCGAAGCTCGGCGAAGCGCATTTGCAGTTAGGGATCCTGTATTCCGAGCAAGGCGATTTCGTGCGCGCCACCGGGGCCCTGCAAAAAGCCGTGGCCGCCAAGCCCGAGCTCGGTCTGGCGCACTACCGATTGGGGCAAGCTTATAAGCGAACCGGCGAAGAGGCTAAAGCGCAGCAGGAGTTTGCATTGTATGCGCAATGCGAAAAAAGCGCAGCCGACGCGCGGGAACGTGAGCGGCGCGAGCTTCGCCAATTTCTGGTCATCCTGAAGGATGCGCCGCCGTCACTTCCGCAGTGAAAACTTGAGCCCGTCGCAGTTTTTCGGGGATTCGCGCTCCGTCGCGCCAAGTCCTCAGCGTGAACCACCGGCGCTGCTCGTTACTGCACGAAGAGTTGCTGGAGCTCGGCCAGGTCGCTCGCCGCGGTGTCCGAGACCGCGTAAAATTCCATGTTGCCCTTGCGCCACTCAAGCCATTGATAGCCCTGGCTCGAACCGGAATGCGGGGCAGCGTCGGGTTCGCCCGTAGGCCAGATGAACACGTTTACGAAATGCTTGCGGCGGCCGTAGACGAGCGCGGCGGTCGTGCGGCCATGAACCACGTCGAGGCGCCCGCCCTCGAGGGGAAATCCTTGCGCGGCGAAATCGCGGACGGGCGGAGCGAAATCGATTTTGCCGTCGAACCAGGGTTTTACGGTGTGCTGGTCGGTTGAGATTACGTCATTGAGGTGCCCGGGTTGCAGAGAGCGCAGATGCGCGTCGACCACCTCCGCGGCAAGGAGGGCTTCGGGGTTATTGCCGCGGAGAACGAGAACCGCGCGCCAGCCCGTATAGGCGAAAAGCAACAACACCGCAGCCACGGCCAGCCAGCGCCACTCGGTCCGCCTGGCAGGGATAAACACGGGTTTTACCGCGTGCAGATCGGCGAGAACCTTGGTTCGCAACGCGGCCGGTGTTCTTTTGTAGAGTCCCGCATCCTTGATCGAGGAACGCAAAGATTTCAGCGTCGCCAGGCCACTCGCGCACTCCGGGCACTCGGGAAGATGGCGTTCAAATTCCGCGGCGCTGAGGGCATCGAGTTCGTTATCGAAATAGGCGTGCAAAACGCTGTCGGCGCGTTCACAGCTCATGGGCAGACTCCTGCGGAGCGTGGCCGACGAGCGCCAACTGCAGCTGGCGCCGGGCGCGCGAAAGTGTGGACATCACGGTGCCGATGGGGATGGCGGTGATGACGGAAATCTCCTTGTAAGAACAGCCTTCGAGTTCACGGAGCACGAGCACCTCGCGAAAACGGGGAGGCAGAGATTCAAGAGCGTGCGCGAGGCGCTCGCGATTGTCGCCTTCGATGGCCAGCGTCTCGGGCGTCGGACCGGGATCCCCGCGCGACAGGCTGGCCGTTGCGTGCGTTTCTTCGTCGAACGCGGTCATTTCTTTCCCGTGGCGATTTTTCTCGAGCCAGGTGTAACAGGTGTTGCGCACGATTTGCAGGAGCCAGGCGCGCACGTCTCCTCCGTGATAACCCGAGAAGAAGCGATACGCGCGCAGCAAGGCTTCCTGCGCGACGTCCTCGGAATCCGCGCCGCTGCGCAAGAGCCAGCGAGCGAGGTTAAACGCGGCATCGAGATGCGGCAGGACCAGGGTCTCGAAACGGAGCTGGTCCTGCGCGTCGAGTGCCACAGGGACCACGGAGACCTCGGGCACGTCCGCGCCTTTCCCCCGAACAGGGCTGCTCATGGGTGGAGACCGCCTCGCGGGTGATTTTATTCCATTCGACGGCGTTTTTTTTAATAGACGAAAAAAAAGACCTTTTGCCGGCTTGCCCCGGGGAATAAAGCGCCGGGGGTCCCGGTCTCTACAGGTGAAACACGTCCACGGGCGGCGCAGGCTTCATTCTCGGAACTCGCGAGGCACCGCCGCTCGTTCTTGCCCCAGACGGGAGGCGAGACAAACCCTGGGGGCGGGCAGGCGATGAATCAGACTTGGGGAGGGATTATGACCGAGCGCAAGAAGGATGAATTGCTACACGATCACAATCATGACGGCGTAGACCGGCGAGGATTTCTAAAGTGCATGGCCTGGGCCGGGACGGGGGCGTTCTGCGTGATGCAGGGCGGGGTGCTCAAATCGTACGCTCTTGGCGCCATGCCCCAGATGGCGAGCAAGGTGTCGGCGGGCGAGCTGAGCTTTGTGCAAATCAGCGACAGCCACATGGGATTCAACAAGCCGGCCAATCCGGACGTGGCGGCCACGCTGCAGGTGGCGGTGGACAAGATTAACGGGCTGGCAACACCGCCGGAATTCCTCCTGCATACGGGCGACGTCAGCCACCTTTCAAAACCCGAGCAATTCGACACGGTCGACCAGATTTTGAAGGGCGTTCCGTCCCAGAAGGTCTTCTACGTTCCGGGCGAGCACGACGTCCTCGACGATGACGGAAAGCAGTTTCTCGAGCGCTACGGAAAAGGGAGCAAGGGCGCGGGATGGTACAGCTTCGACAAGAAGGGCGTGCATTTCATCGGGCTGGTAAACGTGATGAATCTAAAGGCTGGGGGACTCGGTACGCTCGGTCCCGAGCAACTCGCGTGGATGAAGGACGACGTCCAGCACTTGAAGCACAGCACGCCGATCGTGGTATTCGCGCACATTCCACTCTGGACGGTTTATCCGGACTGGGGCTGGGGCACGCAGGATAGCGCCGAGGCTCTCGCGCATCTGAAGAAGTTCGGTTCTGTGACGGTGCTGAACGGGCACATTCACCAGACGATGCAGAAGGTCGAAGGGCATGTGACGTTTCATACCGCGGCGTCCACGGCATTTCCCCAGCCCGCGCCCGGCAAGGCCGATTCACCGGGACCCATGAAGGTGCCGGCGGAACAGTTGCGGAGCGTGCTGGGGATTGCGGATGTGAATTTCCTGAGAGGCCAGCACGCGCTGGGGGTGGTCGATTCTACGCTCGCGTGAGCCAGCCCGGCGGAGCCCCCGGTTGTTCGGGGCGCTCTGAGGACCTCGACGAGAGAGACACCGGGTTCAGGTGAGAAGAGCAGGGCTGCGCCAAGGCCCATGGTGGGCTGGGAGGCCACCATGGCGAGAGCGCCAGGAAGCCGCGCACTCCGAAAACAAAATGCGAGTGCGCGGCTCGATGAAAGACGTAATTTTTTCCAAGGTCCAAAAAAAAACCAAAAAAAGGAGTGACGAAAATGATTCGGGGACGTGTGTGTTTAGGTGCTTTGGCGGTCATGGCGGCGGCTGCGCTGTTGTCGCTTGCGGGACTGGCCAGCGGGACGGCGAATGCGCAGCAGGCTTTGGCCGCGACCGCGGAAGTGAAGATCGACAATTTCAGCTTTGGGCCGGGGACGATTACCGTGCCGGTCGGAACGACGGTCACCTGGACCAACCGCGATGACATTCCGCACACCGTGGTCAGCGCCGACGATCCGAAGGCGTTCAAGTCCAAGGTGCTCGATACCGATGAGCGCTTTTCCTACACCTTTACCAAAGCGGGGACCTTCAACTATTTTTGTTCCGTGCATCCGAAGATGACCGGCAAAGTCGTGGTGCAGTGAACGCCCATGAGCGTAAATCCCTTTGATATCAAAACTGTGATTCTTGCCAAGCACGCGCAGCATGTGGTGCTCATTCACTTTCCGATTGCCTTGTTTATGACCGCGGTGGCCTTCGATTACTTCGCGCTCTGGACGAAGAACCGGGCGCTGGCCGGGGCGGCGTATTGCAATCTGCTGCTCGCGGCAGTGTTCACCGTGCCGGTCGTTGGAACCGGGCTGGCGGCTTGGCAATGGGCGCTCGACGGACAGAAGCTGAAAGGGATTTTGCTGATGCACCTCGTGCTCGGTTGCGTTTCAAGCGGGCTGATCTGGCTGGTCTTTTACATTCACTGGCGTGCGCGCCGGAGTCCAGGCAATCCCTTACCGGCTTACCGGCTGCCGGTTGAGGGCTTTGCGGTTCTGCTCGTGGTCTTGACAGGCCACCTTGGCGGGTTTCTCAGCGGCGTCAACGCTCCGGGCTAGCTCGAACGCCGCGCAGGGTTCTCTAGGGCCCGAGCGCCTACAGCGGTTTGTGTTTGAAATGGCGGAGGCCCGCACTGTACTCGGAGACGATTTGGCCACT
Organism: Candidatus Acidiferrum sp.; assembly: GCA_049516615.1. Classification (GTDB taxonomy): domain Bacteria; phylum Acidobacteriota; class Terriglobia; order Acidiferrales; family UBA7541; genus Acidiferrum. The sequence goes on along the minus strand of JBEKSZ010000063.1, from coordinate 9,446 downwards.
GCCGCGGAGCTTGTACTTGTAGGTAGTCAGGCCTTCGATGCCCATGGGGCCGCGAGCGTGAAGTTTGCCGTTGCTGATGCCTACTTCCGCGCCGAGTCCGTAACGATAGCCGTCGGCAAAGCGCGTCGAAGCGTTGTGGAATACGCCGGCGGCATCGACTTCCTGCAAAAATCGATCGGCGGCCGCTTGATCTTCCGTGACGATCGATTCGGTGTGCTTTGAACCGTATTTGTGAATGTGTTCCAGCGCCTCTTCGAGCGAATCCACGATTTTTATGGACAGGATCAGGCCGGAATATTCGGTGGACCAATCCTTTTCCGTGGCGGGAACCAGATGTTCCGCGGGAAGCAGGGCCAGAACGCGCGGGCAGGCGCGCACTTCGACATCGGCCTTCCTTAGCTCGGCGACGACCCGCGGCAAAAATGTGACGGCAACCTCCCGGTGGACGAGAAGAGTTTCGATGGAGTTGCAGGCGGCAGGATATTCGACCTTAGAGTCCAGCGTGATGGAGACGGCTCTGCTCAGATCCGCGGCCCGATCGACGAACAGGTGACAGATTCCTTCGCCGTGGCCGAGGACCGGGACTTGACTGTGGCGTTCCATGTAGGCGACGAATTCCTTCGAGCCCCGCGGGATCAGGAGATCCACCTCGCCTTCTAGACGCAGAAGATCCATCACCTCGGAACGAGACTGCAGGAGGTGCACGGAGTTCTGCGGCACATCGGGAAATTTGCGCAGCGCATTTCTCCAGACGGCGATGAGGCATTCGTTGCTATGCGCCGCTTCCGCGCCGCCTTTGAGCAGCACGGCATTGCCCGATTTGAGAGCCAGCGAAGCGATTTGGGGAACGATTTCGGGCCGCGCCTCAAATACCACGGCCAGCACGCCTAGCGGGCAAGTTTCCTTGTAGAGGAGCAAGCCCTGGTCAAGTTCGGTGGCGGCCAGGCGTTTTCCGAGGGGGTCGGGCAGGTGCGCGACTTCGCGCACGCGCGCGGCGATTTGGGCGATGCCACTGTCTTTGATCCGCAGGCGCGAAAATAAGACTGGAGTCATCTCCCCGCTGGACAGGAGCTCTTGCGCGGCGGCGCAATCCCGGGCGTTGGCGGCCAGAATCCGGGAGCCATCTTCTTCGATGGCGTCGGCGATGGCGAGCAGAGCCGCTTTGCGGATCTCGTCCGGCAGCAGGGCGAGTTTTCGCGAGGCTTCGCGCGCAGAGCGGGCCATGGACGCGACATCGACGGAAGGTTCGCTGGCGGGGGTGTGGCTCACGCTTCGGGCTCCAGAAGAACAATGTTATCGCGGGTGAAGAGTACGCGTGCGGTGGCTGCGGCATCGCTCGCGCAGTTGGCAATGCCGCGGGCAAATTCATCGCCCTTGAGGTTGGCGATGCTCACCACGTCCATCGAAGCAAAGGGTTTTTCGACGCGAACGACACCCGATGAGAGCAGGCTGGCCTTGCCGCGGGTTATCGCGTGATGCGCGCCGGCGTCAACGATGACGCGACCACGCACGCCCGCGGCATAGGCTAGCCAGCGGCGTTTGCCCTTCATGCGGCTGGAGGGCAGAAAAACGGTGCCTTCGGGTTGCCCTGCGAAGATGCGCGGAAGCGTTTCCGGGCGGCTGCCGCTGGCGATCACCGCCACACCGCCGCACTTCATGGCAATTTCGGCGGCTTCAAGCTTGGTGATCATGCCGCCGCGTCCGGATGGGGAAGGGCCGCTGGCGAGGGCCCGGAGCTCCGGAGTGATTTTTGAGACGAGCGGAATGACCAGCGCGGGGTTTTCTGCCGCGGCGCGTTTGTGTTTGCGGGGAGCTGTGGCGGCCAGGCCATCGACATTGGTGAGGAGAATCAGTGCGTCGGCTTCTAGCCCGCTCATGACCAGCGCGGCCAGACGATCATTGTCGCTGAAGGCCGCGGAGCGGGGACTGTCGCCGACGCTCTCAAGTTCGGCGGTTGAAACCGTGTCGTTTTCGTTGACGATGGGCAAAACGCCAAAACCAATCAGTTTTTCCATGGTGCGGCGGAGGTTTGAGTAGCGCTGCCAGTTGCTGAAATCTTCTTCGGTCAGAAGGACCTGGGCAATTTTCACGCCGTGCGCGGCAAAAAGCCTTTTGTAAGCTTCCATCAGCAGACTCTGGCCAACCGCGGCGCAGGCTTGCTTGGTGGCCATGTCTTTGAGGCGCGAAGGGTGGAGACCGAGCCACCCGCGGCCGAGTCCGACGGCGCCCGAAGATACGAGCACGAGCTGGCGGCGGCTGGTTTGCAGGGCGGCGATGGCTTCTACGATCGGTTCGATCCGCTCGAGCGAGAGTTCGCCGAGGGAGCCGGTGACGGTGCTGGTTCCGAGCTTGATGACCAGGCGTTTCGCGGTGCGCAAGAGGTCAATTCCGGGTTGCTCGCTGCTCGGATTTGGGGATTCGCTCATGGGATTGCGGCCAAAGAGGTGCCTGGCGCTACCGGGTTCATTCTCTCGGAATAGCCAGGGTCCAGTTTAGACCAGTCCGGAACCATAAATGGCGGGCATCGAGCCTCGTCCATGCCGGTGGCCGGAACTTCCGCGACGGGCCTAGAATGGTCCTGCCATGTTACAACGCAAAATCGTGCACATCGACATGGACGCATTCTACGCTTCGGTCGAGCAGCGCGACGATCCGCAGCTGCGCGGTAAGCCCGTCGTTGTCGCGTGGCGGGGGAACCGCTCGGTTGTCTGCGCGGCGTCGTATGAAGCGAGGAAGTTCGGCGTGCGTTCCGCGATGCCCGCCGTTCGCGCCGAACGCCTCTGCCCGAACGCGGTCTTCATCCCTCCGGATTTTCCGCGCTATCGAGCTGTGTCGCGGCAGGTGCGAGAGATCTTCGCCCGGCACACGGACCTCATCGAGCCGCTGTCGCTTGATGAAGCTTATCTCGATGTTACCGAGAACAAGACCGGCTTGCCGACGGCAACACAGGTGGCGCGCAAGATTCGCGAACAGATACACGGGGAACTTCGCTTGACGGCCTCCGCGGGCGTCGCGCCGAACAAATTCCTTGCCAAGATTGCGTCGGACTGGAAAAAACCAAACGGACTCTTCATCGTTCAGCCCGAGGAGGTGGACGCGTTCCTCGTGCCCCTGCCGGTCGGCCGCTTGCCGGGAGTCGGAAAAGTCACGGAAGAAAAGCTCAGCGGCCTCGCCGTGCACACAATCGCGGATCTGCGGCGCCTCGAATTGTCCGCGCTTGAAACCCGGTTCGGACGCTACGGGATCCGTCTCTACGAATTGGCGCGCGGTGTCGACGAGAGCAAAGTCGTGCCCGATCGCCCGACCCGGTCCATCTCGGCGGAAGATACGTTTGAGCGCGACGTGCCGCTCAGCGAGACCGAGCCGACGATCCGCAGACTGGCTGAACTGACTTGGGCCGCTTCTCGCAATGAACCCCGGGTCGCACGCACCGTGGTGCTGAAATTAAAGACCGCGGAATTCAAGATCCTGACCCGCAGCCATACTCCACCCTCTCCTCCCGCGTCGTGCGAAGAGCTGACGGCGATCGTGCTCTCGCTGAGGGAACGTGTGGCTCTCGGACCGCAGCAGCGATTCCGTCTCGTCGGCGTCGGTGTCAGCAATTTCCTCTATGCCGACGAGGTCTCGGCGCAATCGGCCTTATTTCGGTGATCCTCACGCTAGAACTTCAGAAACGTCGGCACGCATCGCCAATCAGCCATGCAAACGCGGAACACGATATCCGATAAACGGATCTTCGATCGTTCCGTCTTATGCCACAGCCCTGAGCTATCGATTTTCTTATCTGTGCGTCGGGTCGATCGGACTTAGGTTTGCCACGCAAACTGAGTAGGCCAATGCTCTTCGAGCTGAGCTTGGCTCAAAGAAACCTTCGGAATCATTGCGGCTCCTCGCGACCCCAGTTCCTCGATAGCCCGTCTCTTGATTTCCTCCGAGATATTCAAGGCGGAGAGAAATTCGTAGGGCTCCTGGTTTTCGAGAGGTTTTGTTTCGGGCGTTGCGCCCCCAAAATCGGGGGCGAACATAGCCGTGATCGCCTGCGATTCAGATCTCTTCAGGATCAGGCTGCCCTCCCGTTTTCGATCGAGCATGTCCAGCACGCCGAGAATTCTCAGAACGGACGACAGCGTTACGTCTCCGTTCTGGTTCTCGAACCGGTTCAAAGTCGAACGCCCAACCTTGGCGAGCGCTGCGAGATGCTGCTGGGTAAGCCCTCGGTTCTTGCGACGCTTCCGGGCTTCGGCGACGATCATTTCCCAATTGAGGCGAATGTCCCGTTCCATCGTTTCCTCAGGAGTTCAGTCAGTTTTTTCTTCCATTCTGAAGCGCCGGACGCCGATTCATGGATGGCAGCTTCGGCCGCGGGCAGTAGCCTTCGCAGGTCTGCTACAGCAAGTCTGAGGGCAGCATCGTTCAGCTCAAAGGACTTCGCGAGCAGCGACAAATGCTTGCCTCCAATGTCACTCAGAGAATGCGGATTTGTTCCCTTCGCGATTCCGAGCGCCAGTCCCGATCTTCTGGAGCGCGTATACGCACTTGCCGCGACAATGTCGTAGAACGGTGCCAGGCGGAGCCCTTCGCGCGTGTACAGCAAGGCGAAGTTCTTGGCATGTGCGTCGTTGTTGCCCAGCAAAACGCAAGCCAGAACGCGGCGAAACAGGCGATCGACGTCCTGTTCACGCTGCATTTGCTGATTCGCCAGGATGAACGCAGCCATCTCGCCGTACGACCCTTCGTATTTCGCTTCCGAGGGCCTTGCTAGGAGTTGATTGAACTCTTCGAAATGAATCTTGGCTCCCTCTGTAGTGCGGTCGAACCGCTTGACGAGCAGACATGGTCCATGAACTTTCTCGACCCGTGCGATTTCGACGGGAACGACCTGATCGTCCGGCAACAGGGCGGCTGCTGCTCGTGTCGTCAAATACTCGAGTTCAACCAGGCCTTCGAGTTCCGCGGAGGGCAGCTTCGCGATGTGTGTGCTTGGCTCTCCGCGCTGCGCGGGACGAAATTTTCCTTGGTCTTGGACCGCGAAGAGCTTCGGCTGGACTCCCGAGATCGAGGCCCGGTTTGTCAGAGCAGCAATCTCTTCAACGGTTCCTAGAGTCAGATCGGGCGTAGTTGCCGGCCGCGGGTCAACCACGGAAACGGCGCCAGGACAATCGAGTCCGAACGCCAATAAACGGGCAAAGCGATCGTCCCCGCGGATTCCGAGTGCCCGAGCTTGCGCGCGCGCCAGCCATCCCTCGGCGACGAGATTGTCGAAAAACGGGTGCAGGCCGAAGCTATAGTGCGGATCCTGCTGGCGGGGCAGCGTGAACGCAATTTGTGGACCGCCGCTTTCAAGGTAGCTCGTGGCGTAGGTGAACGCGAAGCGACCGTCCGGAACCTGTTCGAGCGTTCCGGCGATGTCCCTGCGAAAAAAGACCGAGCCGTAAAGACGTATCGCCATGACTCATGTATGAGACATAATGCTAAAAAGACGTATGTGTCTCATATAAGAAGCATGCCACAAAGAAGTGCATTATGTATCGTCCGTGAGGCTGCGCCGCTAGAAGCCACAAGCAGTCCGACAAGAACCACTGTCGCTCACGATAGGCCACTCGGCGATTGATCGAAGCGGTTCCGTCCGCTCCTCAGTCAGGGCCTTCTGAATCGGGTGAATTTACCGGCTCGCACTTTGATCGCCGTCGGGAGGGCGAATTCGGGGGCCTCGAGGTCGCTGGGGTTCAGCGGCCTCTGAAGCGCGTCTTCACGACGTATAGGGAAGTGCGGGCTAGAATGAACAGTTCGTCCCGGTTTGTTCCGCCAAAGAGCAGCTGCGAGGGGCGCTCGGGAACGTCGATGGTTCCGAGAAGCTTGCCGGATGGGTCGTAGACATAAATTTGACCAGCGGCAACGTAAACATTCCCCTGCCCGTCTTGCGCGACGCCTTCTCCGCCACGCTCGACAAACAACTGAAGGTTCGTGAGTGTACCGTCTTCACCGACGACAGCGCGATAAGTCTTTTGTTCCTCTTCATCGGTGACGTAGAAGGGCTCTCCGGCAGAGGCTCGCGCCATGCCAAATGCGCGAAGAACATCGTGCACTTTCGAGCCATAGTAGAGTTCGCCGGTGACGAAATCCTCGCCGGCCGGAATGAAGGTGCTGGCGTCGGGAGAAATGTACTGGAAGGGTTTCCTTTTGACGGCAACCTCGGTGAAATCGTTTTCGTTGCGCCAGTAGTCCACAGGCAGCACGGCCGTCATTCCCGGGCGCGGGGCTGCGGGGACGGGTTTCAGCAAAGTTATTTCGTCGTCGTGGGAGTCGGGCCTGAAACTGTAGACCGTGCCGGTTCCTGCGTAGGAAATAACCATCAAATCGCCGGACTGGTCGAAAGCGAGTTGCACGGGCTCAAGCGGGTTATTGCGAATTTTGGAGAGCTCGCCGGAATCCGGCGACCAGCGATAGATGGTCTGCCATTTTGGGTCGACAAAGTAAATGTTCCCGGCGGCGTCTACGGCCCCGCCCGAGATGTTGAAGAATCCCCCGACGGCTTTCTCGACTTCCGCCGCAGCAGGAAGGGGCGGATTTTCCCCTCGCAGAGGATGCGGCCCATCGCCTGAAACATTCAGCCACGCGAATTCGCGCTGGCGCAGCCCGGCATTGTGCGTCTGATCAAAGACCGCATTGTCAAAAGATGCTTTGCTGTCGCTGTAGCAGTGGATATTGCGCAAGCGGATGTTTTTTGAGTTTTCGATTCTGATGGCGTAAGGAAAGGGTTGATAGGCGCTCACGACCCGGTAAAGATGGAAGTTCGCGATCGTGATGTTGCTCGAATCCTGGATATCTAAGGGCAGCGCAAAGCCCCCTTCGCCGCGTTCTTCTTCGGTTTGCAAGGCGTAGATGTGCCAGTTCGAGGCGTTGCGCAGCATCACTTCGTTGCGAACGTGGTGTTCGCTCGATAGCTGGTAGATGCGGCCCTCCGTCGAGGTGTCGGAGATGTACAGGCCGGCCTGAGCGAACGTGCTGGGAGTCCAGATATCGACGAAGGTTCCCCCGCCACCGTTCGTGATCCAGAGGCTCGGATACTGCGCGTCCCAGCGACGATTGATATTGGAATCGGCAGTGTGGGTGTTGTTATAAATTTGCTGCCAGACTTTGTCGCTCTCTTCGACCGTGGCGCCGGGTTCGGTAGTGCCATGACCGCCGAGGAAGCGGACATCATTCATCAGCGAATCCTTGCCGGCCATCCATTTGGCGGCCACCGCGCGGGGATTGATGCCGTTGGTGTACAGGCCGATGCCGGTGACGATGTTGCTGCCGCCTTTGGGAGCTTCGAGCAGCGCTTTGGGGCTGCCGACTCCCTGAAATGCCGGCGTTCCGTCGGCCAGCAGTATGCGCGTGACGCTCGGGTGCAAGCCGATGAGTACGGTATCGGGCCGCAGGGTGATGGTGTCCGTGACGCGGTACTGGCCGGAGGGCAGGTAGAGGGTGCGATGCTCGGCGACGGCTTTTCTGAGGACCAGGGTGTCATCGGCGACGCCGTCGCCGCGAGCGCCGAGGGCCCGGACATTGACCCAGGTGTCCATGGGCGGCAGATCGCGCATGTCCGAGGTCGCCGGGTCTGGCAGCGACGACAGACTCCGGGTGTCGTAGACATCTTCGATCGAAGGAGGCGCGGCGATGTCAGCAAAGTGCAGGCCGTGGGAAAACGTCCTCACTTCGTAATTTGGCCCCGGCGCCAGAAGCTGCTTCCCGCTCTCACGGTAAGAAACAAAAACGGCGACCGAGCGGCACACGACGTTCTCCATGTTGATTTGCGTGCGCGGATTGTTCTCGTTGCTGACAATGACCGCGGGGCCGCTAATATTCTCCATGCGCGCATCTTTTACCCACAATTCGTCGAAATACCGGGGGTCGATGGAAATCGCGGTAGGGACATTCTTGAACTGTGGACGAACGAGGGTGAGGCCGGCCTCGTGCTCGCGGATGGCGGCTTCCCGTTGGCCTTCGAAGCTGGCGTCGATAATGGTGAACTGCCATCCCGGGGACGGTTTTCGCGTCCAGATCCCATACTGTCCGCCATAAAAATGGACGTCCTGCGCCACATTGCCGCCATCGTGAATTCCCGCAAGGCCGGAACCGATCTGGAAATCCATGTGCGCCAGGAAGCAGTGCTGGGCGTAGCGGGCGCGAACACCCACGGCGCCCGGATTGCCGTCTTTGATCTCGATGTCGATATTGCTGATGGCCGAATAAAAAGTGCCGGGGTTGGCATCTGGCGGTGTGGCGTCCGCTCCGTTTTTGCCGTTCCGCGCTGCCCGGCCAAGCCCGGGGCGGGCACCCGCGAAAAAGATCATGTACGACGGCGCGCTCTGAAATGCCGGCGTGTTTTCCGCCAAGACCAAAGCGGGTCGCGTCGGCCCGAAGCCGATTAAGCGGATTCCGGGCCAGATGTAAATGGTTCTGGTGAGCCGGTAGCGGCCCGAGGGAACAAAAAGAATTCCCTGGTTGGTCGTTTCCTGAACCTTGTTGATGGCCTGTTGCAGGGCCTCTGAGTCGTCGGCGAGGCCATCCCCGTGAACAGGAAAACGGTCCGGGGTGAGGTAGATCGCTTTGCCATCGTCAAGGCGCGCGGGATAGTAAGAAGTGGCCGCGGAGGCCAGTGCCGGAAGAGTGGCGAGTAGAAGCGGGACGACCGTCAGCAGGGTTTTCAGCACAGGTCAGCTCTCATAAGTCTGATCTTTCGCCGAGCTATTTGTTGTTGCTATCTGCGTCTTCAGAATCCTGCGTGCCTGGTTCAAGGCGCATGGCGCGATACGTCGCTCGTAATTTTTCCTTCATGTCTTTGTATTTCTGGTAGGCCAGAAGCTCGCTTTTCGCTTCATCGATGCGCCCGGTCTGCCGGTAGACCGTGGCAAGACGAAAGTGCGCCAAGGCGCTGGTCGGATCCGCCTGGATGGCGCGCTTGAGCAGGGGTTCGGCCTTTTCGGGTTGACTCATGGACATGAAGACCTTGGCCATACCAAGGTTGGCCTCCGGATCGTCGGGCTGGAGCTCCAGGGCCCGGGCGTAATGCTGATGGGCTCCGTCCTGATCATTTCGCCGCGCGGCGATATCGCCCAGCCTGCATTCCGACTTCTCGTCGCGAGGATTGGCTTCTAACCCCGCCTGGTATTCCTTCTCCGCCTCCTCGGTTTGCGAGGCACTGTTCAGCATCTCGGCAAGTTCAAAATGAAGACCAGATTCGTTGGGATTGATCTTGAGAGCTTCGCGGTAGTTCTCGATCGCTTCGTCGGTATGGGTCTGGCGAGCCAGTTCGTGCGCGATCATCTGGTGCGTGCGAGCCGAGCCCGGGCCGACCACGATCAAACTGAGCCTCGTTTCATCGAGCAGATCAGAATAAATGCGATACGCGGTGTAGATGATCTCGATATTCGTCGGGTCAAGTTCCCGCAGGGCACTGA
>JBEKSZ010000062.1:0-26814 GCA_049516615.1 Candidatus Acidiferrum sp. | reverse complement strand
GCTCTTCGCTCAACGTCTCGAGCGCCCTGCGCCAATTGTTTCTCCCGAAGAGCCCTTCCGCAGACTGGTCGTATTCTGCGCCGGAATAGGATTGAAAAGCACTTTCCGGAGACCTGCCTTCAATTACGGACAGGTAGAGTCCATGCGACTTCAGGTGCCTTCTACGCAGAAACGCTTGGGTGTAAGCGACCTGAACAATCCAGGACCGGGCCGAGCCCTTCGAACTGTCAAACAGCGCGCTCTTGCGATGGATGTAAAGAAATACTTCTTGGATTAAATCGTCGGCCTCGGCCTTATCTCGAAGAATCCTCCAGCCAAGGTTTCGAACCAGGTGGGCATGTCGCCGGAAGAGCAAGGCCAGGGCTTCACGTTCACCCGCACAAACATTGGCCAGCAGAATTTCGTCTGATATTGCACTTTGTGGCTCAGAGACTCTCGCCGTTAAGGGAGAGACGTCTCCCTCTGTTGGCAGAGCCACGGGGAAAACTCGACTTGTGACTGAAGAACTCACCGCAATCGCTCCGCGGGAAGTCCCGGCACGCGGCGGTTGAGAATGCAGAATGCATTCCGTGGGAATACATTCTGCAGCATGTAACGCCTCAAGCACTGAGGAAGGCCTATGCCAAACACGTTCAGCCTCTTGCCGGACCCGAAGGGGCCTTTCGGAATGCGTCAGATGTCATGCGAGTGATGGAGAAGTCTCCTTTATACTCGTAATTACCCCTTGTAGGCCTCCTTGTCAATGCATTAGTGACTTGTTAGGTGGTTTTTCCTTGGTACTGGCGCGTTTATTGTCCTCATTGAGCACTCCAGAATGACCTCCGCATCACAATTCGGCAGCCAGGTCCGGTCGATTCGTAAATCTCGCAAGCTGAAGATTTGGCAGGTGGCGGAGAAAGCTGGTGTCGAAGTGAAGCACTTGGGAAGGATCGAGCGCGGTGAAAGGCAGCCGTCTTTTGAATTAATCATCGCTCTGGCCAAATGCCTGAATGTCTCGCCCTCGAAGTTCTTTGATTTCGGGTCCCCGGATGATCCGAAAACTCTCCGAAAAAACATCGACCAGTTTCTTTTGACCCTGGATGGGAAACAACTGGGGCGGGTCGTTCAGATCTTGCAGACCTTGTTTTAAAGAAAACTGCGGATCGTAACCCAAACATTCTCGCCCAAGCCAAAACTGAGCTCTGTCCGTAAACCCGGACATCCCGGAGTCATGTTTATAGGTAAGTCGAGCTGCTGTTAGGTTCAGACAGCACAAGAATGCCGGTTTGTAGAGGATTTTCATGAACTCCCATTCGCTCGCCAAGCGTCCCGAAACATGGTCTTCCGCATCCCAGCCGTGGCTTCGTCGGTGCTCGATCGGGACTCTTGTCGTCTCCGCCGGACTTCTTTGCGTCTCTCTTCCCCTAGGCAGCTACCACGCCAGCCTTGTTGCAAACTTGATCCCTTCGCTTCTTGCCGTATTGAGTTTTGCCGTATTTCTCAACGTCTATTCACTCTGGAATTTTCGCAGGGAACATCGTGAAGCGGACCGAGCTTTCCGTTACGCGGATTGCGAATTTTCATCCATCTTTCAGAACGTACTCGATGGGATCCTCATCGTCGACGATACGGGAAATTGTTTGGATGCCAACCCTGCCGCCGCGGCGATCTTGCGATTTTCGTCAAATGACTTAATCGGCCAGAATGTTGGCCGTTTTCTTGTCGGCTCTTCGGCCGTCCTAAAGGGGTGGAACGCTTGTCTGCAAAATAAGAATCATCGAGGTCGCGCGCGCCTGCTCGCGGGAGATGGAACCAACCTGTTTGTAGACTTTACGGCCACCGCAAACTATCTACCGGGTCGCCATGTGCTGGTAATTTGCGATGTTACGGAACGCACCCAGGCGGCGCTGGCTCTCCAACAGAGCGAGGAGCGCTTCCGAGAGATGGCTGACGAACAGCTCGGCGCCGTAGAAACGGCCAGGGCCGAGGCTGAAGCACTTCGCAGGGCAACTCTGGCGCTAAGCCAGAATCTGTCGATGGACTCGGTGCTCGACACATTGCTGCAATGCATTTCTGAGCTGGTTCCCTTCAACCGAGCGACGGTGTTGTTCGTCGAGGACGGGTTCGAATTAATGGTCGCCCGTGAAGCGCCACGCATTGTACCCAAGAGAATGGGGTTCACCCTGACAGCATCTGAAAATCTCATGCTTGAACGCGTGCTCTTTGAAAAGACAGCGGTCCTCGTAAGCGATGTGGCCACGCAATCTGGCTGGCGCGATATGCAACCGCTTGACCACCTCAAATCCTGGCTTGGCATCCCACTTGTCGCGGCTGGGCGGGTTCTCGGAATCCTGTCCCTTGGATCAAGCACACCTGGCATCTTCACGGCGGAACATCTCCGTCTCGCCAAATCCCTGGCAATCCCGGCGGCGGTTGCAATCCAAAACGCCAGAACTCACGAACGCGCCGAACTTTACGCCGCCGAGCTGCAAATCCGGCTTCGCGAAGTCCATAAGGGTCTCGAGCCTGTAGATAATGCAGAAAGGAAATCGTTTCGTTCAAAGCGCAGCTGACTGCTGAGGATATTTCGGGCCCCGGCCCCCACTACCCATTTGAAATCGTCCGCGGCGGGTGAGAGGGCCGCGGGGGCCAACCATGAACCGCTTTTCCCGGGCCGACCTTCGCAACGCTGGGCCGTCTTTATCGAGAGTGCCGCAGTTCAGAAAAGACGAGCAAGCTCGTTCACTTACGCGCGGGACGAATCGCTGCGGACGTCTTGCCCGGGCGAGCTTCCGTCCCCTTGTTTCTAATACCCGATACAAAGGCTTGCTGCACGCGGTTGAAACTGCGTGCGCGCAAGACGGCGGCAACGATCGTGCGGGTGGCCTGAGGGTCGCTGATGCGCACGTAACGGCAGGCGATGTTGCGGTCGATAGCCATTTCAGGAATGAGCGAGACACCCACACCGGCCGCAACCATTCCCAAGAGACTGCTGAACTGGCCGCTTTCAAACGCAATGTTCGGAGTAACGCGCGCGGAGGTGCAGGCTTTGATGCTGAGGTCTCGGAAGCAATGGCCGTCGCGCAACATGACAAATGACTCTCCACGGAGATCGCTGAGGGCGAGAGACTCTGCCGAGGCGCGTGGATGATCTTTTCGCAACGCCGCAAAGAGTGGCTCTGTGCGGATAGAAAACAGCTCCAGGTCTTTGTGGCGCAGAGGGAGAGCAAGAATCGCGACATCGATCGACAGGTCGCGCAGGCCTTCTACCAATACTGAAGTCGTTTCTTCGAGGATGCGCAGTTTGGCATCGGGGTAGTTCCTCGCAAATGCCGCTGTGTAGCTGGGCATGAGATAGGGCGCCACGGTTGGAATGACGCCCACCGCCAGGCTGCCACGCAAGTCTGCGTTCTTATCGGCCACGCTCGATCGGGCCATCTCCATCTGCTCGAGAATCGCACGGGCTCGAGGAATAAAAGCGCGGCCGGCCTCGGTAAGGCGGACGCTGCGTCCCAGACGGTCAAAAAGTTTGACGCCCAAATCTTCCTCGAGTTTGCGCACCTGCTGGGAGAGCGAGGGTTGGGCGATCTTGCAACGCTCTGCGGCGCGGCTAAAGTTGCCGGCCTCGACGATGGCGCAGACATATCGTAACTGGTGAAATTCCATAGACTATGCCTATACCTAGAATGGGATTTAGATATTGGAACTATTCCCCTCCACGATGCTACTTTAGGTTGGTCGAGATCGACACCCGGATTTCAACGATTCCTTGGTTGCCTGGCAACACTTTAAGGAGAGCACGCATGTCACCCGAAGCGAAATGTCCGTTCCATCATGGCAGCAGCGCAAACAGAAGCAACCGTGACTGGTGGCCGAACCAGCTGCATCTGAATCTGCTTCATCAACACTCTTCGCTGTCCGATCCCATGGGCCAGCATTTCCGTTACGCAGAAGAGTTCAAGAGCCTCGACTATAAGGCCTTGAAAAACGATCTTGCGAAGTTGATGACCGACTCGCAGGACTGGTGGCCTGCAGATTTTGGCCACTACGGTCCTTTATTTATCCGCATGGCCTGGCACAGCGCGGGTACCTACCGCACCGGTGACGGCCGCGGCGGCGGCGGTCGTGGTCAGCAGCGTTTCGCTCCGCTCAACAGCTGGCCCGACAACGTCAATCTCGACAGGGCTCGTCGTCTGCTATGGCCCATCAAGCAGAAATACGGCAAGAAAATTTCCTGGGCCGATCTGATGATTCTGGCGGGCAATGTCGCACTCGAAACCATGGGCTTTAAAACGTTTGGTTTCGCCGGCGGACGCGCCGACGTCTGGGAACCGGACCTCGACGTCAACTGGGGACTGGAAACCACCTGGATGGGCACCGACCAGCGCTATTCCGGCGAGCGCGATCTGGCAAATCCATTCGGCGCAACCACCATGGGTCTCATCTACGTGAATCCGGAAGGTCCGGAGGGCGTTCCCGATCCCTTAAAGGCGGCGAAAGATATCCGCGAAACTTTTGCGCGCATGGCCATGAACGACGAAGAAACCGTTGCCTTGATCGCAGGCGGTCACACTTTCGGCAAAACCCACGGCGCGGGTCCCGCAAAACAACACGTCGGGGCCGAACCTGAAGGCTCGCCGATCGAAGAACAGGGCCTCGGCTGGACCAATGCCTACGCCTCCGGCATCGCAGGTGACGCGATCACCAGCGGCCTCGAAGTGACCTGGACCAGCACACCAACAAAATGGAGCAACGATTTCTTCGAGCACCTGTTTAAATACGAGTGGGAACTGACCACCAGTCCTGGCGGCGCGCACCAGTGGAAGCCCAAAGGCAACGCGGGCGAAAACACGGTTCCGGACCCCCACGATTCCGCAAAACGTCACGCACCGGCAATGCTCACGACCGACCTCTCTTTGCGTTTCGATCCGGTCTACGAAAAAATCTCCAGACGCTTCTATGAAAATCCAGCCGAGTTTGCCGACGCCTTCGCCCGCGCATGGTTCAAGCTGACGCATCGCGACATGGGACCACGCGCGCGCTATCTCGGTCCTGAAGTTCCGAAGGAAGAACTCCTCTGGCAGGATCCCATCCCGGCGCCGACGCATCCCTTGGTCGATGACAAAGATGTGGCCCCCCTTAAAGAAAAAATTCTTGCCTCGGGCCTGACGGTCTCCGAGCTGGTCTCGACTGCCTGGGCCTCGGCGTCCACCTACCGGGGGTCGGACAAACGTGGCGGCGCAAACGGAGCGCGCATTCGTCTTGCTCCACAGAAGAATTGGAAGGTCAATCAGCCGGATCAACTGGAGAAAGTGTTACGGGCGCTCGAAAAGATTCAGGGTGACTTCAACGCCTCGCAGTCCGGCGGCAAGAGGATCTCCCTGGCGGACTTGATCGTTCTGGCTGGTTGCGCGGGCGTCGAGCGGGCCGCGAAAAATGCCGGCATCGCCGTGATCGTGCCCTTCAGCCCCGGTCGCATGGACGCTTCCGAGGACCAGACCGACGTGCAGTCTTTTGCGGTGCTTGAACCGGCGGCGGACGGCTTCCGCTCCTACAGCAACGGAAACGCCGACGCGCCGGCCGAGGTCGCGCTGCTAGATCGAGCGCAATTACTTACGCTGACCGCGCCCGAACTGACCGCTCTGATTGGCGGCTTGCGGGTGCTGAACACCAACGTCGGACAGAGCAAGTTCGGCGTCTTCACCAAGAAGCCGGAAGCGTTGAGCAACGACTTCTTTATCAACCTGCTTGATATGCGGACGGTTTGGAAGGCGACCTCGGATGCCAACAGTACGTTTGAAGGGCGAGATCGCAAGACCGGTGAAGTCCGCTGGACGGCAACGCGGGCCGATCTCATCTTCGGTTCAAACGCCCAGCTCCGCGCGCTGTCGGAGGTCTACGGAAGTTCGGATGCGCACGGGAAGTTTGTCCAGGACTTCGTCGGGGCCTGGAACAAAGTCATGAACCTTGACCGCTTCGACCTCACGGCATCCGTCAGGTAGGAGGGTTCCCGGTTCTTGAGCAACCGCCAGGCCACCCCTCTATCGGACGATTGAGTCGGGAGTTCGCGTCTAGCTTCGAAGATGCGGACTCACGGCTCGAAGGGCCCCCGTGGATCCGCAGCTTGCCCTGGCCCCAAAACGACGCATCGTCCCGAGATGTGCGCGGCCTCACCTCCGACCCTCAGCCCGAGTCTTGGACGAGCTGCTCGCGCACGGGCAGACCACTACACCACATCGATCGGCCCGTGCACATTCTAACGCGCTGTGCTCTTTCCTGGCGACCGGCTCAAAAAAGTCCTCTATTTCGGTTTCTCCCATTTTTGGCATCGCGAATGCTTCGGGTTCTCAACGGGCGGCGCGTATGAATAAGGGAATTCGTATCCTGGTGGTTGACGACAACGACGACATCCGGTCCATATTCAAGGAAGGACTGGAAAATCGCGGCTATGAAGTGGTTGCGGCCACCACGGTGAATGAAGCGTTGTATCTCATTTCGACCCAAAAGTTCGACGCATTGCTCTCGGACCTCCATATGCCGGATGCGGGCGATGGCCTCACGGTGGTCAGCGCGATGCGCCACGCGCACCCGGAAGCGGTGACGGTGGTGCAGAGCGGCTATCCGGCGCTAGAAGAAGCCATGACGGCCATCCTGTTGCAGGCCGACGAAATTCTAATGAAGCCCGTCAGCCTGGCTCAGATTGCCGATATTATCGGGAAAAGGCTATCCACCCGCCCGAACGCTCTAAAAACAACGCGCCAAGACAAGGAAAAGGTCGCCACAATCCTGGAGCGCGATGCCGACAAAATCATCCAGGAATGGCACAAGCTGGTTGAAAAAAATCAAGAGTTGGCGGCCATCCCGCTAGAGTCTCAAGAACGTACTGGGCACGTTGCATTATTGTTGAGCGACATCGTCTCCCGTCTGCGCCTTCCGCTCACCGCAAACGCTATCGTTTCCCGAAGCGCGCGCGAGCACGGCGTTCTCCGACGCAAGCAGGGCTACAACATTCCGTTGATCGTCGAAGAGTCGCGAATGCTGCAGGTCAGCATTTTCAACGTTCTGCAGAGCAATCTGGGAACGGTGGATTTCAGCACCGTGTTGCTCGACGTGATGACCATCGCCGACGAAGTGGATTCGCAGTTAAAGCAGGCGGTGATCGGGTTCTCGGAATCCTGGTCCACAAAGTCGGCCAGCGTGTCCGGGAACGCTAACTGAGGCGCCCCTAAGCCGCCGCGCGGCAGCGTTCGGGACTGCGCCCGGCACACGAGGTGCCCGGAAAAAAGTGTTGTTGCATTCCGCTTCGCTGCCCTTGGGTATCCTGCCGGTGTTCGCGACCGAATCCGCCGATCCACCATCCGCGTAAAGGTGCACCTGCTGGCCCAGCACGAGCTGGTTGGTGCCGAACACAGACCGAATAAAACGATACGCCAGGATGGTCCGTCTGCACGGGATTCGCCACCAGGGCGTGCGCGGACCTCGGTGCACAAATTCTTGCCCGCGCCCAGCGCCGCTAGTTTTGAATCGGCGGACAGCCCGTCACCGAACAGTTCTCGAGATACCCGGTAACGATCGCGTACCCACTCTCGTTCGATATAAGGTCCCCATTGATGAGCAGGGTGGGAGCGCTGCCGGCATTTATGTACTCGAGTACGGCTTGGTGGAAGATCGCTTCACCCTGCTTGGTGATGTACGTGCCCGTAAAATAATCCAGCGGCGCACCCCCGACGTCTCCAGTTAGGCTGGCGAAATACCCGTTCGGCGTCGGACTGGCCGAGTTTACTCCGACGACCGCGGCGATCTGCTGCACGACCAGCCGATACCCTGCGGGAACCACCGTGAACCCGTCGAATTGACACACAATCGTTTCACCGCAGGTTCCTGCAAATCCCGCGGCTTGCGAACTGCTCTCATACGGAATGCGCGTAGCTTTATCCGCGTCGAGCGTCACTGCGGGATTCGCCGTGGTATTCGTCACCTGCACCAGCGCCGCCACCAGCGCGTGAGCGGATTTTGGCGCCGCCAGCGTAAGCAGTGCCGCTACCAGCGCGATAGCTCCCACCCCGATCAACAACCTTCGTGCGATTTGCATGATGCCTCTCCTTTCATCTCCCTAGCTCTTCTTTGAAAAGTTCTACGCCCGGCGATCCGCTCAAGGCACACCCCTAACCGCAGGGTTCCGCGCCGAACTTCGGCGAGTAACCACTTCACCAGGTGCCGAGCGCCCTAGAAAATCTTGATGTGCCCTTGGACAAGGCTCAGTTTGTCGCGGCACCACTGCGTTGCGCCCACCGCGATTGCGCCCGCGCTCAACAAAAACAGCGTCGCAGGTTCGGGCGTCGTCGTGGTCCCACCTCCGCCGCCAGAGGTCGTCACGTCCAGCGCGTACGCTCCGGAGGTGTTGGGGCAATCCGCGCTGCCGTTTGCCAGGTTGCAGAACACGCCGCCGGTAAGATCCGTAAATCCTTCGCCGAGCGTCCCGTCGTCAAAGACCGCGTTGGCGATGTACTGCCCATCGCTAAGCACGATGGTGTACGTTCCGGCGGCCAGGTCCGCAATCGACATGGTTATGTCGCCGCACACCGGCCCGCCGAAATTGACGAGTCCGGCCGGCGGGCACCCGGCAAAGCTACCGTAATTGCCGAGATCGAGCGACGTACCGTAAGGATTCCCGAGGCCGTCCGTAAGAATCGAGGCCCCGCCGCCGGTCCCCGAGAAGATCGCGAGAAACGGGTCCGTTCCCCCCGCCGCGATACTCGCGCCCGAGCCGTTGACGCCACCCCCGAAACCATATGTCTCGAGCGTCACGTTCTCCGCCGTCGTCAGGTTCAGCGTCGTCTGAAACGTAGACTCCGAATTCGCCAGCGTGCCGACATAAGATGTCGTCGTATCCGCCTGCGCGCCGACCGCCCCCAGCAACACGACCAGTCCCAACCTCGCCGCAATCGCGCTCGACCCGATGGCACTCAAATGTTTGTGCCGTATGGTGCGCCAGTTAAACAATGAATTCAGCATGATCGAAATGCCTCCCGCATATAAACTCATAGCTCCGCCTCGCGTCCGCCGTTGCTCAGAGCCGCCCTGCGGTTTGCGGACAACCCGTCCACCGCTTCGGCGCGCCAAAATGAACAACCGGTCGAGGTCAGTTCCCTGGCTTCTCGGCCCGCTTCTGGCCCGCCTGTCAGACGCGTGCAGATTGCGCCCGTTCGCCCACCCAGGTCTTCAGGAACTCCTCAAGAAAATCTCAGGATTGGCTCATCGCCGCATACAGCGAACAAAAGCAATGGCTTATGGCCGATACGCGCAGTTGCACGATGGCCCCACGGCTGACCAGTTGGGCAGTCGCGCGGCGGATGCAAACGGAATCGCCGCCAGCGATCCCAGAAAAATGTGCCGCCAAGCTTAACAACGACTAGCCCACAGCACCCCAGAATCCGCTAGCCCCAGAATTGGCGGCGGCGCCATTTCATGCTAAATTTCGCCTGCAACGTTCCGTCTCGGCACCTGAAACCCAGCCATTGGTAGCCGCGCCCATCGCGTCGTGTGCATACTCGTTTGCGGCGCAGCGGGTCTGTCCCGGGTACACCCAGTGCGAACCATCGACAACAACCAGAAGGATTTATACCAATTCGGGCCCTTCTGCCTGGACACCGCGCAACGCCTCCTCCTGCGCGACGGCCAGCCCATCCCGCTCCAACCCAAAACCTTCGACACCCTCCTCGTCCTCGTTCGTAACAGTCAAAAGGTCGTCCTCAAGGACGATCTCCTCAACGCCGTCTGGGCCGACACCTTCGTAGAGGAATCGAACCTCACCCAGAACATCTTCGTCCTGCGCAAGGCTCTCGGAGACACCGACGCCGAACGCCGCTACATCATCACGGTGCCAGGCCGCGGTTATCGCTTTGGCGAAAAGGTACGCGTGGCCACCGCCCCAGCCGGAGATACGGTCGTTGAAGCTGCATCCATCACCACTCTTCCTCCGCCCCTTGCCCCCGATTCGCCGGGGCCCGATTCGCCGGGATTGATCGCGCCGGCCGCGCGGGCGCCGATCACCTTTTGGCGACGCCAGAAGCCGGTGTTTGGAATCGTTGCCGCCGTTCTCGCCCTGGCTCTTCTGCTCTTCGGGTATTCGCGCATCCGCCATTTGCCGAAGCTCAGCGAAAAGGACACCATCGTTCTCGGCGATTTCTCCAACACCACCGGCGACCCGGTCTTTGACGGCACGCTTCGCCAGGGCCTCTCCGCGCAACTCGACCAATCCCCGTTCCTCAATCTACTCACCGAACAGCGCATCAGCCAGACCCTCGCGCTCATGGCCCAGCCCCGCGACGCCAAGCTGACCCCCGCCTTGGCGCGCGAGGTGTGTGCCCGCACTTCGAGCGCCGCCGTTCTGAAGGGTTCTATCGCGCAGCTCGGCCCCCGCTATTTCCTTACCCTCACCGCGGAAAACTGCGCAACCGGAGACGTGCTGGCCACCGCCACGGCGCAAGCCACGGATAAGGGTCGCGTCCTGGACGCGCTGGGCTCCATGGCCGCCGACATCCGCGGCAAACTCGGCGAGTCCCTCGCCTCCGTCCGGCAGTTCGATACTCCGCTTGAAAACGTCACCACCTCGTCGCTCGAAGCCCTGCAGGCCTACACCCTGGCCCACGCCGCGCAGGCGGCCAACAACGCGCAGGGGGGCAACCCGTTGTATGAACGGGCCATCGCGCTCGATCCCAACTTCGCCACCGCGTACCTGGGCCTCGGCGTGAACTATTTCAATATGGACGAACCCGCGCGCGCCGCCGAGTGTCTGCAAAAGGCCTACGACTTACGCAACCGCGTCAGCGAACGCGAGAAGCTCGGCATTGAGACCTTGTACGAGGCCGTCAGCCTCGGCGATTTTGACGCCGCGGTCAAAACCAATCTGCTCGCCATGCAACTTTATCCCCGCGACCCGCGCGCCACCGCCAATCTCGGGACCTTCTATTCCTACCTCGGCGACTACGAAAAGGCCCTGTCGTCCACCGAGGAAACGCTCAGACGCAACGGCGGCGCGGGCCAGAGCTATTCCAATCTGCTGGTCGCCTACCTGCACGTCGGCCGGCTCGAGGACGCCAGGGCCGCGGCGCGCCAGGCCCTCGCCCACCACTTCGATTCCGCCTACCTGCATTACAATTTGTATCTGGTGGACTTTCTCGAGAACGACGCTCCCGGCATGGAACACGAGGCCGCGCAAATCGCCCGCGACTCGGAGGGCCAGGATGTTCTCTCTTACTACCAATCAGACATCGCTGCCTATCGCGGGCAATTCGCGCAAGCGCGGGCATTGACCCGCCAAGCGGCAGCCCTCGCCTCGCGCGCCGGCGAAAAAGAAGCTCCCGCGGCGTTCGCCGCTGAAGCTGCCGTGCGCGAGGCTCTCGTGGGCAATTTCGCCGCTGCCCGCCAGCAGGCCAAATCCGCGCTGGCGCTCTCAACGGGCAAAGATGTGGCCGCCATGTCCGCCATCGCGCTCGCCCTGGCGGGCGATTCCGCAACCGCCGCTAGCCTCGCCGCGGACCTCGATAAACGTTTCCCGCGCGATACCGCGGTCCAATATAATCTTCTGCCCTCTATTCACGGCGCCGTCGCACTACGCGCCGGGCAACCCAATAAAGCCATCGAGGCCCTCGCGGCCTCGTCGCCCTACGAACTCGGGCAGACCGCGCAAAGTGTCACCTTCGTGCTCTATCCCGTGTATCTGCGCGGCGAGGCCTACCTCGCATTGAGGCAACCCGCGGAGGCTTCCGCGGAGTTTCAGAAAATCCTCGATCATCCCGGCCTGGTAGAAAACGAACCCATCAGCTCCCTCGCGCACCTCGGAATGGCGAGAGCCAATGCCCAGGCGCACGACACGCGCAAAGCCCAAGCGAGTTACGCGACCTTCCTCACACTTTGGAAAAACGCCGACCCCGACCTGCCCGCCCTGCAGCAAGCGAAATCAGAATCCGCGCGTCTCCATTAACCTCTAGCAGCCGCAAGCCGCCCTCGCGAATTCCAGACCGTAACCGCAGTAGTCCATGCAACATCTCGAACCTCCGGTCCCCCGAAAGGCTCACCTTGCTCGAACGCCGTATGCGGACCCGCCGGTGCGGGAGGGGCGAGCGGGTGACTGTTCCCCCATCCCGATTTGTCCTGCTTTCCTGCCACCAGAAACAAATCTCACTGCCGGCGCTCAGGATTTCAGAGGATAGGCATCCTTCGCCTCTCTTTGATTTTAGAGGCGAAGAAACATCGGTTACTCCCCGCAACCGTTACAGGTTCCGCTTTTCCCGGAAGGTCTTGGAGAGCGCCTCGCCGCTTTCCGGTTCACTCCCAGTCTGTCTCTCGCTCTGGGGTGTGAAGGGAGTTCGACCGTGCCCCTTAAAATGCAATGTCGCTGCACCCTGTGCGGCGTAGAAGCCCAACTGTTTTCCGGATTGAACCGCTCGGACGCTCATCCCGTAACCGACCTGTTCGCGCCATTTCCGGCGTTGCTTGAGCATTCTACGGTCACCAGCCTGCTCGCTCATCTCCGCGCGGCGCCGGCCGATGCCAGCAACGACACCCTCTTCCGCGGAATCTTCGCGCTTGGCGAAGAAAATCCCGCCATCGCCGACAGCCTTCTGGTTCTAGTATTTCTTCCCATGCTGCACCGGGCCGTCCGCCTGGTAACCAGGCAGCAGCAGAGCCTCGACGAGGAAGATATCGCGCAGCAGGTCTTCGTTTTCTTTCTGGAATTTCTGCGTTCCCGGGAAATAGAAACAAGACATTCCCACTTTGCCTTCGCCATCGCGCGAGACGTGAAACGGCACATCTTCGAATGGGCCAAACAGGAAAGCAGCAAAGCGGCAGTGCTCGATCATACTGACGGTGACACTGGTGTTTTCGTCGCCTTCGCCGACCCCTTCGAGCGCTTCGCGCTCTTGAGCCACTTCCTCGAGCGATGCGTGAGGAAAGGAAAGCTGGTGGACTCTGAACTAGACTTCCTTGTGCAATTCAAACTCGAGGGAACTAGCGGTGAGGAACTCGCGGGACAAAACGGCTCATCGTCGAACGCGATACGGCAACGATGCAAGCGTCTGCTCGCGAAACTCCGAAAATTGGCGCGCTGACGGGTGCTGTTTCCTGTCCTCAAACCAAGTCATGTGACCGAGGCTTGCGAGTGCGCCAGTCGAGGCTCCCGCTGCGCATCGAGGGAAGGATCCCCGGAACATAACCGCTCCTTTCCGAGCAGGGCACAAATCTTTTTTGAGTTTTCCTGCGACACATTTTTCTCGCGAAACACTGAATAGGTAGATAGAGGGAAGTTCACGCGACCAAGCGCTTTCCGTTGTGGCGCGCCGCCGAGACGCCAGGGGCTTGGCCTATCGAGAGGCGCTCCCAGCGCGGCTTTCAACCAGCGCGTTCTGGCCGCGACATTCGGCGAAGGGCGTGGACTTTCCTCGCACCGCCAAATGGCGACGCGACTCTCGCACCGAGGTATGGGAATGAAGAAACCTTGCAACCAATTTCGTTGCTGCTGCCCGGCCCGCTTGGCCCTTGCTTCTCTTCTGCTGCTGCTCCTCGCGGCCCCGGGATTCGCCCAGGCAGGAGCTTCTCCCTGGGAAAACGCCGTCAACGTACTGCAGACGGCATTTACGAGCACCATCGCCCGCGGCCTCTCTCTCGTGGCCATCGTGGTGGCCGGCCTTACCTTCGCCTTTGGAGAGGGCGGTTCCAAACGCGTGCTTGCCGGTGTGCTCTTCGGCGTCGGCATGGCCATAGCCGCGGTCAACTTTCTGGCGTGGTTGTTTCCAGGCAATTGAGGCCCACTGCCCGCAAACGGAGTGACTCATGGCGGAACAGAGACGAATCAACAGAGTGCATCGGTCGTTGTCCCGGCCGCTGACCATCCTCGGGGCCGAGCGGAAACTGTTTTTCTTCGCCATGTGCCTGGGCGCCGCCACCTTCAACCTGCTCAACAGCCTGCTGGGCGGCCTGCTCATGTTTTTGCTGCTCTATCTCCTGGCCCGCTCGGCCACCCGTACCGATCCGCAGATTTTGCGATTTCTGCTGAGCGCGGCAAAACTTCGCGCGCAATACGATCCGATGAAGTTCAGCCCTGTCCGCGTCCGAAGGGATGACCATGCTTAGGCTCAGCCGAATCTTCAAAAGCTACAACGAGACCGGCTCTCTCGGGGAGCGGATCAACCTCTACGGGTTCATCGGGCCGCATGTTTTTCTTGCCAAGAGCGGAGAGGTCGGCGTGATCCTCGAAGTGCGCGGCGTCGATTACGAGTGCCTCGACGCGGCTGCGACCGACGGCCTTACCAAACGGCTCGAATCCGCCCTGAAGCTGTTCGACGAGCACTGCCGCGTCTACCAGTACCTGTTCAAGCGCAACAACGAAGCCATCCCGTACCAGCTCTACGGCAACCCCGTCGTGGATGCGGCCATCAAGAATCGCATCGCCTACCTTGCCGGCAAGGCCGACAGGCTCTATTCCCTGTCCGTTTATTACGTGATCCTGTTTGAGGGATTCCGTACCACCGAGAAGCTCGGAAACGCGCTGGCCGCGTTTCTAAGGAATCCGAAAAAAGCGGCAGCCGACCTGCGCGCTCAGTTTTCCGGTGAGCAGCAGATCGTCGTTCTTGGACAGCATGTCAGCAAGGCCCAGGCCGCGCTGCTGCAAAAAGCCCGCAGCTTCATCCTGCAGGTCCGGGACTTCCTGGCCGTGCGGATACTCGACAAACAGGAGGCCTTCTGCGTTCTGAAAAGAACGCTCAACTTTCATCCCGACAAACTCGCACTCGCCAGACTGCAGCACGACACCTTTCTTGACTACTACCTTCCGGAATCTCCTCTTGAATGCCATCGCGGGCATCTGCGCGTCGACGACTACTACGTCAAGGTTTTGACCCTCAAAGAACCCTCCGCGCAAAGCTTTCCGCTCATCTTTAAACGCCTGCTGGATGTACAGGCCAACTACTGCGTGGTTACCGAGTGGAAAAAAGAAGATTCCGGCAAGATGCGCCGGGTCATTCAAGCCAAGCGTCGCCATTTTCATAACACCAAGCGCTCGCTGGCGAGCCAGGTCAGCCTGAATGACGCGGCTCCGCAGGATGTCTTGCTCGACGACTCGAAAGAATCCCAGGTTCGGGAACTCGGGGAAAGCCTTAAGGAGATCGAGCTGAACGGAAATTACTTTGGCCAGTTTTCCCTCACCGTAGTGATCCATGACCTCGACTTGGCCAAGGTAGACCGCGCCTGCGCTGAGTTCTATAAAGTGTTCAGCGTCCACGACGCCCAGCTTTACGAGGAGAAATACAACCTCCTCAACGCCTTTCTCGCAGCCGTTCCCGGTAACCACGCTTGCAATCTGCGGTCGCTGTACCTGCTCAACACCAATTACGCCGATTTTTCGTTTCTCTTTACCCTCAACTGCGGCGAGCCTCGCAACCATCATCTTCGCCAGGAATATCTCGCGGTCCTTGAAACCAACCATCTGACGCCGTACTACCTGAATCTCCACTACCGCGATGTGGCCCACACCATGATCCTCGGGCGAACCGGCGCGGGCAAGACTTCCTTACTGAATGTGCTCGGCAAATTCATCCCCGCGGATGAGCGCGTCGTTCTGATCGAAGACACTTCCGAGATTCACATGGCGCAGGACAACCTGGTGCGTTTCGAAGCGCGCCAGGCGCTGAACGGATGGCCGGCCATCACCATCCGCGATCTCCTCAAAGCTTCTCTTCGCCACCGGCCCGACCGTATCATCCTGGGCGAAATTCGCGGCGGGGAAGCCTTCGATCTTCTGCAACTTCTCAATACCGGACACTCGGGGAGTCTTTCAACCGTCCATGCCAGTTCCGCAAAACAGGGCCTGGCGCGCTTTACGAGTTGCGTATTGCAGAGCGGCGTGGACCTGCCTTACCGCGCGGTGAAGACCAGTGTCGCTGATTCCGTGAACATCGTGGTGCACCTGGAACGCCGGCCGGGCCGGCGCTTCGTTTCTGAAGTGGTCGAAATTCACGGCTACGATCCCGATCGCGATGAATTCAACTACGGCTTTATTTTCGATAGCCACAAGGAGCTGGTATGAAGCGGGCTTGTGCAGATCGATGCAAAAGGCCAAGGGGACATGATGGCAACGGGACGCGTTGACTTCAAAGGTGTCCAGGCGAAGGTCTCTATGGAGACGCTTCTTTCCCACTATGACGTTCGTCTTCGGCAAGTCGCTGCAGGCGAGTTCCGGGGAAGATGTCCCCTTCCGACACATTCGTCGGCGAAAAGTACTGACAGCTTCTCCGTCAGTCTCACGCGCAACGCCTGGTCCTGCCAGTCTGCTTCCTGTATCGCGGCCCGTTCCGGGCGTGTCGGTGGAAACGTCTTTCACTTCGTCGCGGAAATGGAACGCTGCTCGCTTCGGCAGGCGGCTCTCCTCCTAAAACATTCGCTGGTCGACAAGCAGACGGCTCCGAGCACCGGCGCGAACGAGCGACCGGCTCCCGGCGCTGAAGAGAATCGCCCGTTATCCTTTACCCTGTCCAACATCGACCACCGCCATCCCTACGTCTCATCGCGAGGGCTCAGTGACGAGACCGCCCGCTATTTCGGTGTTGGCTATTACGGCGGAAACGGCTTTCTTCATGGAAGGGTTGTCATTCCCATCCACAATGAACACGGAGAACTGGTCGCCTACAGCGGGCGGGCGATCGACGAGACCGCGCCCAAATACCGCCTTCCTGCCGGCTTCCACAAGTCCCACGTGCTCTTCAATCTTCACCGCGCCATGGCCTCGGGCGGCCGCAGCCTCATCCTCGTTGAAGGGTATTTTGACACCTTCAAAATCCACCAAGCCGGGCATCACAACGTGGCCGCTCTCATGGGATCAAGCCTTTCTAGGCGGCAAAGCAACCTGGTCAGAACCTACTTCGATCGGGCCATCCTCATGCTCGATGGCGATGCCGCCGGGAAAGCCGCGACGGCCTCAGCCGCCGACGCACTGTCCTCCCTCATCGCCGTGCAAATCGCGGAACTCCCTTCGGGAAGCCAGCCCGATCAACTGGCGGCCAAAGAAATCGACCAGCTCCTCGGAGGTCTCGCTCATGACCTTCCCCGTCCCGGCCGATAAAAAAAACTCTCCATTCCCACGATCGGGACGGGGGTGGACCGCGCTGAAGCCATAGCCAGCTAAGACGGCCCGGGCATCGGCCCTCGGCTAGGAAATGCGCCAGATACCGGCTCGCTTCTTCGGCGTATGCATCGCGAGAACGCAAGCCCGCTCTAAGTGGGCGCTTCAGGAATGGATTCGAACAAGAGGAGAATTCCTTGCTGAGAGCAGTGCACCGAGTGTAAGGCCCGCCCCATAAACGCGCTCAAATGCGCCTTGTTTTCCGGATTTTCTCGCGGTATTGTCGCGAGGGTATGACCGTTTATGGGAGCGCAAAGATCGGCAGAAACGACCCGTGCCTTTGCGGCAGCGGCAAGAAATACAAGCGCTGCTGTTTGCCGGAGCAAACTGCTTCCCAGACCTTTTGGGCGCAACAACGGAACGCATCCGAGGAGCTGACACAGGACATGTTGAGGTTCGCCGAGTACAGGTTCGGCGACCAGATTGAAGAGGCCTGGCAGGATTTCAGCATGACCGATGTGCCTCTACCCTTCGAGCACCATGCCCTTGAGCAGGACCTTTTCACGTCCTACTTTCTGTTCCATTGGGACCCCCAAAGACCACGCAGGGGAAAGGGAGCAAGCCGGAGAGCCGGCATTGTCACTCGGTGGTATGAGCTCGAGCGAGCCGGCAAACTGTCAGACTTGAAACGGTTGCTTCTTGAACAGGCAACCACGCAGCCACTCAGTTTCTTTGAAGTTCTCTGGAGCGAGGCCGGCAAGCGAATTGGACTGCGGGACATCCTGATCGGCGTGGAGGCGGAGGTCGTCGAACACTCGGCATCCCGGGCGTTACAAAAGGGCGACATCGTTTACGGCCAGATATGGAACCTGCGGTCATTTTCCATCCTGGGTTGCATGGCCCTGATCTGCATCCCGCCCAGCTGGAAGAGCGAGGTGGTCGGACTTCGCAAGAAGCTGCGAAAGAAGATCGCCAAGCAAAATCGGGATCTGGCTGCTGACGACCTGGTGCGCCATGCGGACGCGATTCGCCTCACCTATCTCATGATTCAGGATGGGCTGAGTAGGCGTCCGCAACTGGTGAACACCGATGGAGACCCGCTGGTGTTCCACTGCCTGAAGTACCGCATCGAATCGAGCGAAAAAGCGTTCGAGGCTCTCGCACCGCTAGCCTTCGGGCAATCGAAAGAAAGGCTATTGGACGACGCGGAATTCGGCAAAGACGGAAAGCTGCACAGTGTTGCTTTTGATTGGAGCAAGAGAGGAAACGCCAAGATTCCAAGCTGGGATAACACCGTCCTCGGGAGTATCAAGATTGTGGGCCGCACTCTGACAGCCGAGGTAAATTCCGAGAATCGCGCAGAACGCCTTCGCGCAGAAATCGCAAAACGCCTCGGCATCTACGCGACTCACGAGAGCACAACCACGCAAACGGCCGACGAGATGGTCGCCAAAGCTCCCAAAGGGCTCAAGGGCCAGGCCAAGAAGGACGACGAATTTGTTAAAGCCCTTCTTGCTGATCCGGGGGCGAGAAGGCAAATTCAGGAAATGATACAGAGACAAGCCGAAGACTGGGTGCATCAGAAAATTCCCGCTCTCGGCGATCGCACGCCGTCAGAATCTATGGGTGATCCTGACGGCAGGGAAATCGTGGAGTCTCTGCTCCTTGATTGGGAACGCCAGACCGAAAAAGGCGGTTCTCAACCCGGGATGCGCCCGGACTTCGCCGCCGTCCGCAAGCTACTGAACCTCATACCCGCAGCGTCCTGACCCGCCCTGCCGGAGAGTCGCGCTTAGGGCCAGAGACTGGCTCTGCCGCATGCGACTACGTCCGGTTCCCGAACTCGGGATGCCCCGACTTCTTGGCGAGAGCCTTGACCGTGTGCGACAGGCGGCCTTATAAATCCTAGACGCGTTCACGGATTCGTGACCGCAGAAATCCCCACGGGAGCGCCGGAATCGCCGCGCTCCCCGGTGGCCTTCTTCACCTCTTCCTGCGCTGGTCTCAACCCTCGTCCCGCCTCACCTTCCGGAAGACCCTGCGCGATGCTGGAGCCCAAATTGGTACTTCCCGCATCTGGCCGCGGGAACCTTCCTGTGTTTTAATTCCGCTCCTCCTTCCCTAGCGGTCGACCCGCCAAGTAAAAACGTCTTCGCAAATGGAGGAAACATGCCCGATCGAAAGATATTTCAAGACAGTGTGACCCCCCTGCCAGTTCAGACCGGACTCACGCCAAACGGCCTCATGGTGCAAGCAATGCAACCCGATCACCGCGGTGAGTCGATGACCCTGCTCTTCTCACTGGCCATTCCCAAAGCAGCCCAGGACGAACTAGAATCGCGAGTCGCCAAGGGCGAAGTCATCTCCTTCGACGAAATGAAGAAAAGCTATTCCCCAAACGCTGCCGACGTCAACCAACTGCAGAATTGGCTGAAGGCCCAGGGCTACCAGATCGTGAAAGTCGCGCCCGATGGCACCGGCGTCTACGCCAAAGCAAACATCACGCAAATCGAACAGAGCCTGCAAACCAGGATGGTGCGGGTCACCAAAGACGGCTTGACCTACACCGCTTCGCAGAATGCGCCCAGTTTGCCCGCGGACGTCGGACGGAGCGTACATGCCATCATCGGGCTGCAACCTTTCCGCCAAGCCCACAAAAACATCCGCAAGCGCGCGCCGAAGAACGGCAACCGGGAGATCCTGCCGGATGGCGCGGCCGCCGTTGCTGCGCCCAACATCGCCAACCAACCACCTTATCTCGTCAATGAGGTCCTGAAGGCCTACAACGCCGACGGCCTGAATGTCAGCGGAAGGGGCCAGACCATCGCCATCCTGATTGACGCCTTTCCCGCCGACAGCGACTTGACGGCGTTCTGGAAGCGCAACAATGTTCATGTCACCCTCGCGCAGATCGAGAAGATCAACGTGAATGGCGGACACGTTCCCGCTCCGGAAGGGGAAGAGACGCTCGACACCGAATGGTCGAGCGGCGTTGCGCCCGGCGCAAACATCCGGATTTACGCTACGGGTTCCCTCGGTTTTGTGGATCTGGACCTCGCGCTGGACCGCATCATCGCAGACCTTCCGACGCAGCCCGGATTGCGACAACTGTCCATCAGCCTGGGACTCGGCGAAACCTTCATGGGAGGTCCCGCCGGGGAAGTGGCCACGCAGCATCAGAAATTCGTGCGTTTGGCCGCCGCCGGAGTCAATGTATTCGTCTCCAGTGGAGACGCGGGTTCCAATCCCGACCAGACCGGACACAACGCCGGCCCGACCACGCAAGCCGAGTACGAGTCATCCGATCCCTTCGTCATCGGGGTTGGGGGAACGAGTCTCAAGCTCGCGCCGACAGGTGGTGTGGCGGACGAGACCGCGTGGTCGAGTGGCGGTGGCGGGAAGAGCATCTACTTCAGCCGGCCCCCGTGGCAGACGGCGCCGGGAGCGCCGGCCGTAACGCAACGCATGGTTCCGGACGTAAGCCTTGCTGCCGATCCCGACGAGGGGGCCTTCCTCGTGCTGCACGGCAAAGTGACACAAATCGGCGGAACCAGCTGGAGCGCACCGGTCTGGGCGGGGTTCTGCGCTTTGATCAACGAAGCGCGCACCAAGGCCCAGAAGCCTGCGCTGCCGTTCCTCAATCCGCTCATCTACCCGCTCATCGATACTTGCTTCCGGGACATCAGCAAGGGAACCAACGGGGCCTTCGAAGCCGGTCCCGGATACGATTTGGTGACCGGACTTGGCGTTCCCAACGTGAAAGCGCTCATTCAGGCCTTGGCCAGTTGAGCCACAGGAAAGCTGCGGGCGAGCACCGCAAAAATCGGAGCCGCTCGGCCGGCGCGCAACCCGGCAAAGGGGAGGACGGTCACCCGCCCTCCCTGGCCGCCCGTACACGCGGTTCGCCCTGCGGCGGTTCTAGAACGTTACCGAGCACCATGGCGTCCCAGAAAGGAAACCAGGCGCAGCGTAGCCCGGGGCATCGCCGAAGGCAAAGGCCGGACCGGCGGCGATTTTTCGTTTTCTTCCTATGGAGTTCTGATCCGCGGTCTGCTAAACATCCTCAACCGGACCGGAACGCTGAAGCGTTAGCGGACTTCTCTACCGCTGGTGACCGGCCGGCGCAGAAGATGGTCTAGTCTTGCAGAGCTGCCATGCGTGTAATACACTAGGTGCATGAAGACTCTCACCGTACGACTGCCCGAGCCACTGGTTGCGGACATTGCGGCGGAATCGCGGGAACGCAGGATTTCGAAGTCCGATGTCGTTCGCGAGCGGCTCGAGCGGCCGCGCGGGCGGCGACGCAGCGCCTCGCTCAATGCCGTCGCTGATCTCATCGGATCGGTAGATGGTTTACCGGCCGACCTGGCAACGCGAAAGGAGCAATATTTGCGCGCTACCGGTTATGGCCAGAAACGTCCTCGTTGATGCTGGATTTGTCGTGGCTCTGCTGAGTCGCCGGGACGCTCACCAGAAATGGGCCGTGACGCAGGCGTCTGAGCTGCCTCCGCCCTGGTCGACCTGCGAAGCCGTTCTGTCCGAAGCTTTTCATCTTCTCGGGGAGCGCGGTGTTGCAAGCCTCGGCGCCCTGCTTCGCCGGCGCGCTTTGCTCATCGCCTTCACGCTTGCCGAGGACGTCGACCCGGTGGTGAAGCTGATCGAGAAATATTCTAACGTCCCGATGAGTTTGGCCGATGCTTGCCTCGTTCGCATGAGTGAAACGTTTGTCGATCCCGTCATCCTCACGACGGACCGAGATTTTCGCGTTTACCGTCGCCACAGCCGCCAAGTGGTTCCCTGTGTGACTCCTGAGTGATCTTGCCGGCGGCAGCCCAAACGGAAGCCGGCTTTTTCTGCCGGCCGCTCTGCGACAAACCGGATCTAAGCCGTTGTTTTGAACGATTCCGTTTTTATGACCGCGCGCAGACGACTTCCAAGGATCGCAGGCGAGAATTTGTGGCTCTAGCCTTGCGCAATCCCGTCCGAGCTGCGCGCGGATGAGCATTCCGGTCAAAAGCCGAACGCCCTACCCGCACTGCGGAGATGCCTAAGGATCCGGGAAGCTTGGCTAAACGCGGGAATGGCACGCACGGGCCCTCGCGGGGGAGGAAGAGCGGCCCTTCATGAACTTCAGGAATGGAGATTTTCGCCCGCGAAATGGGGAATTTCATCCGCTGTTGCGCGTCTCACCGCGACTTGTTCCTGCATGGATACAACACTGGCCGGGAGAAGCAATGGACCCTTCTAACCTGTGTTAGTCTGGGCAAGCAGATCCTCTCTCCTGGCCCCTTGTTGAGCCCCCCTGTTTGCGTGTTTTTCTGGAATTTTCTGATTTTCGAAAATGAGCGCGAGCCACGATGAAGAGAAAACGGCTGGGCGAAGTCCTGCGGGAAAGCGGAAAACTATCAGAGGCCGCTTTGGAGGAGGCGCTGCACAAGCAGCAGGGACAGGTCGTGCGTCTTGGCGAACTTTTGCTGCGCGGCGGTACAGTGCCCAAAAAAGACCTGATTGCCGCGCTAAACGAAGTGACGGACACGTCTTATATCGACTGCGCGACAATGCAGATATCGGCAGAGGTAGTTAAGATGATCCCAGGCTCGATGGCCAGGCGATGCAGCGTTCTCCCCATAAAACTGGACCACAACAAACTCACCGTAGCAATGGCCGAACCGCAAGACTTGCAGGTGATCGAGGAACTGCGATTGAAGACGCGAAGAGAGATCGTGCCGCTTCTGGCGTTTCATGACGAGATCGTCGCGGCCATAGAGAAGCACTACGGTCCTGAGAAAACCGCTGCTTGCGCCGAGAGTTTCGATGAGCGGCAGGTCGACCCGAAACAACATCCCGGAGCGATGACCGGGCTGCTCGCGCCGGGGGACAAGCTCCACGTCATTTATCGTCAGTTTTTCGAACGTGACGTCCAACGACACTTCATCGGCATCGTTCAAACCTGCACCAGCAACCTGGCCAAGGTTGCGGGTTATCTCTTCGCCCGGGACATGAAAAACAATACTTTTGCCAAATACGCTCCGGAGCCGCGCACCCACATCATCGCTTTAAACTCGGACGTCCTGATCATAAACGTCCTTCCCCCTCATGTGGACCTCGCACAGATCGTGTACAACCGCATCGGGCCGGAAATCAGAATTACCGACGGCAGCGACTGGCACCTGGACCTATCGCACCTGTGAACCGGATACGACTCTTGGCGCCCGATTTACGCCCGCCTCTTGCGCGCCAAATACATGCGTTGCGAGAACCCGGCGCTTTAGCTCGCGGCAGAAAACACCGCAGCTCCGACATCTTCCTATTTTCCTGAACCCTCTGCCGCGAGCCTGCCGGAGAACGCCCGCGTCGTCGGCTTTGCGCGTCGCAAGCGTAGGCTGCGGCCCCCGGACTGGGCGTCCGGGAAGAGTTAAAAAATCGCCGGGGGCGAAGGGGCAATGCCCGCCACTTGCAATAGACGTATGCAACGCTTACCATTGGCTCTAGAAGCAGCCTTGGCAGGAACCTCTCACATCCGCACGATGCAAGGCGTGGTACGGAACGTTTCACAGCACTCGGCCCGGTAATTTCCCCCCTTTCAACGAGTTAATCACGATTCATTCGCGATCTGCCGAGTCGTACGTACATGTACGGATTGGTGTCCGGCGAACACGTTAAGGGGAGACCCGCGTTCCGGCGAGTTTCCAAACCATGGAAGCACCAGCGAAGACCTGGAACCCCTCGCACGGTCTGAAAGAGCTATTCCCGGATGAGAGGCTGGTAATCACGTTCAAAAAGATCCTGCAGCGCGCCTGGCTGGTGGCAGTACTGGCGCCGGTGGTAAGCCCGTGCGCGTTGCCGCAAACGCCGCCGGATATATCGACCATGAGTGTCGAGGACTTAATGAATATTGAGGTGAGTTCGGTCTCCAAGAAGGAGCAAAAGATCTCGCAAACGGCCGCAGCGATTTTTGTCATCACCAAAGAGGACATCAGCCGATCCGGCGCGAACAATATCCCGGATTTACTGCGCATGGTGCCGGGTCTCAACGTAGCACAGATCAATGCCAATACCTGGGCAATCAGCGCCCGGGGCTTCAACGGACAGTTCAGCGATGAACTTCTGGTGTTGCTCGATGGCCGCAGTGTTTACACGCCGACCACGGCCGGGGTTTTCTGGGACGTTCTGGATGTTCCGCTGGCGGACATCGAAAGAATCGAAGTTATACGAGGACCGGGGGGCGCGACGTGGGGAGCCAATGCCGTAAACGGAGTGATCAATATCATCACCAAAAAAGCTTCTGCGACACCCGGAGGAATGCTGGTCATGGGGGGCGGGAATGACGCCCGGGAATTCGCCACCCTGCAGTACGGAGGGAAAATCGGGCAAAACACGGATTATCGCGTATTCACGAAATATCTCGACGAGGACTCCCTGCCGGCTCCAGGCGGGCAGAACGGGGGTGACGGCTGGCATCAGCTGCGCGCCGGCTTTCGTACCGATAGCCAGCTCTCCGCCAATGACGGCTTGACCTTCACCGGAGACTTGTACACCTTGCGCGAGGGGGACATCGACAAATCGATCCCTTCGCTCGCCTCACCCATCCTGCAGTCGATTTTCGCGGAAATCAACGCAGACGGCGGATACCTGCAGACCGACTGGGTCCATCATTCTTCGGGAGGCTCAGACACCACACTGCAAGTTTCTTTCGATCGCTACCGGCGCAATGACGTGCTGCGAGAAACCCGCAACACCCTCAATGCCGACTTTGAAGACCACCTCAAGCGGATGGGACGGCAAGACATCGTATTGGGATTTGGTTACCGTTTCTCATCTTCGACAACCGACGGCGGTCTGCTGCTGACCTTAAAACCTGCGGATCTAAACACGCAACTTTTCAGCGGGTTCGTGCAGGACGAATTCGCGCTCCTTCCCGATCGTCTATCGCTGACGCTGGGCGCGAAGGTGGAGCACAACTACTACACGGGGTTCGGCTTCATGCCCACCGCGCGCGTGGCGTGGACTATGAACGCGCACGAAACGCTCTGGGCGGCGGTGTCCCGGGCGCTGGAAACTCCGTCAAGCACCGATACCGCCGAAAATTTGACGGTGGGAGGGTTTCTGCCCCCGCTTGGGCCGCCGGTGGTGGTGAGCATCGTGGGGAACCCTGCGTTCGAGAATGAAGTCCACGTCGTTTACGAGCTGGGCTACCGGGTCCAGCCAAGCAAACGCCTCTCGCTCGACCTGGCCGCCTATTACGATTCCGAACACCAACTCCCCACCACCCAGCCCGAAGCGGCTTTCCTCGTGTCCGACCCGGCGCCGCTCCACCTGGTTATGCCGCTACTGGACGAAAATGCGATGTACGGAGCGTCCCACGGCATCGAGGTCTTTGCCAACTGGAAGGTTACCGACCGCTGGACGCTTACCCCCGGCTACACCTATGAGGGCATTCATTTGCACGTCACAGCGGGAAGTTTGGATACGCAGTCGGCTCCGACGGCGGAAGGAAGCAGTCCCCGGCAGTGGGCGCGTGTAGATTCGCATCTGGCCATGACGCGTAACCTGACCTGGGATGCGAGCGCCAACTTCGTAGGACGCCTTTCCAGTCCCGCAGTGCCCTCATACACCCGCGTGGACACGCAGCTCACCTGGCGGCCGGGAGAACATATCTCGCTAAGCATTGTCGGGCAGAATCTCGTCGAGGATCGCCATCTGGAGTTCAGCAGCAGTTCGGACGCCGGACCGTCGAATTTCATTACGCGCAGCGCTTACGGCAAATTGACGTGGAGCTTTTAGGGTTTGTGGAGGGATGACGGAAGCATGGGCGGCGCGCGGCTAAAAGCGTGGTGTCTGAGCGTGCTGGTGCTGCTCGCCGCGAGCGCACCGCCAGGGGCCAACTGCGAGGCCAACGGCGAGTACCAGGTGAAGGCAGCATTTCTGTTTCATTTTTCGCAGTTCGTCGAATGGCCTCCCGAGGCATTCAAGGATCAAAGCACCCCGCTCACGTATTGCACCATCGGAGAAGACCCATTTGAGGGAGCGCTCGAAGTGATCGTGAAAGGAAAGAGTGTCGGGAACCATGCGCTGCAGGTGCAGCACCTTAAAGGGCGCGAGCAAGTTGCCGGCTGCCACATTTTATTTATCGGCGCTGGAGAGAAAAAACACCTGCTCGAAGACCTCTCGAGCACCGCGGGCCGTTCGGTACTGACGGTAGGTGAAACCGAGCATTTTGCACAGCAAGGCGGGGTCATCGGATTTCTGATAGAAAACGACAAGGTACGTTTTGAGATCAACGTGCAAACCGCGGGAAAAGCCAAACTGAAGATCAGTTCGCGGCTGTTGCTGCTGGCCAAGAGCGTAATCGGAAGCGAAACGTGATGTGGACGGACATGGTATTCAAGGACTCGTCCATACAAAGAAGGCTGAACGCATTGATCGTCGCGGCAAGCTTCTTCGCGCTGCTGCTCGCTTCGTTCGGATTCGGTATCTATGAGCGCGCCAGTTACCGCAGAGACATGGCGCGGGAACTTTCTACGCTGGCGGGAACCCTCGGCGCCAACACTGCGGCTTCTCTGGCCTTTGACGATGCCAAGACCGCGCGGGAAATGCTCGGGGCCCTGCGCAGTGAACACAGCATTCTGGCCGCCGCGCTGTATGACAATCACGGCAAGATATTCGCCGAATATCGCCGTACACAGCTCCCGCGCGACTTCTCTACGCCCGCGCTG
>JBEKSZ010000061.1:0-27197 GCA_049516615.1 Candidatus Acidiferrum sp. | reverse complement strand
GCAGGCTAGGAGTGTCTCACGACTAGTCCATCGGCGCAGGGGAATAGCGTGCACCTGCCTCATGTTGGATCCCTCCACGCTTCTCCTCTATCTTCGCCGTCGCCACGTCAACCTGCAACGCATTCGCGAGGCCCTGGTATCCTACAAAGAACGGCACAATGGCCAGTGCCGGCAGGTACATCCACCAATACGAGACCAGCACGCTGTACTGCTGCAGGATGGCCAGCAAATTCCCCCAGCTCGCTACCGGCTCCGGTATTCCCAGCCCGAGAAACGACAGGGTCATCTCCGCGAGCACAAACTGCGGCACGAGAACCGTCGCCTGGGTCAACAACACGCTGCGGGTTTCCGGAAGGATGTGACGCCGCACTAGGTGCGCGTCGCCAGCGCCAAACCCCCGCGCCGCGCGCACAAAATCCCGTTCTTTCACGCTCAGCACCACTCCGCGCACGAGCCGCGCCGGGCGCGCCCAGCCAACCGCGGCAAGCACCACGATCACCAGGAGAAAAGCCCTCGAGGGCGAAACCGCCAACGGCAGGAACGCCCGGAGGGCCAAAAGCAAGTACAGCCAGGGCAAGGCGAGAAACAGCTCCGCCATTCTCATCAGCAGCACATCCCGCCATCCGCCGTAAAAACCGGCGGCAGTGCCGAGCAACCCGCCGAGAAATACCACGCACCCCGCGCCGAGCAATCCGGCGAGCAGGGAAATCTGCCCGCCGCACAAAATGCGCGAGAGCTGATCGCGACCAAAACCGTCGCTTCCCAGTAGGTACAATCGCGCGCCATCCGCTCCGAACAGATGCACGCGCAACGACACAAATCCGAGCAGCCGATAGCGCGCGCCGCTTGAAAAGAAATGGATGGGGATAGCGTTCGATGGGTCCTCGGTAAACTCCTCGAAAGATCCCTCCCGCAAACGCTGCGCGTAGAAAAATGGCCGCGCATGGATGTGCCCGTGCTCGCTAAAGTGGATGCGCATCGGCGGCAAATAGGCGTGTTGGCGGTCTTGCTCGACCGGGTCGTAAGGAGCAAGAAACCCAGCTAACACGACGCCGGCATGCAAAACAAACAGCGCCACGAGCCACCGCCTGATCCGCCGGCGCCGCATCATCGCGCGTTCCCGCCCGCGCGGATTCGCGGGTCCGCCCAATACAACAGCAAGTCCGCAATAAAATTTCCGCACACCAGAAAAATCGTGGAAAACAGCACGCCCCCGATTACCACGTACAAATCGCGAGCCAGAATAGCCTCCAGTAAAAGCGGGCCGAGGCCCGGCCAGCTCATCACCATTTCGACCAGAAGCGACCCGCTCAGAAGCGCCCCCACGCTAAACCCCAGTAGCGAAATCAGCGGATTGGCCGCCGCGCGCAAGGCATAGCGATACAGCAATCGGCGCCGCGGAATTCCGTGCGCCACGGCCGCCCGGAAGAAAGGCGCGTCCATCGCCTCGGCCACCGCCGCGCGGACATGGCGCACCAGAACCGGCAAAGCGGATAGCACTAGGGCACTGACCGGCAACGCCATATGCATTGCCAAATCGCGCAGCTTGCCGAGTTGCGGCAGCTCCGCAAATCCAACCGACACCATGCCGCCGGTCGGAAACCATCCGCTTCGCGCGGCCAAGATCAAGAGACCCAGCGCCAGCACCAGTTCCGGAATAACCAGAAGTGTCGCAGTCGCAAGAGATATGAAGCGGTCCGCCAGATGCCCGCTTGACTCCGCACTCCAGATTCCGAGGGGTAGCGCCAGCCCCCAGGCGAGGAGCATGGCGGTCAGCGTGAGCAGCAGCGTGTTTCGCGCGCGAATCCACAGGAGCGGCGCAACCGGACTGTTATACGCAAAGGAGTATCCCAGCTCGCCATGGGCCACAGACTTCACCCAGCGCGCATAGCGCCAAGGCAGCGGACGGTCCAGATCGTACTGCGCACGCAAGGAAGCCAGCGTCGCCGCCGAAATCTGCGGATTCAGGCGCATTTCATCGAAATAATTTCCGGGGGCCAGCGTGGAAAAAAGAAAAGTCAGTATCGAAACGCCCATCAACAAAACAATCATCTGCGACATACGGCGCAGCAGGTAGGGCATCAGACCGCGCGCGGCGCATCGGCCACGTTGTTCATAGCGCGCGCCGCGAGCAGCAGGCGCTGCGTTACCGCCTGCCGCGGCGCACTGACGATGCGCGCTGCGGCGCCCATTTCAACAACGCGTCCCCGCTCCATCACCGCAATCTCGTCGGCCAGGTGCGCGGCCATGGTCATGTCATGGGTGATGAACACATAGGTCAGCCCGAGCGCAGTCTGCAGTTCGAGAAGCAGGTTGGCGATGTGGGCCTGCACCGAGCAATCCAGCGCCGACAGGGCCTCGTCCAAAATCAATAGTCTCGGCCCCAACGCCAGCGCGCGCGCGATGGCGATCCTTTGTCGTTGTCCGCCACTGCATTCCCTCGCCCGGTGGTTCATATTTTCGGGCCGCAGCCCGACGCGCCCCAGCAGGTCGCCCGCGGCGCGGCGCAGCATTCCGCGGTTCCCGCGCTTCTGCACCTCGAGCGGCTCCATCACCAATTCGAGTGCGCTCATCCGCGGATTCAGCGAATTCGCCGGATCCTGAAACACCATCTGAATGTTGGGCCGCACGGCGCGGCGTTCCCGCTCCGTCAGATTCGTAACTTCCCTCCCCGCAAACCAAATTTTCCCCGAACTCACCGGCTCGAGTAAGGACATGCACCGCGCCAAGGAGCTTTTCCCCGAGCCAGACGGACCCACCAGGGCCAGGGTGGTCCCGGAAAAAATGGTCAGCGAAACTCCGTCTACAGCGCCGGGTTCTCTCTCGGGGCCCGATGCCCCCCCGCGGCGATAACGCTTTTTAACATTTTCAGTTTTTAAAAGTGCGTCCACGTCGCAAGCCCCTCCACCCAGTTCAACCAGCGTACTTAATGCAGGAAACGGAGTGCTCGCCAGCGCCGCTCAGCCGCACCATTTCCGGTTCGCGCAAAATGCAAGCGTCCATTCGCTCGCGGCAACGTGGCTCAAAAACACAGCGCCCGGGGTCCGCCACGGCCGAAGGCGCCTCCCCGGGAATCGCCGGCAGCATCGACTTCTGTCGACCTCCGCCATCGCCCGGCGCGGGCGGCAAACAGCCTAGCAGCGCCTGGGTATAAGGATGCCGCGGGGAAAAAAGCACTTGCGCGGTCGGGCCAACCTCCGCGACGCGCCCGGCATACAGAACCATCACGCGGTCCGCAAAGCCCACGAGCAGCGCGGGATTGTGCGTGATCCAGATCAGTGCAAGCTTCAGCTCCTCGCGCAGCCTGCGAAACAGCAGCAAAATGTCCATCTGCGTTTCCGCATCGAGCGACGCGGTAGGCTCATCCGCTACAATCAGCTCCGGATCAGAGCAGATGGCCTGGGCTATCAACACGCGCGCGCGTTGCCCGCCGCTAAGCTCGTGCGCGTAGGAGCGCGCAATTCGCTCTGTCTCCTTGGGAAAAACGGCCGTGAGCACGCGCGCCGTTTTTTCCCGCAAAGCGTCGCGGCGCAATTTCTTGTGTGCGCCGATCACGTCGCGCACCTGCTGCGCCACGCGCAAGGCCGGATGCAGCGCCTGCGACGGTTCCTGAAAAACCATGGCCATCCTCTGGCCGCGAATCCCTTCCATCTCTCTCTCGTCAAAGTGCAAAAGTTCCCGGCCCGCGAAGCGTATCGCGCCCCGGTCGACGCTCCCATTCGCAGGCAGCATCCGCAGCAGCGTTGCCGCCAAAGTACTCTTCCCCGACCCCGACTCTCCCAATATGCCCAGTGTCTCGCCGGCCGCCAGCTGCAAATCGAGGCCCGCCAGCGCGACCGAGCGGCGTCCTCGAGCATCGCCATACGACACGCGAAGATCTTGCACTTCGAGAAGGGCCATCGATGTGGTCCAGGAACAATGCTTTCTTGCTCCTCCCATGGTATGCAACTAAGCCAGCCGGGCAAGCGGCCCGTGTCGTGCCGCGCTCGAAAGGTAATCCACTCCGGGATTCACGCAAAACACGGGCTTAGCATCAGAGCAGCGGCGGTTTGGGGTCAAAAGGAAGGGCTCTTCCTAGGGCTGCCGCATGCTGACAGCCAAGAGCGAGAGGAAGCCGCCCTGCGGTGCCCAGCGATCATCGAGGTTCCCTCGGGGGTATCGAGACTGCGGTGCTTGTCGCGCTTAGGACGAATGTGAGCGACCCTGTTCGCTCTAAAGCACGCATTCCTGACCGGGTAATCAGCGGGGACTTCGCCTTTGTTGCCCGCTCGCTGCGC
Source organism: Candidatus Acidiferrum sp. (assembly GCA_049516615.1). Classification (GTDB taxonomy): domain Bacteria; phylum Acidobacteriota; class Terriglobia; order Acidiferrales; family UBA7541; genus Acidiferrum. The sequence goes on along the minus strand of JBEKSZ010000061.1, from coordinate 22,920 downwards.
CGATCAAGGAATTGCTCGTCGTGCACTCCGAGGATGATTGCCGTAGACTGTCGATTAGCTCGTCATCCGCGGCGGGGGCGCGTTTAGTACCATCCAGTAACGCCCGAGTTGCGAAGCCGCCACTACAAATTCGTCGTAATCGGTGGGCTTCAGCACGTAGCTGTTGGCAAAGTGACGGTATGCACTTGCGCGATCGTTGTCTTCGTTCGAAGAAGTAAGTATGACCACCGGGAGATGCTTCGTGCGGCCGTCTGCACGAATGGCTTTTAGAACCTCGAGGCCGCCGATCTTAGGCATGTTGATATCGAGCAGCATCACGGCCGGAAGCTGGTGGACATCTCTCCCCGCATACTTGCCGCGCGCGAAAAGATATTCGAGGGCGTCCTCCCCATCGCGGGCCCGCACCAGTAGATTGGTCACCTTGGCGCGTTGGAACGCCCGAACCGCGAGTTCAGCGTCGTCGTCGTTGTCCTCGACAAGGAGGATCGTTTTTTCATGGATCGGCATCGGATGACTCCTAACGTAAGCTCCGAAACTGGGTGCAGTCCCTCGAACAGCTCCCCCGGTCGAGGGCCAGCGGAAATCCAGCTTGGTTATTCATGCGCGTATTCCAGCACTTCAGTGGCATTCCCCGTTTGCGTCTTAACTGTTGGCTCTTTCACTCCCACGGTGAAATAGAACGTGGCTCCGTGGTCTGGTTCGGACTCGGCCCAGATAACGCCCTTGTGTTTTTGAATGATCCGGTTCACGGTGGCCAGACCTACCCCGGTGCCTTCAAACTCGGATTCCTTGTGCATGCGCTGGAACACACCGAATAGTTTGTCGGCATACTGCATGTTGAAACCCGCGCCATTGTCGCGTACGAAGATGACCGGTTGCTTGCCCGGCTCCTCGATGCTGCCTACCTCGATTACCGCTTTAAGCCGGGGGCGAGAATACTTGAGGGCATTGCCCAACAGGTTTTGAAAGACCTGGCCCATCAGAACGGGGTCACATTCAAGCGCGGGCAGTCGCGCTATGCGCCACTCCACATCGCGTCCCTCGCACTCGGGCTGCAGAACCGAAATCGCGCCATCGACGATGGCATTTAGTTCGGTAAAGCTCGGCTTGAGGGATTGCGCTCCGAGGCGTGCCAGACGAAGCAGGCCGTCGACGAGGAGCGTCATGCGCCGGGCAGCGTTCTCGATTCGCTCCAAATGGTGTCTGGCTTCCGGGTCCATCGCGGAACCAAAATCCTGAGCCAATATTTTGGCAAAACTGCCAATGTGGCGGAGGGGCGCACGGAGATCATGGGAAACCGAGTAGGAAAAAGCCTGCAGCTCGTGGTTGGCGGCCTCGAGTTGCGCGGTACGTTCGGCAATTTTCCCTTCCAGGTTTTCATTGAGTTTGCGGATTTCAAGCTCGTTTGACTTTCTCTCGGTGATATCGCGAAAGGCCACGACACCTCCGCGCACAACGCCGTTGCTATCCTTGAGGGGAGCGCCGTTCGATTCGATCCACACCGTGCGATCAAGTTCAGGATTACGGAGAAACATCTCGACCGAGCTTGCCTCGCCACGAATGGCGCGCAGCAGGGGGTTTTGCTCCCGCGGGAGTATGGTGACCATATCGGGTAGATAGGTGTGATAGTGCGCACCCCATTCCTCGGGGGCCAATTGCGCGGGACCGAGGCCAACGATTCTCTCGGCGGCCGGATTCCACAGGATGAAGTTTCCGTGCTCGTCGGCGGCGACCAGGCCCTCGTCGATGCTGTCGAGCACGGACTGCAGGATGAGCTTCTGGGATTCGAGAGCCTGCCGGGAACGCTGCAATTCCTCCGCTTGTCGTGCCAGTTCGCGCTCGATCCGTTTGCGTTCGGTGATGTCGTGCAGGACAGCAACGCCCCCGCACAGATTGCCCCCCGCGCCCCTGAGGGGATGCGCCGTGACTTCGAGCGACCTTCCCGCTAGCGTCTCGGGCTGTTCCACGATCAATTCCACCTGCACGGATTCCCCGCGCAAAGCCCGGACGAGCGGAAGGCGATCCGGCGGATAGGGGGTGATTCCGTCGGGCAGGAAGACCTGGTAGTGATGCGTCCATTGCTCTGTGGGCACATCCTGGGGCCCCCGCCCCATCAGCGTGTGCGCCGCAGCGTTAAAGATGAGGAAGTGGCCATCCTGGTCGGCCGCGATCAATCCTTCGCCCATGCTGGCCAGGACCAGTTTGAACATGGCGGTCTGGGCCTCCAGAGCTTCTCGCGAGCGCGCCAGCTCTTCCGCCCTGCGGGAGAGTTCCCGGGCAAGTTCCGCCAGCTTCTCTTCGGCCAGTTTGCGTTCACTGATATCGGTGCTGGTGCCAAACCAGCGGACTACCCGGCCATCGGAATCTTTAAAGGGCATGACGCGGGTAAGGAACATGCCAAAATGCCCGTCCGCCGCTCGCAGGGGGAATTCCATCTCGAACGCCGACCCATTCGCAATCGAGCTTTCCCAACCTTCGAGGACCTTGGGAAGTACCGCGGGATCGTGGACGCTCTGCCAGCCCCAGCCCTGCATCTGTTCGGGCGATGTGCCCGTGTACTTGTACCAGCGCTGGTTGTACCAGAAGATGTGGCCATCAGCTTCGGCTATCCAAGCGAGCTGTGGAATGCCATTGGCCATGGCTTGGAACCGCTCTTCGCTCTGGTGCAGGGCTTCCTCGGTCCGGTGGCGTTCGGTTACATCGAAGAGAATGCCGCCCATGTGGCTGTTTTCCCCGGCAGCGTTTTTGTAAACCCGTCCTTTGGCAGCGATCCAACGTTCCGTTCCGTCCGGCCAGACCGTGCGATATTCAATGTCGTATTCGGATTCGTCGGCCAGGCTGCGGCTCATGGCCTCCTGAACGCGGATTCGGTCACCGGGATGAAGGGTGGCGAGAAAACGGGCGAAGTTAAGTTTCGTCTCGGGTGGCAAGCCGAAGAGCGCGAGGGAGAGAGGGGACCCCTCTAGTTCGTCCGCGTCGATTTTCCAGTGCCAGGTGCCCAGTCGCGCTCCGTCAACGGCCAGGCGCAACCTTTCTTCGCTATCGCGCAGTGCCTCTTGCGATCGATTACGTTCGGTTACGTCCTCACTCAGGACTACGATGCCAGCGATGCCGCCGCTCTTATCCCGCCACGGTCGCACCTCCCAGCGCAGCCACTGCACCTTGCCGTCAGGCCGTTCGAAGCGGTCGTTTTCCGACCGAAGAACCTCGCCCGCTAGCGCCCGACGGTGAATCTCTCTCCAGCGCTCGGGAACTTCGGGAAGGATTTCGTAATGGGAAATACCGCGGATCTCGCGGTCCCCCAGTCCGAAATCAGCCCGCCAGCGGCGGCTTTCATGGAGGTACCTCATATCGCGGTCAAACATGGCTAAAGCCGCCGGTGCATGCTCGACAAAAAGCCGGAAGCGCTCATCGCTTTCTCGCAATGCCTCTTCTTTAACCTTGCGATCGGTGATGTCCCTCGCAATCTTGGACGCGCCAATGATCGCGCCTTTGCCGTCTCGGATCGGCGAGATGGCCACGGAAACGGTAATTTTCGTGCCATCCTTGCGAAGACGTTCCGTTTCGAAATGCTCGACGCTCTCACCATTCTGGATGCGCGCGAGAAAGACGGCCTCCTCACTCACTCGCTCCGGCGGGAAGAGCATGATCATCGGTTTGCCTAGGGCCTCCGCAGCCGAATAGCCGAAAAGTTTCTCGGCGCCGTGATTCCAGGCGTTGATCGTCCCGTTCAAGTCCTTGCTGATAATGGCGTCGTCGGACGAGTCGACCACGGCGGCCAGTCGTTCACGAAATTCTTCCGATTGCCTGCGCTCCGTGATATCGCGGAGGATCACGGTGAAGAGCTTTTTGCCGCCAGTTACGACATGAGAGATGGAAGCCTCAATCTGAAATTCCTGGCCATCGGCTCGTACCGCCCACAGCATATCTTTGAGCCCCATAACCCGATTGGTGACACCAGTCTTTCCGAACACTTTAATGTGTTCAGCATGGCTGGCGTGAAAGCGCTTGGGGATGAATCGCGAGACGGGCTGGCCCATCGCCTCAGCTACCGGGCACCGGAACATCTTTTCCGCGGCGCCGTTGAACAGAACAATGCGCTGCTGCTCATCCACGGTAATGATGGAGTCCATGGCCGAAGCGATGATGCCCGAGAGACGCCCTTCGCTCTCGCTCAACGCCGCTTCGGCCTGCTTGCGGTCGGTGATGTCCCGGTTGATCTCCAGAATCGCCGCGGGCGATCCGTGCTCGTCCCGTTGCAGCGACCAGCGGCTGGCCACGGTAACTTCGGTGCCGTGGCGCGTCATGTGCCGCAGCTCACCTTCCCAATCGCCCCGGCTGGCCAGCGCAGCCGTGATCGTGGCGAGGGGCTCGGGAAACTTGGTCTGCAAAAAATCGTGCGTCATTTTTCCGAGGGCTTCTCCCGCCGACCATCCGTAGATGTTCTGCGCTCCCCGGTTCCAGAAGACCACTCGGCTCTCGAGATCGCGCACCAATATGGCGTCGTGTGCGAGGTCCAGCAAGGTAGCCTGCTTTTTCAATTCATCTTCGGTTCCCTTGCGGTCGGTGATATCCCGTGTGACCTTGGAATAACCGCGCAGGGCTCCGTTGGCTTCGTAGACGGGAGTAATCACCGCGTCGGCCCAGAACCTGGAGCCGTCCTTGCGCACGCGCCATCCTTGGCCAGCAAAGTGCCCTGTTCGGGATGCCGTCTTGAGTGCCTCCTCTGGAAGGCGGAGGTCGCGGTCGATCTCGAGGTAAAAGATAGAGAAGTCCGTACCGATGATCTCATCGGCATGGTAGCCCTTCATGCGGGCGGCCCCGGAATTCCAAGTCATGATCCGGCCTTCGACGTCCAGCATGTAAACGGCATAATCCTTGATGCCATCAAGGAGCGTGCGGAACATTTCCTCACTCGAACGCAGCTTCGCGTCGGTTGCCGCTCGCAGTACGATCTCGGATTGCAATGCTGCCGTGCGCTGCTCGACGCGCCGTTCAAGATCGGCATTGAGGGCGTCGACCTGAGTTCTCGCTTTTGCGCCCACGCCGATCTCGCGGCTGACCCTGATCCCTGCCATGGACAGAAAGATCACTCCGAGCATTAAACTAAACCCGATCGCCGAGGTGTTGAAGCGCTGTGCGATGCGGACGCGCCGGGTACGCTCTTCGAGCAGACGATTTTCCTCGGCTTCCATCTTCTCGACGGTGCCGCGCACAGCATCCATGAACCGTTTACCCTCTTCAAGTTGCGTGATGGCAGGAATGGTCCCAGAGTTTTGGCGGTAGGCCACCAGATCGCTGGAAGCTTCGACCACTGCGCTCGCTTGCTGTACAAGTACATCCAACTGTCGTTGCTGATCGGGATTGTCTCGCGTGAGAAGGCGCAGCGCTTGCAGGTCCTGGACCAGTGCGAATTTCCCGGTCGCATGAGGTTCGAGAAATGACTCATGTCCGCTGAGCGCGAAACCTCGCGCTCCGGTTTCCACATCGTCAAAATGCCTGAGTGTGGATTCCAGTCTGCCAGACACCTCGTGAGTGTGGGCCACCCAATCGGCTTCCTCCGCGGCTTGCCTGGACGCGCGCCAGGAAAGTGCACTCAAGAGAATGGTCAGAACCACGGCCACGGCAAAGCCGAGGTTGACCTTGCGCCGGAGCAGCTTCTCTTCCCGCGGCGCGGCGCTCCGGTCCGGCAGCCGGTCTGTATGTTCTTTGTCGGCGTGCCACATCACGCCCATTTTTTCTCGCTCTGCATCGCCGCGCTCGACGAGAAAACGCTCGTTCCGGCGTCCCAAGTGAGGAGAGCGACGTCGCGAAACGTCCAGCGCGCTAAGACCAAACACCCAATTCGGCCCGGAATGATGCCGGCGGCAGAAGCGAAGATGCGCAATCGCTTGATTCGGCGAAAATCGGAACAATCTTCCAAGAAGCGCAGTCCTTGCTGAGCAAGAAAATCAGCGAAAAGTAACAACCCGATCCCATTGCTCTCGCAGCTGGCTCACCCGACTTGTCGGTCCGGGTCCAGAGTCACGGCCTGTTGAGTCGGCAACGCGAAAGGATTCCGCGAGACGGTGGCCCAATGAACACTCAGTTCGTTGGGTGAAGCAACGTCGTAATCACCTTTGACAGGCAGCTGCTCCACCCAGTTTCGCTGGTCGCAAAAAGCGCCTGGCATGTCGAAACAATCCCATGCCTTACCAGGCAGGGACCACACGACTAAGATATCGGCGGTTTCCGATCCCAACTTTAGGCCCAAGCGTCGATTCTTGAGCGACCAAACACTTGTAGCAGCAAGTTCTGGCGTTAGCGAGGGCTGTCACACGAATCCAGCGTGGTCCAAGGGAGATTGAACCAACGAGCAGTTCCGGCTTTTTGAAATGTTAAAGCCAAGCGCTTTATGAATTTGTCCTTATCCGAGCGGGTTATCAACAAACACCGGCCGGAATTGACGATGGCACATTTAGGAATCGGCAAACAGGCGCTGGAGGCAATGCCCGCATCGTGCAGAATTGGATGGCAAGACGTTTCCGCCCCGCGGGAAAAAAGGCCTTCGGGTAAAATCACCGAAGCCGAAGCGAGAAAATAGGCTGTCGCGGGCAAAAATACCTGGAATCCACAACCTCATTGGGCGGTCGAAAGGCTGACCGCCGCGACTGCGAGCGAAGAATTCTTACCGGCGACATCAAAAGAAAACTGATGCCGCTCGACTGCGCCGTCCAATATTTTGGCTTCGACGGCATAGAGAAGCTTACAGCCGTCCTCGGAAAGACTCAGGCGATCAACGGTGTGCAGTTCGTGGCCGCGATAGAAGCACACCTTCGACACCAAGCACGTCTGGCCTTCCCAACCTTGCGCCGTCGCCGAACCGTAGCCATCCGGTCCGACGCACCCGGCGAGCAAGCTTGTCCCGCTGGCTCCGGTTCTCTTGGCCCTGAGGCGCGTGCTTCTCATTACTCGGTTGCGGGCCTTCGCTCGCAACTTCTCCGGATCGGATTCGTTGCTCGGCGGATGCTTTTGGTAATGCTCAAGAACGCGGAACGCGAAGTCCAAGGCCTCTTCAGGCAATGCTTCAACAAGGTTGTGCAGTGCAGCGCGGTCAAACATATGCGTCCTCCGGTTCTATGCGAAGAAGAATTCCTGCCTTGCTGATATGAGGGCTACCGCGGGAGCAACCGCAATTGCGGAGCCCTTCTTGTTGCCGTGTACTGCAGCTCCAAATAATTCCGACATGTGCGGCGTGACTAGCTTTAGGAACCGCCACGTCGGGATGCGGACTCTTCGCCGGGAGGAGCGATCCCGGGCCATCCGTCGCCTCTCCAACGACACAAGTAATCGTCGCATGGTCATGGGCGATGACCCCGCTGAGCGGATGTGACTTGGCAGACATAGTCGAACGATAAACGACGCATGCCGGGATACGAAATACCGGAATGACCTGAAAGCCCGATCAAGCCGGGTTTGGTTTTTCCTGGTTGATGCGGTATCTCCGCTTGCGCCGTTGGCAGCATCCGTTAGTAAGGCCTAGTAAGGCCCTTCGAGAATGATTGCCAGGTTCGATCTTTTTTGTACGGAGCGCGAACGTCCGCTGCAGCGGGAACCGCAAACACCTTTGTTCGATGCAAAATCAAGAGCAGCTAAACTGGACGGCCCCGTCCCGGAGAATCTCCGACCTCGGCCACCAAACACAGAGACGAGATCTCCATCCCTTCCCTACCAAAGAATAAATCCGCCGCGGACAAACGCGCAGTATGGAGCACGGAGTCCGAGAGAATTGACCAATACGGAAACACCCCGGGTCTTTTACGGCATTCCCCGTATAGGTTCTTCGAGGCGGCTGCGCGATTATTCGCAGCAGGGGGCAGTAAACCCGAACGAGTCTAGTTTTTCCGTCGTGAATAGGAGGCAAGATGCTTTATTACGCGCTGGTAGCTCTGGTGATCGCAATTATCGCCGCGGTCTTGGGTTTTGGTGGCATTGCATTCGCAGCAGCTGGAATCGCCAAGATTCTGTTCTTCATATTCCTAGTTATTTTCGCCATCACGATGGTAGGCCATCTGATGAGGCGAGTTTAACGGCACCCACAATACCGCGATGGTCCCGGCCAGACTGCCTGGCCGGACCATGGCTCGCCATTGCGTACGACGAGGCAGAGTTCCTTAGGTCTACCGATCGCCCCGAAGCAAGCACTGCTCGGCGGAAACGCGAAAGGGAAACTAGCGTCATCGCTCTTGATTTAGCAGCGTAATCGCCCCATGGCCTGGCCCCTTCGCCAAGGCGCGCCATGGCATAAACGTGCGGCAAATCTTCCGGCCAAAATCAACGATATCGCGTGTTTTATCTTACGAAAGAGACGCGCGCCACTCCGCGGGCGGCTGCCGAAACGACGAGCCTTCCGATTCATATAGCCGGCGAGGCCCGCCCGTCCAAGGCCCGCCATGTTTTTCTTATAACTGATAGAAAAAGCGTCCCTGGGGTGTCCGCAATTCTCGTTAGCGTGCCGACCGCTCGCACTTTGTGACCATTCTGGCCCCGGCTGGTTACAAGATTGTTAACGTCCTAGTACTCAGAATTATTCCTTTACTGCTACTTGACAGTTACTTGCCATTGTCATATGGTCGCGCTCGCTGAATCGGTCAATCTCCGCGGCATTGCGGCCTGGCCGTCACTTGGGAGGGAATTCAGATGAACCCCAGTTATTCATCTGCCCCGTTCTTCTCGTCGCGTGGACTCTTTTGGATCGGAACACTGCTCTGCACCATTGCCGGCCTGGGCCTCTTCGCGCTGCTCACGCGCTAGTGGGTACCCTGTATCGCGTATCGGGGTCTCGTTCAGGAGGCATGAATGAGCACCATATTCGACACGACAAAGACCGATCCCGAATCGGTTTGAAAAATGCTGGCGGCTGTGCGTGCCATGGCCAAAAGCGCGGGCGATCCCGCGGTGAGCTTGCGCATTGCTCTTGCGCTGGAGAAGTGCCCGCGATGTTACCGTTGCTGTGCAATGTTCATTGAGCCGGCCGGCATGTGCGCGGCTTGCTGGGCCATTCTGGTGCTCAACTCCGCGCTCGAACAGCTAAAAGAAACCCGCCTGTAGATCGCGATCTGTTCGTCATCCGTTTCAAGTCGCCAGACTTACGCGAGTGTGCGCCCCGCATAGTGATTTTTGCCGATCCGTCCTGCCTGGAAAAAAAGAGTACCGGAGCGCGTCTGGGTGCGCCCCGGGGATCCAGGTTTTAGGCGCCGTGTTGACTGGCGGCACGAGTGTTCATTACGCGTTCGGCGATCTGGCTTAACTTGGCGTCGGCCTTCTTCTCTTCCTCCAGAGTTTCTTGGAGCGGAACAGTTACTGCCTGGAGACCCAAGCTGCGGGCAAACGATACCAGCGTGCCGTACATTGCGATTTCGTAATGTTCGACTTGATTGCCGTTCACGATCAGCGCAGCATCGCGAAGCGGCGATGCCTCGATATTCGAGACGGAATCCTTCGCCGCACTCGTCATCTTGTCCAGAATTTCGTTGTCCTTTGTGCCCGGCTCGACGCCGAGAGTTCGAAACACTTCTTCCAGCCGGGTCACGTGAATCCGCGTTTCTTGCAAATGAGATTGCAAAGCTGTTCGCAGTTCCGGCGAGCTCGCGTTCTCAATCATCGATGGCAGGCCTTTGTTTGCCAGTTTCTGTTCACAATCGTATGCATAGCGTAGTTCGATTTCGAATAATTCACGAAGAGATTTAACGTTGCCAAACATGGTAAAACTCCTTGGAGGCGATTGAACTCAAGATGTCGTGTCGGCGAATTTCCACCGCAGACGGAATCAAAGCCCATTAGCGCACGACCGTCTCTGTTCCCGACCCGGGTCAATCCTGTATTTTGGCTTCGGGGTTTCTGGGATCCGGGGGAGCAAAGAGGAACTTTGTCCGTGGGGTCCTCGACCCTGGCGGCCTTTCTAAATTCCGCGGCGGCGGCCGCGGTGCTGACCCGCCCCAGCTTCAAGACAATTGGCGCTTGGTCGCTGCGGCGCCCTCTTGGTCCTGGCCCCGAGCCCCTGGCTCGAACGCATGTTTTTTGCTAAATGGACTTGCGCCCTATGCGGAAAGAGCGAGCGGCATACCCACATAAACCACCCGGCCCACAATGTCCGCCTCCCGGGGATAGGCGAAACGGCGCACTTCGCACTGGGAATTCGGATGGGGAATGGCCGAAAGATACCCGCCGGCGATCTCGCACCAACTGCACAAATACGCCCCGCGAAGTTCCAGGAAGTAGATGGGCCTGTCGTACTCGCTGCCCCACTTGACGTTGAGGACCTTCCGCTGGTTCTGATCGATCTGCACAATCGAGCCCGGCCGCACAAGGGGCGACATGCGATTATCGCTCATGCCCACGAAGCCGTAAGTTCCGTTCCGCAGGTCCATTTGCTGAATCAATCGAACAGGCAGCTCGCCCCAGATTTCCGCCAACTTGGAGAAAAGATTGGTCTGATCGAGCCGCAGCGCTTCATGAGATTTTAGTGGAACCACGATCGTTTCCTCGGCTTCCGGCGCATCCGGCGCCAGTTGTGTTTTGAGCGGCGCAAACATGGCCTGATCCCGTTCGAAATCGCGCAGGTGCAAACCGTAATAGGCGAAGAGATTGCTCCAGTGGGTCCGGTAGATCGCTCCTAGGGAATAGAGCTTGCAGGGTCCCGGTGTGTACGTTCCGTTCTCGACGTTGTTCAACCATCCGCGCGAGACAAAGAAATCGTAGTTCTTTTTCTTTTCCGCCAGTTGTCGGCTCAGGTCTTGTACCGCTCGCAGGGTCAACCCAAGGCTCTCCCGTAGCTGTTTCAGTTTTGCGCCTGCCCGCTCCGTCGGCCTGCCTGCGTCCATGATAGCTCTGGGTTATCACTTCATCGGTTACTACACACCTGGGAACTGGCAGGCACCTTAACATATTGTTTGGGAATTCTTCGAACTATTTGAGTTTGTCTCGTATTAGGGACAGCGGGGCCTGTCCTCAAATGCGGTCAATTCTCAGCTTTTTCACCGCGCCAAGTGCCCTTCGGCTTCGACTAAACGGACTATGCCCTCTTCTTCCGAGCCCTCTCCGAATCCTGTTCGCGCTACGCTTCGATCCATTCTCTCTTCGCGGGGGTTGTCGCTGGCCGAGGTCGCCAGACAGTCGCGTTCCCGCTTTCCCGAGAACTCGCTGTTTTGGATTCCCGCCAATTTTTACGACGCGCTGCAGCACGCTTCGTTCAGCCCCAGCCTCCACCAGCTGTTCGCCTTGAGCGTGCTCACAGGATACCGGCTCATGGACTGGCTGCGCGTGTTCGGATTTTCTTTCGACGCCGCAGCTACCTTCCAGGCATGCTGGCCACGCGATCAAACGGTTGAGCTCGATGCACGGGTCTACAACCCGGAGGCGGAGGTCTCTTGGTACGAAGAAACGCCGGACGTCGCCTTGGGAGACAAGCTCGCGCCACTCAGTCACTGGCTCTCGCGAAAGACGCGCCAGCGTCTCGATGCGCTAGCGGAAAAAACGGCTCCCACATTCCGTTACCTCAAAATCGGTACCGGCGATGCCTACGCCTATCCGGACCTCTTGCCGGAAAGCGTTGTTCGCGTTGATCCCCGGATAGCCGTTGAGTCCCTGCTCCGGGAAAGCGACTCGAAGCGCATCCTGGCGATCGAACACAGTCGCGGCATCACCTGCAGCCGCTTCCGGCCGAGCGGGCCGGGCCGGATTATCCTTTGTTCCCGGCAAGTCCCCTATGCCCCCGTCGAAATGACCCTCGGAACGGAAGCCCGCATTTTGGGAATTGTCGACCTCGAAATCCGCAACCTCGAATACCGGGGCACGCCCGTGGTGTCCTTGAGGTCCGCCCGGCACTGGTCGCCCGCCGCCCTCCAGCCACCCGGAGGTCGCGAACGAATCGGCGACTATCTTCGCCGGGCGCGAGTTCGCTCGCGGCTCTCGTTCCACGAAACCTCCGAACGGACCAGACAGATCGCCCGGACTCTGAAACATGCGAACTATTTTTGTGCCGCGAGTGCGCTTTCCGATATGGAGGCGCGCGATCTGTTTCCGCGGCACATCCACAAATTGCTTTCTTTGAGCGCGGTGTACTGCCTGCCCGTGACGGGACTGGCGGCCCTCGCCGGCCTGCCCGCAGAAAGCGCCGGACGGGAGAGAATGCCCGAGGAGCTGATCCGCGACCGGGGAAGGCCATCTGGAGATCTCGCGCAACGCAAGTCTCGTTTCTTGCGGGCAATAGAGAGTCGCTTCGAGGAGATACCGTTTTTTCTTCGCGGCGCACTTCCCGCGCTTCTCGGTCTTCCCAATTTGTCCGTGCGCGATCTGTTCTGGGCGGGCGCGACGGCCCGCCTCACGCATCCCTACCTTAAGGATGCCGCGTTTCTTGCCGTGAATCGCAAAAGCAAAACACCCGCACCGTCCCTCGCTTCGCCCGTCTGGGCGCAACCGCTCTACCTTCTCGAACTGCGGGACGGCAGCCAGCTCTGCGCCGCCTGTACGTTGCAGAACGGAATCCTCTTGATCCGCCCTTCCACACCCGGCGTTTCGCATCTCATCCGCTTGGGAAATCACATCGATGTGGAAGTGCTCGGCAGAGTCGCTGCACTCGTCCGCCGCGTGGGAAACTCGGGATAATTTCGCACTAACTCTACGCTCTTGGCACCTTCCGCCAGTTCCGCCCCAAAAACACCAAAAGCGAACGTCCGGACGGCCTGCCTCCATGTCCGGCAACCTCGCCAAACGCTTCCAGCCTGCGCGCGAGACGTTTCCCTCGCATTTGCGAATATTCGCGGCAGCAAGTGGATACGCGCGCGGCGATCTGCCAACTTGCATTCGTTTGAGACGCCCGCACTCCGCAAGGAGGGTTTAAATGCCACGATCAACCAGGATTCGCAGCACCCACTCGGGTAGCGGCGGAATCGTGATGGACGTCGACCGGGGACGAATGTTTTCCCTCAACGCCTCCGGCTCGGCCATGTTCGAACTCCTCGGCAAAGGTCTCGCTGAGGAAACGATCATCGGGGAACTCGCCGCGCGGTTCGAAATCCCCGCATCCCTTGCCCAACAGGACCTTGACGAGTTTCGGAAGACATTGCACCGCCACGCTCTCGTTCCCGGCGCCGCCGGCGGAACCCGGGAGTGAACATGTCCGAATCGGCCCCCCACTCGGTGTCCTGGCGCGTCCTCCTCCTCCGCAAGGGGGCCTCGGAGTTGCTCGTCTTTAGAACGGAATCCGGGCTGTTCCTGCCTAGCGTGGAAATTCCAGCGGGCTGCCGGACGGCGCCAGCGCTCAACAGCAACATCAAAGCTCGCTGGGGCCTTGCTGTCTACTCTCTCTACCCGATCGAGACGGCCGGTGGCGGTCCGACGATTCGCTACCATCTCATCGAGGCGCTGCATCCGGATGCGGAAGCTCCGCCCTCGGCACGATGGGTTTTGCTTCATGACGCGCGCCTGGCCTCCTTTAGCGACAGTTCGGATTCGGGCGCCGTTCAGACGTGGCTTGCGGGGCAGGTCAGCAAAGAAATAAACAAGAGCCGCCCGCCATTCGTTACGCCCGGATGGTTTCCCGCAGTTCAGGGATTTGTACAGGCCGCCATCCGGCCCCTGCGCCTCACCGGAGCGTTTTTGCAGTACAACGCCAGCCCTTCGTTCAGCCTGATCCGCTTAGAAACGGAGGGACCGGCTGTCTGGTTCAAGGCCGTCGGGGAGCCCAACGCGCGCGAATTTCCCCTGACCGTTTTTCTGTCTGTGAAACTTCCCGTTTTCACGCCGCGCGTGCTGGCGAGCGAGCCGCTCTGGAACGCCTGGCTGATGCCGGAAATCGCGGGAGTAGCGCTGGCGCGAACAAAAGACCCTGGGGCGTGGTTCCGCGCGGCACGCGATCTGGCGCGCATGCAAATCGCCTCCATGGCGATGACCGAAGGCCTTCTTGCGTGTGCGCCGCGTGACGTTCGCACCGAGGCCCTCCTCGTCCAGGTGAAACCGTTCTTCGCCTTGATGCGCGAATGGATGAACCGCCAAGCTAAACCGTCTCCGCCGCGACTCACGGAGCTTGAACTCGAGCAACTTGCCTGCGACACGCAGGATGCGCTGCTCGCGCTACAGCAGGAGCGGATTCCCGACACCCTGGGCCACCTCGACTTGAACCCGGAGAACGTCATTACCGCGGATGGCGGTACCGTGTTTCTCGATTGGGCCGAGGGCTGCGTAGGCCATCCCTTTCTTAGCTTTGCCCACTTTCTTGAATATTTCTTGAGAACTTTCGGCAACCACGCGCCGGAAACGTCCGGGTTGATTCGCGCCTACCTGGAGGCTTGGCACTCGCTCGAAGGGACGGACGCGCTCCTGCGAACCTTGTCGAGAACCGTGTTCTTGGCCATTTTCGCGCATGCCGTTTCAAGCGATCTATGGCGAGACGATCGCAGAATGCTCGAACCCGCCACGGCCGGCTACTACCGTAGCCTGGCGCGGCGCATGAAACGGTACCGGGATCGCGCTCGCGAAGGAGTCTCGAGCGTTTCAGAGATGTTTGTTTGAAAGGAACCTGCTCATGCTTCCCTTGGCCGTCCGGGCTTACGTGGCCCTGATTCGCTTTGACCTTTTTCTGGCGCGTCAAGACTTCGCAGGCCTTTATGACGCCGTTCGAAACCATCCCTGTCCGCGCGTCGCGGTTGATGACGGCGCCACGAGCGAGATCTGCTTGGCCGTCGACCTGGCCTCTATCTGGTACTGGAAACACGTCCTTTGCCTGCAGCGTTCGGCAGCCGCGGCCTGCCTGCTAAAAGACCGAGGCATCCCGGCCGAGCTGGTCATCGGAGCGCAGCACATGCCTTTTCGCGCGCACGCCTGGGTCGAAGTACACGGGCGCGTTGTGAACGACAAATCCTACACCAAGGAAATGTATTCGGTTCTTGATCGGTGCTGATCAAAAAGAGAGAAGGACCAATGCAACTGCTTCACGGGCAATGGACATTCGACCATGCGCTGGGCATTGCGCCCCGCCAATACGAGCAGTTCGCGCAAAACCTCGAAGCTCCGAGAACCTTTCGCGATCGAGGTATCTCCTTCACCGCCTGTGGACCCGCCGCGGCGACGATGCGCGGTGACTCTTCTGGGACCAACCGTATGGCGAGCAATCCCGTGGTGGTGTGGAACGGCCGGCTCGACAATGCCAGGGACCTCCAGGGAGAACTTGGCTTAGCCCCCGACGTAAATTGCCCAGACGTCGATGTGGTGGTATCCGCTTACGCCAGATGGGGCACGGATGCGTTTCGCAGGATAAAAGGAGACTGGGCTCTCCAAGTCTGGGACGCACCTCGGCGCTGCCTGACTCTGGCGAAGGATCCGGTTGGCACGCGGCCGCTCTTTTACGCCTACACGCCACAAGGCGTCACTTGGAGCAGTTCGCTGGCATGGCTGGTGCGGAATGTTCCGGCGGTCCCCGATCTCAACCTCGAATATCTTGCCGGATGGCTGGCTTTCTTCCCTTCCGCGGCGCTCACTCCCTACTCTCGAATACAGGCAGTTCCGCCATCGCACTTCGTACAGTTCGAGAACCAGCGGGCCATCCTTCGTCGCTACTGGGATTTCGAAGAGCGCGAATCCATGGGCCTTCGCGATGATTTCGCATATGAAGAGCGCTTCCGTACCTTCTTCACCAACTCCGTGCGCCGCCGTCTGCGTTCGGCCGAGCCCATGCTGGCCGAACTGAGCGGCGGCATGGACTCGTCTTCGATCGTTTGTGTGGCGGACGCCTTGCTACTCGACGAAACCGGCCTCACGCCACGCCTTGATACCCTCTCTTACTACGACGACGAAGAGCCCAATTGGAATGAAAGACCCTACTTCGCCCTCGTCGAAAAAAAACGCGGCCGCGAGGGTCGTCACGTTCCCATCGATTCCTCACACTATGCCGCCGCACTCGCCGAAACACAGGACTTCGCGGTGGTTCCCGCGGAACTGGGCAGGACCACGGGCCGGCGAAACACGGTCTCCGATTTCATCCGCTCGCAAGGCTATCAGGGCGTGCTCTGCGGCATTGGCGGTGACGAATTCACGGGCGGAGTGCCAACGCCCGTCCCGGAGCTCGCGGATCTTTTGACGGCAGGAGAGATGCGGCGTTTCACCGGGCAGCTCATGCAGTGGGCGCTCAGCCAGAGACGGCCCTGGATTCATATTCTGTTTGACACCTTGAAGAGCTTCGCCCCGCCGTTCCTCGGACGACTGAGCGGTGTCAGAAAACCTCCTTCCTGGCTGACCCCCGGCTTTTGTCGGCGCTACCGGTCGGTACTGAACGGCTATGATGAGCCGCTCACGCTGTGGGGAAACCGCCCAAGTTTTCAGGAAAATATATCTGCCGTTGACGCGCTGCGCCGGCAGCTCTCTGCTTCGCATGTCGGCTCGGAAGACCCGGCCGAACGTTGTTATCCCTATTTGGATTGTGATTTTCTTCAGTTTCTCTTCAACGTCCCGCGCGAACAGCTTGTCAAGCCCGGCCGCAGGCGGGCGCTCATGCGCCGGTCCCTCGCCGGCATCGTGCCCGAGGAAATTCTCAACCGCAAGCGAAAGGCCTTCGTCAGCCGCGCTCCGCGAACCTTTATCGCCGCGCATTGGGAACATATTCAATCCATGAGCAGGGACATGATCCTCGAGTCCCTGGGGATCGTTTCCGCAGCGGCGTTCCGGCAATGCCTTGAAGATGTTCGTCACGGTAAGGAAGTTCCGATCGTGCCCGTCCAGCGAACGCTCTCGCTCGAGTGCTGGCTGCGCAACCTCGCGCATTGTGGCCCAGAGGCCGGCCGGCCCCAGCAAACCACAACATGGGCAGGTTCACGATTCTCCGCGCGGGGATCGTCACGCGCCAGAAAGAATTTCAGCTAGCTGAAGGAAAGACAAACCAGAAAGGAGGTGAACACAATGAAATACGAGAAACCGGAAATTACCGTTGTCGGTTCCGCGATCGAATCCGTACAGAATTCGATCATCAAGGAAGCCCCGCCACTCGACAACCCGACGGCATCCACCGTCGCGGCGTATCAGTCCGACGAGGCATAGACCCATCGCGGCACTCAAGGCGCCGGGTGCTTTAGGAAACCCTGGGACCAGTCGGCGGTGTTTGGCGCTCCCGCGAACGGCGCTGGCCGGTCCCTTTGCCGTTGTTTTGATCCGAAAGGAGGTGATTGGAATGAAGTACGAAGCGCCGGCAATCGTTGAACTCTCAAGCGCGATCGAGGCGGTGCAAGGCAGTACGCAGAAAACAGCCTTTCCCCTGGATTTGGAAGGGATGGTGACCGTTTCCGCGTACCAGTCCGACGAAGCCTAAGAGGTCGGGGGCACGGGAACCGCATCCGTGCCCCCGATCATTTCTCGGGAGGTTGTGCTGTGAGGGCCGAATGCGAAGCGTCCGCCTGCAAGTTTCGAAGCGCTTGCCACCTTCGGTACCGTTCCGTGTCCGGCGTGTCACCGTTTTCCTTCTCTTTGAGCCAAAACGCAAACCAGTCGACGGCCGCTCCTTCTGAGACCAGCCGATCCCAGGGTTTCTCCATGATGTGCGTCCCGGTCGGAAAAAAGACAAGCTCGACGGGCACGCCGAGACGCTTCAGTCCGACGAAGGGAGCCCACATGGTGGCCAGGAACTCCGGTGTATTCGATTGCAGCATGAGCGGCGTTTTTACCAGGTCGAGAGAGAATTCGGGAGACCGGCGCAGCCAGAAGAGCAGCGCGCTGCCGAACGGCACTCCTCCGTTCAGCATTTCGGAGTCGGAAGCGGTGAAGGAGTGCGCATTCAGAAACTGCAGGTACTGCGAATATCCGCCGTCTGAACCGTCCGCTACGACCGCCGCTCCAAAATGCAGCTTCGAGTGTTCGAGCATGTAGTGAACATAGAAAGCGGTCCTGCTGAAGCCCGTAATTCCCAGGCGGTCGCGATCGAGACACCCGAGGCTGTCCACATATTCAACCGCTCGCTCGAGCGTCTCCATCATGTTGGGCGCCTCCGCCGGCGTCTCGTCCCAGTCGTGGATGTCTGGAACCTGCAGCACGAGAAAACCCCGTCCCGCCAGAGCTTGCGCGGCAAAAGCGGTGGTGAACGAACCGTCGATCCAGAAACTTTTCCGGTCAAATCCATGCGTCTGAACCACCAGCGGATATTTTTGCCCCGCAACATATCGCGAAGGAAAATACAGTCCCGCGCGCACATTCTTGTGCTCGGCACCGACGAAGCTAATTTCTTCGACGCGGCCGAATTCGATTTCACGGAACTGTGGATTCAAGTCGAGAAGCGTGGCCTTCCTTGCCGTTTGCGGATCGGAAACCGTTATCTGGGGAGGCGTGTTCAAATCCTGCTGCGCTGTAACAAGGATAAAGGGAGCAGCTCGGGTCGGGCTTGCTTCCTTTACCCAATGCGAATCGGATTGGCGGAAATACCTGAATTCTCGAGAAGAAGCAGCCCCTGGCCAAGGCCGCGTCTCGAATATAAATTGCTGTCCGTTGCTTTCCCGGCCTACGAATCGCAAATCGTCGTCGCTGAGCACCTCGAATGCCAGGCTATCCAAGTCCACGGCGACAACCCGAGGATTGGTCAGACGCCCGGGGTTTCCAGCCGCCACCTCGAGCGGAAGGAGTACGCCGGTCAGAAGCGCGGACTTGCTGTCGTCTCCCCAAACCACGTCCGAGCCGTAGTAGCTGACCGGGCCATCGAGAAGCACACGGCCAGCGCCCGATTCCGTATCAATCACCGCATAACGAAACATCCAGGTCGGTGAATTCTTAGGCAGCGTGCGATCCAGAATTCTGGCCAGCAACGGCTGTCGGTAGTTGCGCCAGGACGGGGGGACTTCAAGGAGATTCAGTCTGGCGACGAGATGCCGGCCGTCGGGCGAGAGCGAGAAATGCAGGTAGTTTCCCGTAAACGTACCGTGCAATTCCGCGGCAATGGGCAGCGGTCGCGACTTGCCGGTTTCGCCGTCGAGCACGAATAGATCGCGGATTTCGTCCGTTCTCACGCCCATCAGCAGTTCCGACATGTCCTCGTTGGCCACGACCACACCCTCGCGTGCGGACTGCTCGCTGAGCACCTTGGGCTTCGGCTTTTCAGCGGCGTACACGATGGTATGCCCCCGGGCATCGGACGAGAACTCCACCAGGTTCGTGGCCTGATTTGTGAGTTTCCGCAAAACGCCGGACGTGGCACTTACGCAATAGAGCTGAGAGGTCTCGCCGGGATTCTCGCCGCGAAACAGGACGGTATCGTTGTCTGAAAGCCACACCACGTCGGTAATGGCCTCCCGATTCGAAGAGGAAGACAACGCCGCGAGAACCGTGGGTTGCGGCGAAGCAAATACCTCCTTGGTCTTGAACAGCAGCAGGGAATAGTCGTTGGTGTTTCGCTCCAGATTTCCTTTTTTCAGAACAAGAACGAACTGCTGCTCGTTAGGAGAAAAGTATGCAAAGTCTTCGGTGAGCGTTCCGGCATAACTGCTAATGGATCCCGTGCCCGCAATCCGCACCATGCGAATTGCATCTTCCTCGGTCACAGGATGTTTCATCGCCTTCTGTTGTTTCGCCGCTGCGCCCGGCGCGAAACCCAGCAGCTCGATCGCCGCGAGAAGCGCGGCGGCTTGCATGGCAGCCGTTCTTCTCACGCGCACACACCTGCGGCGTTTTGGGTCCATCGGGGCCAACCCTTACTCTCCTTCGGATTGCGGTTCGTGCTAGAACGTCAAACGCAACGAAAGCTGAAGTGAACGCGGTCCGCCCTCTTGAAAGAGGGGGTTCAATCCTCCCAAACCCTGATTCAGCATTTTGGTGGATTGCTGCTGGGTAGCGCCAAAAAAGACGAGTCCTTGCGGATTGGTAAAATTCGGGTGGTTCAGAACATTGAAGGCATCGGCACGAAACTGCAGGTGCAGTCGCTCGGACAAGGAGAATTTCTTGGCGAGCGAGGAATCAAACTGCGTCAGGCCGAACCCGGGGATGTCGTTTCGGCCCTCCGTGCCCTGCTGGCCTGGGGGAGGAGGAAGAAACGCCGCCGGATTGAGGCTCTGGCCTCCCGCCGCGCTCGGATTCAAGATCCACGTCGCTTGCCCGGGAACCAGGTTGGGACGAATGTAGGTGAATCCAAGAACCGGAGAAAAAGCAAAGAGCGATGCGTTGAAGGGAAATCCGCTTCTCGCCACTCCGACCACATCCACGGACCAATCATTGACAAAGGTCGAGCCCATTCGCGATTTCGCCAAGGGTGGAATCTCATAGTGAAGGGCCGCCGAAAAACTGTGCCGAACGTCAAAATCGGACGAAGCGTAATCTCTCGCCGCGGAAATGGCATTCGCGCCGCTGACCACGTCGCTCGATGAATTGTCGAGGGAATGCGAAAAGGTGTAGTTTGCCAGCACCTGCAGGCCGGATTGCAGAGCCTTGCGATATTGCACCTGCAAGGCCTCGTAATTCGAGAAGGCTCCGTTGGTTGTCAGATAAAAGAAAGAAGAAAAATCGGGATTGGGCAGGAAGTATCCGGTGTCCCGCAGCAGATCTCTTCCAGCCTGCCCAACGTAAGTCATTGTGAAGGCTTGGCTCCCGCTGAATGATTTCTCCAGGGCTACGTTCCACTGGTAGGAACGGGGCAGTTTCATATCGGGTGAGAAACCGTACGCTCCGGGGAACGGTGGTTGCGTTGAAATCGTCGGTTGAAACGGAGTCAGATTGGCGATCGGCACGGCCGCAGTCGCTGTGGTGAGTGTTGCGCCGTTCGGAAAACCGGTCGCAAGTGTGGCGACTTGTCCGAGCCCCAAATCATAGAAAATGCCCCAGTTGGCCCGCAGGACGAAATCGTGCTTGTCATTTAAGGAGTACGCGAGGCCCAAGCGCGGCGCAAGATTCCCGTAGGTTGTCTTCCAGATTGGTGTGCCCGGGGGTGCCAGGGCGATCGTGGCGGGATTTGAAACGCCTTCCCAGGAAGCCAGGGTTGTCGATCCTCGCCCGCTCGGCGCGGGACTCAACTCCCAGCGCACGCCGTAAACGAATGTCAGTCGCGGTGCGGCCTTCCAGCTGTCTTGCGCATAAAGCGACAATGTCTGCGTCAAGAGATTGGAGTTCTTCTGGCTCGTCACCGAGAGACTTCCTTCCCCTGTGGCTACAAAACTCTGCACGGTGTCGGCACTGAAAAACACCGTCGAAGCGGGCATCGTTTTGAGGAACAAGGCCCGATAGTCGGCGCCGAACTTCAAGGCGTGACTACCAATAACTTTGTCCACGTCATCGGCAACGTTGAACTGACGCGTTCGACCAGCGGCAAGCGGACCGACCGCGAGAAAATTTGTGTCCCCTGTTTGGAATTCGACTTGGCTCTGGCTGGCGGGAAAAGTCCCGAGAAAATAGCTCGGGCTGAGCGGCACCGCTCCCGCGAACGAATCAAGCGTATCGGTCGCCGCGGCGCTCTGCGTCGAATAGTTAAAGCGGAGGGAATTGGCCAGCGTATTGCTGAACATCATGCTCGAGCCGACTGTCATCGTTTTGGTGTTTACCATCGTCGTCTGGACTGTCGTGAGCCCGAAAACGCGGTTGACGCTGGCCGATGGCGCGTCGTTGTATCTGCCAAACAGGGAAATACGGTCGTCAAATTTGTGATCGATGCGAATGCTTCCGGCATCCAGCGTGGCGCGGTTTGAATAGGTGCCCGTAAATTGCGCCGTAAATCCGTCCGCCGAAACCGGGCCGTTGGGCACGGGAAAAGCATCCAGCATGGGCGCCAAGGCGGGCGGCGCGGATTCGCGAATGGAATCCGAAGGCACATCAAACACTGACGTCTGAGGGAGACGCAGTCGCGCACCCTCGTAGGACAAGAAGAAGAATGTTTTATCTTTCCATACCGGCCCGCCGAGGAAAGCACCGAAATCGTTGTGACGCTCGGCGGCACGAGGCTGGCCGGCGGCATCGGCAAACCAGTCGTTCGCGTCGAGTACGTTGTTTCGAAAGTATTCGTACACTCCGCCATGCAGATCATTCGTTCCGGAACGCGTGGTGAGGACCACTTGTCCCCCAGGTGAGCGGCCAAATTCCGGAGCAAAAGAAGAGGTAACAACGCGAAACTCCTGCAAGGCTTCGACCGACACGAGGCTGCTGGTCCCGCCGAGGGCGCTGAACGCCTGGGACGTGCCTGTGCCGGATTGCCCGGGCAGCAAACCCGGGGTCACACCGAAGTTTCCAGATACGCCGTCGACACTGAAATTGTTCGCATCCGTTCTCTGACCGGCGATACTGAATTGGCCGGAAGCCACGGCACTCGTCGGAGCTATTACAACCCCTGGAGTGAGCTGCAGAAGGGTGTTGAAGCTCCGTCCGTTCAGCGGCAGATTTTCCACAAACTGGCGGTCGATCACCGTGCTTACCGCGGCCGACTCCGTATTGATAAGCGGCGCGTCGCCTTGAATCGTCACGATTTCAGAAACCGCCCCGAGCGGAAGAGCGAAATTAATTGCCCGCGCGTCCTGTACGTTGATGACGATGTCGGGTTTGATGATCGTCTTAAAACCGGCTCGTGAGACCTGGATTCGATAGTTGCCCGGCGCAAGATTAGGAACCACGTAGATTCCTTCATCGTTCGACGTCGTCGAGACTTGCACGCGCGTTGCGTCGTTTACAACCACGACATCGGCGCCGGCAATCGTCGCGCCCAAGGGATCCGTCACAATCCCACTGATCGTTCCGGTGGGCGACTGCGCAGCCGAGGAATGAACGAGTATGAAATGTAAGATCGCAAAATAAATCAGACGGCGCAGTCGCAACAGACCCTCCAGAGGTGAGGGATTGCTCCTCACTATTAAGGTCTATGCAAATGAACCGTACGTTTGTCCCAATGGTCTTTTGTCCTGTACTCCGGACAACTCGGCAGGGTCAGCAGTTGCGTTTATG
>JBEKSZ010000060.1:0-34954 GCA_049516615.1 Candidatus Acidiferrum sp. | reverse complement strand
ATGTCTTCACACCTTCGCAAGCCATGGACGGGTTGCTCGATTCTTCTTCTTCGGTCACATTTTTTGGGCACACCCACCATCAAGGTGGATTTTCCTTCCTCGATACCAGCGTCGAAATGCTGCAAATTCGGCCGCGGCCCAGTGAATCGTTTACCGCCCTGCGTCTTGAGCCCGGCCGGCGTTATTTACTGAATCCCGG
Organism: Candidatus Acidiferrum sp.; assembly: GCA_049516615.1. Classification (GTDB taxonomy): domain Bacteria; phylum Acidobacteriota; class Terriglobia; order Acidiferrales; family UBA7541; genus Acidiferrum. The sequence continues at coordinate 34,755 of JBEKSZ010000060.1, read as the reverse complement.
ATCCGTCGGGCAGCCCCGCGACGGCGATCCGCGCGCGGCATTCGCCATCGCCGATCTTGCACATCAGATTGTAGAGTTCTGGCGCGTGCCGTACGATATTTCCGCAGTGCAGGAGCGCATGCGCAGGGCCGGGCTTCCCGAGCCCCTGGCGCAGCGCTTGATGCTCGGCCGTTGAGATTAGGGTGCGGCCACGCAAGTTCCTGGCCCCCGCGGGCTTGGCGTCATCCTCTTTTTTTTGGAACCACATGAACGAAGAACTCCATATTGGTCCGCCCGACGACCCGGCGCCACAACGCACCTCGTTTCGTTTCGCGCTGCTGGCCGGGGCCGTCGTGGTCTTCTTGTTGGTGGCCGCGCTGCTCTGGCCGAGCGGGGTGCTGCTCAACCCGTGGTTTCACGGCGACAAATCTTCGGGCCCGAGACGCCATGTCAGCGCCTCCGGCACGCCGTTATTTTTTGGCCCCGCCGAGCAGGCCTACGCGCAGCGCCTGCTGATTGAAAACGTGGCCATGAGCCGCGCGGAGAATTTTCTGAATCAGGAAGTCACCACGCTGGCGGGCGAAGTGCTGAACTCCGGCGACCGCACCCTCGAGGGCCTCGAGCTGACGGTGATTTTTAGCGATTCCTTGAACCAGGTGGTCCTGCGCGAGGCGCGCACGGTGCTTGATGGCACGGCCGCGCCGCTCGCCCCTGGAGCGCGGCGGGACTTTGAGATTTCTTTCGAGCACGTGCCGTCTACCTGGAATATGCAGCAGCCCGCAATTTCCGTCACGGCCATGCGTCTGGCGTCTTCAAAATAGTAAGTACCACATGCGGCGCGGAAGTTTCTCGCGAACTCGGAGGCCCGCCGCGATGTTTGCCCGCGATCCCCGTTCCGTTTGCGCGCAGCTTTCCCCCCGCGGGAGGCGCGCGCTCCTGCGCGTCACGCGCTTGCGCCAGACGCGCCTTTCAGGGAATCGCAAACTCCCCTGCCAAGAGAGGCGCCGCTTGGTTGCGCGTGCGGCGCCCGTTTGCAACAGGGCGATTTTCCCCCGCGGTTGTTCTCCGGGCGCCGTGAAACAGCGGCCGGGCGAACGATTCCTGCTCGTTGCCGGCCCTTGGCAGCCGGGTTTTTCCCGGGCGTTAATTCCCCTGTCTTTCTGACGCTGGCAAAAGGTAAACTTGCTGGCGGTGAAGCGCCAGAGGACCCAGTGAATTTTTCCGCCACAGTTCGTGAAAACGGCCCCATCTCCGTCGTGTACGTGACCGGCAGCCTTACCTCCTTTGAGGTTGCGGGACTGCGTTCAACGATCTCGGGTTTAGTGAAACAGGGGCGCAGGAAAATCGTCCTGAACCTTGATGGCTTGCGCTATCTGGACAGCTCGGGCATCGGCGAACTGGTGCGCAACTACATGACGGTGATCAAAAGCGGCGGTGAAATGAAGGTTGTGGGCCTCAAATCCAAGGTGGAAGAGATTTTCAAGGTCACGCAACTACACCAGATTTTCGAGGAATTTCGCGATGAAGCGCACGCGCTGGAAAGCTTCCCGGAAAATCGCAAAATCGCCGCGCCACCCGCTAGGGAGCCCGAAAATCAGGCTGAAAAGGAGAGAAGCAGTTAAGGGGTTGCCTTAACTGCTTCCCGGGGTGTGTCCTCGAAGTGGTTTTAAAAGATTAGATGGACGCTACCCGTTTTAGGTTTCCTAAAAAATTGGTTTTTTTTCAGTAGCCCCGGACGAGGCGGAAGTTCTAGTAAAAAAGATACTTACGCCAACGTTCGTCGCGATGACCGATCAAGCGCATGAGCTGCCGCGAGGTATGCAGTGTAAAGGGACGGGGTCGCCGCGCCAGTTTGAGGCCAGCCTCTTCCGGTGTCCGGTCACCCTTGCCGTTGTTGCAGCGATAGCAGCAGGCCACCAGATTCTCCCAGGAAGAGCGCCCCCCGCGCGAACGGGGCACCACGTGGTCCAAAGTCAGCTCGGAACTCGGAAAAATGCGCCCGCAAAACTGGCAGGTGTTGCGGTCGCGCAGCAGGATGTTCTTGCGCGAAAGCGCGCGGCTCTGCTGCGGGATATGTCGGTAGGCCAGCAGGCGGATCACCGAGGGTACCTTGTGTGCGTGGGCCGCCGAATGCACCTCGGCGCTGTGCATCTCCTCCGCCTGGGCCACACCTTTGAGCATCAACACCATGGCCCGCCGCACGGCCGTCACGTTAATGGGCTCATACGTCGCGTTCAAGACCAGCACGGGCTCCTGCATCAGCGACGCACGTCGCGGCGTAATCGGGTTGTGGCTTCTACTGCCGGCGGGACCTTCGCTGCCGGGCACGAGCGCCCCGTCGGCTTCGGGGGTGTAGCGCCCCCGGGATTGGCTCGCACCGGACCTTGCAGGGCTCATGCGCGTACCTCGGGCTAGCTCGGACTGGACCCGGTCATCCGGAAAGACCCGGCAATCGGGCTCTCCTGCCGCCCGGGCTATAGCTAAGCCTACCACTGATTGGGCGCCGCTCGCGAGTAGCAGCCCGCGCGCCAGCATCCAGCCTGGTTCCAGTCACTAGTAGATCATCTAGCAATAAGACGCGTGGGTTGTCAACTTCGCTGCTATGCCCAGCTCCAAAAAATCTATGGCGCGGTGGCGGAGAATGAAACCCGATATTCTCCGGCAGTGTGCATCGGCTGCGATATGAAAGTGGTCAGCGGCAACCCTGACCCTCAACACGTAAGCACTAGCTACGTCGAGCGACAAAACCTAACGATGCGCATGGGGATGCGACGCTTCACGCGACTCACCAACGGATTCTCTAAGAAAGCGGAGAATCACGCGGCGATGGTGGCGATCCACTTCATGCACTACAATTTTGCGAGGATTCACAAGACGCTGAGAGTGACCCCGGCAATGGCCGCTGGCCTATCGGATCATGTCTGGTCGTTTGAGGAAATCGTACTTTTGGCACGCTGAGGCGACTAATATGCTTCCTTTGTTCTGGGGCACGGGTTTGGTAGCGACTGGCATTGTTTGTTTTTCCTTTGCTCCGCACATCTCAGAGTGGGAGAAGCGCCTATCCCAATCCCATCCGAGGACGCGAGTGACGGGCTGGAGCGGAACGCCAAAAGGAATTTTCATGTGGCGGCTTATTGGAGTTTTGCTCGCGATGATAGGAATTTTCGTGATTCTGGCAAACTGAGACACTACCGCCTGGGCGTGTGACAAACGCGCCACGCACCTCCGTGCGCTCCGCAAGGGACAAAATTCCTTCGCACGGAAATCGGAGTGCACCTCGGCCAGGGCCTTAGATTACCAAAGCCAAACCTGTCGTTCTATAAGCGGGAGGGATCTAAGCGGCTTATGACCGTTCGCGCCGGCTCTTAGAGCAGGCCCTGTTCCATCTTTTCCTGGCAGGAGATGCAATGTTTGGCCCAGGGTACCGCTTCGAGCCGCTTCTGCTGCAACTCGTCCTGGCAGTTCGCGCACACGCCGTACTCGTCGGCATCAATGCGTTTCAGCGCGGCATCGATCAGGTTGAGTATCTTGCGATCCGTGTTGGTCATGCCGAACAAAAATTCCTTGGTGTAGGAGTTTGCAGCCTTGTCCGCCAGGTCCACGGTCGGATCGTCGTCCGCCGTGCGGCCTTCTTCCTGGGTGCGCGCGATCGTCTTCATCAACTCTTCGCGTCGCGTCGCCAATTTCTTCTTGTAATACTCGAGTCTCTTCTTGTCCATGAGTGTCCCGCCCCACAGTGTCGCTTCCGGGGCCATCTAAAAACTCCGTAGTGTAGGCCGACTCCGCATCCGTGTCAAGCGCAGCACGGGCAGTTGCTGCCCGAACCCCGGGCCATTTCTCGCGCGCGGATCCCGGGACCGGCTTGCCCCATGGCGGCCTGGTCGGGAGGAAACTCTTTCCGTAGAGCGGCTTAGTGGGGCATAATCCCCCGCGCACGAGGCAAAATGGCTCGGCAACCGCGACCTACATGGTCTCGGAGAGCGTTTCTGCATCGCGGGAGGACTTTTTGAGCGAAAGGCCATGGAGTTCGACGGCACCGCCGTCGGAATTTCGTCCCTACATATCCACACAGGAGACGCTGAAGGAATTTACCCTGCGTGCCGTGGTTCTTGGCGCGCTCTTCGGACTGCTCTTTGGAGCCGTCACCGTCTACGTGGGATTGCGTGCGGGACTGACCGTTTCCGCTTCGATTCCCATTTCCGTTTTGTCCATCAGCATTCTCCGCGCCTTCGGGCGCTCCACCATTCTTGAAAACAATATCGTCCAGACCACCGGTTCGGCCGGCGAATCGCTCGCGGCCGGAGTGATGTTCACCATCCCCGCGTTGATCTTTCTCGGTTTTGGCTCGGAGTTCACTTTTTGGCGGATCTTTCCCTTGGCCCTGCTCGGCGGTTGGCTCGGCGTGCTCTTCATGGTCCCGCTGCGCCGTCAGCTCATCGTCAAAGAACATGGCAATCTTACTTTTCCCGAGGGCACCGCCTGCGCTGACGTTCTCGTCTCCGGGGAGCGCGGTGGCTCGTTCGCCGGCCGCGTGTTCTGGGGACTCGGTCTCGGCGGCGTGTACACCTTTCTCATGAACACCGTGCAAGCATGGACTTCCCAGCCGGAATCTCGGCCCGCATGGTTTCCCGGCGCTTCCTTCCGCGCCGCAATCACGTCCGAATATCTCGGCGTCGGCTACATCATCGGTTCGCGCGTGTCCGGCATTCTCTTTGCCGGCGGCATTGTCTCCTGGCTCGTGATCATGCCGGCCATCAAGTTTTATGGACAGCTGGCCAACGGCGTGGCGATTTATCCCTCGACCATCCCGATTCCGCAAATGTCCCCGGACCAGATTTGGGGCACCTACATACGCCCCATGGGCGCAGGCGCTGTCGCCGCCGCCGGGCTGATCACCCTGCTTCGCACCCTGCCCACCATCATTTCGGCGTTGCGCGCCGGGCTGAAGGACGTGCGAGCCGAAGGCGCCGGGCAATCCGCAGCCGCCGACCGCACCGAGCGCGAAGTGCCCATGCGCACCGTGCTCATCGGTGTGGTGGTGATCATCGCAATGATGTGGGTGCTGCTCACCTTTCACCCGCTGAAAGGCGCGGACACCAGCTGGTACCAGAATCTTTTTGCGGGTATTTTTGTGACGGTTTTTGGATTTCTCTTCGTCACCGTCGCCGGCCGTATCAGCGGCTTGCTCGGCAACTCCTCAAACCCCATCAGCGGCATGAGCATCGCCACGCTTATGGCCACCTGCGCGATTTTTCTTCTCGCCGGGTGGACCGCCCCGAATTATCAGGTGCTCGCGCTCATGATCGGCGGCGTGGTTTGTATCGCCGCGGCCATCGCGGGCGCCACATCGCAGGACCTCAAGACCGGCTACCTGGTGGGCTCAACTCCCTACTGGCAGCAGATGGGTCTCTTGATCGGGGTCACAGTTTCCACCCTGGCGATTGGAACCACGCTGAACTTGATGAACAAGGGCCTCGAGAAATACCTTCCGCAGCAGATCGCCGTGAATGTTCAGGCTCTGCCACAAGGAGTAAAAATCGAAAGGCCGTCGTTCACCTACAAAGACAAGACCTACACGCTGCTGAACTCCCTCGGCTCGCACGAAGTTCCCGACGGCGAATACCTTTACGACCCCGCCTCACAGCGCATCGAGTATCAATGGGCACAGGGTATCGGCAGCGACAAAGCTCCGGCTCCGCAGGCGCGCCTCATGGCCACGGTCATCAGCGGAATCCTCAACCAGCGTCTTCCCTGGCGACTCGTGCTGATGGGCGTGGCCCTGGTCATCGCGGTCGAGATTCTTGGCGTGCGCTCCCTGGCCTTTGCCACCGGTTCCTATTTGCCGCTGGGCACCACGGCCGCGATGTTTGCCGGGGGACTGCTGCGCCTGCTTGTTGAAGCCACCACCAAAAAGAAAGACGAAAGCGAAGCCAGCCCCGGGGCACTCTACGCCAGCGGTCTCATCGCCGCCGGAGGTGTGTTCGGACTCCTCGGCATTGTCATCAATCTGTTTGAGGACCCGGAAATTTCCAACAACGTGCCGCACTGGCTGACCGCGGCCTTGCGCCTCCCGTGGCGGCCGGACCTGTTTGCTTTCGGCCCCAAGATCCTCGGCCCGCTCGCCACCAGCAACCTTTTCGGCATAGCCATGTTCGCCCTGCTGGGCGCTTCGCTGTTCTATTTCGCCCGCAAAAAGCTCGATTAGCACGGGCAGGGCAAACCCGCTTTGACCCCTGCACGGCATAGCCTTAAACTGCATGCATGCCAGGCACGTACGTTCCCCGGCGCATCCGCTTCAACTGGCGCGGTTTTATCCCGCCCGGGGTGAAGCTGCTGGTGCTGATTTGTGCCGGGGTGTATGCCGCGCAACTCTTCGCCGAAGTTTTTCTCGACCGCTCCGTAACCCTGTGGATTATTTATCACCTGGGACTTGTACCCCTCGGGCCGATCCCTGGTTTACGGATCTGGCAGCCGGTCACCTACATTTTTCTGCATGGCAGTTTTTTGCATTTGCTGTTCAACATGCTGTTTCTGTGGATGTTCGGCAAAGAACTGGAGTTGACCTGGGGCAAGCGTCGCTTCCTGAATTATTTTTTCCTGTGCGGCATCGGCGCGGGATTGATCGAGATTGTGGTGAAACTGACGCCCATGGCCTGGGGGCACCGGCCATCGGACATTCCCACGATTGGCGCGTCGGGGGCGATCTTCGGTATTTTGATGGCCAACGCGGTGCTGTTTCCCGACCGCGAAGTGTGGATTTTCCCGTTTCCCATTGCCATCCCCATGCGGCCGTACGTGGCGGTGATCGCGGCCATTGAATTCATCTCCACCCTCGGAGTTGGCGGAGACGCGGTCAGCCACTTGTGCCATCTCGGCGGGTTGCTGGTCGGCTGGCTCTATCTGCGGCGGGGCTCGTTTCTATACAACGTGCGCAATACCGTCTCGGACTGGAGATTGCAACGCAATCGCAAGAAATTTGAAGTCTTTATGGGCAAACAAAAGGGCGAGCCGCCCTCGCGTCCCGACAACTGGATCAACTAGGGCAGGGATTCCCGCCACGCCAAACCCCGCCCCCGTCTAGCTGGGCGCTCCGCCGATCACGTGAAACTTCATGAAATTGGTGGTTCCCCGCACGCCCATCGGGGTGCCCGCGACGATCCCGATTACATCGCCTTTGCGCACCAGTCTTTCTTCGAGCAACCGTTTTTCCGCTATGGCCGCGAGTCCATCGATCTTGCGCACATCGGAAATGCTTCGCGGCATCACGCCCCAGATGAGCGCCATGCGCCGGCGCGTCTCCGCCACCGGCGAAAACGCCACGATGGGCACCAGCGGGCGGTAACGCGACACCAGGCGCGCGGTAAACCCGCTGTGCGTGAACACCGCAATTAGTTTCATGTGCAATTCGCGCGACGCGTGGCACACCAGTTCGGCAACCGACTCGGCCACCTTTAATTTTTCCTGCACGCTCGAGGGCTGCGGAAATTCGCGAATGCTGGCCTCCGCCTCTTCGATGATGCGCGCCATCATGCTCACGGCTTCGACGGGATATTTCCCGGAGGCGGTTTCCGCGGAAAGCATTACCGCATCGGATCCGTCAAAAATGGCGTTGGCCACGTCCGAGGCCTCGGCGCGCGTCGGCCGCGGGTTCTCGGTCATGGACTCCAGCATCTGCGTGGCGGTGATCACCGGCCGGCGGAATTCGCGCGCCCGCGAAATAATCATTTTTTGCACCACCGGGACGCGCTCGGGATTCATCTCCACGCCCAAATCGCCGCGCGCCACCATCACGGCGTCGGCCGCGCGCAAAATCCCGTCGAGATTTTCGATGGCTTCGGGCTTTTCGAGCTTGGCGATCACCGGCGTGTCGTAGCCTGCGCGTTTGATGAGCGCCTTGGCCACCAGCACATCTTCCGGGCGGCGCACAAAACTGACCGCAATGTAATTGACGTTCTGCTCGAGGGCGAATTGGAGATCCTGACGATCCTTGGGCGTCAGCGCGGGAACGCGCAGCTGCACCCCCGGCAGGTTGATGCCCTTGTGCTCGCCGAGCGCGCCGCCGTTTACCACCACGCAGACGACCTCCTGGCCGCGCACAAACTCGACACGCAACTCGATCAAGCCGTCGGAAAGCAGAATGCGCGCCCCGCGCCGCACTTCCCTCGGTAGCGGCAGAAACGTGGTATTCACACGCGTGGAATCGCCGAGAATTTTCGCCGTGGTTATGGTGAACTTTTGTCCCCCGCGCAGAAGAACCGGGGCTCCCCCGGCCAGCACTCCGGTGCGGATCTTCGGACCCTGCAAGTCTCCGAGAATCGCGATCGGCTTTTCCAGTTTCATCGCCAGCGAGCGCAGCAGCGCGATGCTGGCGGCGTGTTCCTCGTGAGAACCGTGGGAAAAATTCATGCGCGCCACGTCCATACCGGCGCGCAGCAAGCGTTCGATCATTCTGGGGGAGCGGCTGGCGGGGCCGATGGTGCAAACAATTTTGGAATGTCTAAAAGGCATCGGAGAGACCGTTGGCCGCACTTTCGGCGTGCGCGATGCGCGCTTCTTACTTTACTTCGTGTTGCTATCGCGTGCCAGCAAACTCGGTAACAATCTTGACCATCACATCCACGCCCTTGGCAAAGGAAGCCAGCGGAATACGCTCGTCGTCCCCGTGCATCCGTCTTAAATCCTCGTCGTTGAGGGGAAAGGGCACCAGCCCGTAGGCTTGCACATTGTGCAGGCGGAGTTGCGATGAATCCGTGGCCCAGGTGGATTGAAATGGCAGCGTGGGCGCGCCGGCAAATTCCCGCGTGGCGATGCGCGCGATGGTCGCGTAGAACTCGTTCTCGAGCGACGAGTCCGGCGCCGCCAGGCCGGCATTGGGTAGCACCTCGAGGCGCACCAGCGGATCGCCGACCAGTTTGTTCAAGTCATCGACCACCGTGTTGATGGTGTCGCCCGGCAGCAGCCGGACGTTCAGATTGGCGCGCGCTTCACCGGGAATAACATTGCGGGCCGAACCGGCACTCAGCATCGTAGGAGCGATGGTATCGCGCAGCATCGCGTTCCACAGCGGACTGCTGTCGGAAATCACGCGCTGCGCGTGTTCGCCGCGGTCGGGGGTATCGAGGGAACGGATCCATTTGCCGACTTCGTCGTCTTCAAGCGGCGCTAGCCCTTCAAAATATCGCCGCACAATGGTGGTGAAGCGCGCCGGTGCGCTGTAAACGCCGATTTTCCCGACCGCCGCCGCCAGATGCACCACCGCGTTGTCCCGCGTAGGCTGCGAAGCGTGGCCGGACGTGCCCCGCGCGATTACCGTGATATTGACGGAAACTTTCTCGCTGGCTTGCAGGCCGATGTATTGCACCTTGCCGTTCTTGACGAAAACGTTGCCGCCTTCGTTGATGGCGTAGCCGGCCGCAAACTTATCCCAGTACTTGGCCGCCAGATTGCGGATGCTGGCGTCGCCGCTGGTTTCTTCATCAGCGGTGGCAAGGAAGATCACGTCGCGATTGAGGTGCGCCGCGGAGCGCTTTAGGGCGATGAACGCCGCAAGATTGGCGGCCAGCATACCCTTGTCGTCGATGGCCCCGCGCCCGTACAAATATCCGTCCTTGATCACCGCGCCAAACGGGTCCACGGTCCAGCGCGATTTATCGGCCGGCACGACGTCGAGGTGGGCCACCAGCAGCAAGGCCCGCGAAGGATCGGCCATCGCGGCGCTGCGCAACCTGGCCACCACCGCGCTGCGCCCGGGCGTGACTTCCAGAATCTCCGGGGTCAATCCCTCTTTTTGCAAGACCCCGGCCACGTATTTTGCCGCGGGATCCTCGCCTCCCGGAGGATTCGAAGTGTTGATCTTGATCAAATCCGCGAGCCAGCCCTGCGCTTCCTGTGCCAGCGCGGCGGTGCCTCCTTCTTGCGGCGGGGCCACGGACGGCGCGGGGGAACTCGGCGGAATGCCCGGCCCGGAAACCCGCGTCTGTGAAAAAAGTGGCGTGGCCAGGGCGAAAAACAGTGTCACCACGGCGGAAAAACGCATTGTCTCTGCTTTGCGATTCACAAAGTCACCTTGGCTGTTGGCTTGCGCATTCCGCAGCGTCGGGCAAAATCCGCCCCGGCAAACGTTTTGCAGGGAATGTGCTTCATACTAGCACGCGGGTGCGGGCGCCTGGCCGCGCGCAATTGGGGAACGTTTCGTATCCTCAACCGGTAACTGGGAAAGCGGCGTTAAGATATTCTGGCGTGAAGGAATCGGCAGCGGGCGTGGGGCTGGCCGCTGTTATCTCGGATGCGAGAGGGTGGAAATGAAAGCAAACCGGAAGCGAATCTTGTTCGCCGCACTGCTCGCCGCGGTGGCGCTGGTGGCCAGTGCTCGAGCGCAAGCCCCCACCGGCCCGCAGGGCGGAGCGCAACCGCCGCAGCAGACCGCGCCATCCGATCAGAAACCCACCGCCGCCCCGCCGCCGCAAGCCGGCGTGAGCATTTCCGTTGAAGCGCCCATCGTCACGGTGGACGCCGTGGCCACCACCCAGCACGGCGACCTGCTCATGGGACTGAAAAAGGAAAATTTCAGGATCACGGACGACGGCGTCCCGCAAACCATCACCGGATTCAACGCCGGCGACTCGCCCATCACCATGGTCGTGCTGATGGAGTTCAGTTCCCGGGCCTACGGATTTTTTGCCGCCTATGCCAAATACTGGGCCGATGCCCTGTTTCCCAACCTGCAGCAGCGCGACTGGGTGGCCCTTGAAACCTTTGACATGAAAACGCGACTGGAGGTGGATTTCACGCAGGACAAAAACGAAGTACGCAACGCCATCTACCACCTCTATTTCCCGGGCTTCCACGAATCCAACGTTTTCGACGCCCTGCTTGATACCAACGACCGCCTGAAAGACGTGAAAGGCAAGAAATCCATCTTGCTGCTCGCCAGCGGCATCGACACCTTTTCTAAACACACGCTCGATCAGACCTTCAAAGAACTGCGGCAGTCCGATGTGCCCATTTTCTGCGTGGGACTGGGCAAAATGTTCACCAACGCGCAAGACCTGCGCGGATCGCAGAGTTCGCACATCGATTTCCTGCAGGCGGAAAATGAATTGAAGAATTTCTCTTCCATGACCGGCGGTTTCGCCTGGTTCCCGCAATTCGACGGCGAAATTCCCGGGATCTTTCAGCAGGTTGCCAGCTTCCTGCGCCATCAGTACAACTTGTCCTACACCCCCACCAACTGGAACGACGGCAAATATCACAAGATCAAGGTCGAGCTGGTCGCCCCGGACGGCGGACCGCTGACGGTCCTCGATCAAAAAGGCAAGAAGCAAAAATACGTGGTGTACGCGCGCGAAGGTTACCAATCGCCCAAAGGCGGGGTTGGCGACTAGAGAAAGCGCTGGGAATTTGCCCGGGAGCGCGCCCGCCGCCTGATCGCCGCCCGCTTTCATAAGCGTGCGCAGCGCGAGGGAAGCGGCCCCGCCACTACCTGCCAGCCATCCGTGATACCATTCGCGAGCGAAAAATCCCCGCGGCTGCCCCTATGAACTGCTCCGGCTGTAGAAAAGCGATTCCCGCTGGTTTCACCGAGTGCCCCTGGTGCGGAGAGCCCTTCTCCCGTTCGCCCCTCGCGCCCGCAACTCCCGCCGCCCGCCGGCCGCAACCCGCCAGCCTCGACAAAGCCTGGCTGCTCCTGCCCCTGTCTTTAACGGTAGTGATTTTTGCCGCTTACGAAGCCACGATCAAAAGGTACGACTCCTTCTCGCTCGAGAATTCTCCCTACTTCCTGGCCTTTTGCGCGGGGCCCTACGTGGTCTCGGCGCTGATGGTCCTCATTTACTACCTCGTCCGGCAAACCAAGCTTGAAACCAGGGCGCAGCTCCTGATCCTGTGCTCTGGTGCCTCCTTGATCGCCGTGCTCTCCGTCATCAATACCAGCCACGCCGCTTACCCGATCCCCAGCAAAACCGTCTCCGACCGGCAACTCGCGGCCTCGCCCGAGCAAGCAAATCCTCAGCCGCAGCACTCCCCGACCATCTGGGATCCCGCCATCATCTCGCTGTACACCGATTTAAGAGTCCACAACGAAGCCTACGTCGCCGCCGTGAGCCATCTCGACGTTGGCGCCGAGCCCCTTTACCTGCCTGGCTCCTTCCGCGACGCCTCCACCATCCAAAAAGTCCTCGAGCAGCTCGATGCGCGCCTCGCCGTAGCCGATCAATTCTCTTCCCTCGACCCCATCCTGGCCAGAATGCCGGGTTACGTCGCGGCCATCGACGCAGGCGAGGCCGACAAGCGCGCGTTCATGGCCAGCTTCATGCCCGCCGCCGAGCAAAACGCCGCCAAACGCAAGGTCGCCAGCGCCTACGAACACGACTGGTTGCGTGCCACCATCGCGCTCTACCAGTTCATGCTCGCCAATCAAGCCGCCTATACCATCTCCCCCGACGGGAAAAGCGGCAGGTTCCGCAGCCACGCAAGCAGCGTCGAGTTCGATCAGCGCTTGCGCAAGGCCCAGCAACTCAAGCAGCAGTTCCTTAACGCCCATTACGCCTACCTCGCCGGCCAGAGCGCCGCGCGCGCCCAGGCGGGAATGCCGGACTAGCGGACCACAACCTCCCCGCGGGGAATCTAGACGGGAATCAGCAGCGTCAGGCCGGCGGTGGCGATAAGTGCGGTGGCCCACAGCAGATCCAGATTTACCCAGGCTTTGCGCAAGACCTCGAGTCCCAGCTGCTTATAAACCAGGAACGCGAGCAGTCCAGTGATGAGCAGATAGCCGGCGGTATGCACGAGCAGCGCCGCCGCGGCTGTCCAGGGTCCCGCGAAACCTCCGGCGTGGAAATGCGCCGAAGAATTGCCAAGTTCCGGCGTCCCTGGCGACATCTTCAGCAGCACCGGCAGCAGCATAAAACCGGCGCCATGCGCCGAGGCCATCAGAAACGACCAGATACACAAATCGCGAAAGCCGACTTGCATCCCGCCCCACCGCGGGTGGCTCTTGCCAAGCAGCACGCGGATCCCCAGGCCGAGAAGAATGCACGCGGCGGCAATCTTGAGGTAGCGGAGGGGCAGCACCGCCCCGGCGAGCACCGCGCCGGCCACCACGAGACCGATCGAGAGGAAATGTCCCGCGGCAATGGGCCCGAGCGATTGCCACACGGCGGCGCTGCTTTTCTTTTGCATCCCGAGAGCCACGGCAAAGAGCCAGCCCATGGCCGGATTGCTTCCGTGCCAGGCCCCCAGAAAAAACAGCGCCGCCCACGGCCAGAAGACCAGGTGGGTCATGAGTAGCAGTAAGAATCCGACGACGCGTCCCCACCTTCTAAATGCACCTGGTGGCCGCGGAGGTTCCCGAATTCGAGAAAGAACTTCGCGTCAATCTCCATGCCGCCCCCGGGCTGGGCATCAAGCTTCACCATCCAGCTGCGAATTCCATCCGGATAGAACTGCGCGTCCCACGGTGCGTAGAGCGAGTTCGTGAAATAGACGCGCCGTCCATCACGGCTGAGTTCGACCATCTGCGGCCCGCCGTTTAGCGGCGCGGAGGGATTTTGCGCGTGTGCGGCGCGGCGCACGATACCCCCGAGATGGACCGAAGCGGTTTTCTTCGGATGAAAGGGATCGGACACGTCGTATTGCAGGAATTCGCCCGTTCCCCAGCAGGAGACATACAGAAACCTGTCGTCGAGCGACAAATTGATGTCCGTGACCAGCGGCGGCACCGCTTTGAATCCCTTGAGCAACGGCGGCAGCTTCCCGGGATCGGCGGCCTCCGCGGGAATGTCGATCACCTTCTGTATGCCCCATTTTCCGTTGTCGCGGTGCCACACCCAAATCGAAGCCGACAGGTCCTTGAGGGAGACCACCACGCCCAGAAATCCGTAGGCCCGGCTCGGGTCGTGCGCGGGACGCAGCTCCAGAGCCATCTGATATTCCGGGCCCAGATCGAGCGCTTGCAGGTGCCGGCGTTTTCGCAAATCCCAGACGTGAACAGAGTGGCCGTATCCGCCTTTCAGCAGAATCTCGGGATTGACGCCGTTTTCCACCATGTTCGGCGTGCCCCACTCGCTGGTGATCATGGTGTCGTATCCAAGGTGCCACCAGAAGTCGTAAGCCAGAAATTGCGGGCCACGGTCGATTTCCCATCTTCCCAAAATCTCGAAGCTGTCGGGATCCATGACAAAAATCCCGCCCGGCCCATCGCCTGTCGCCGATCCGAGCGCGCTGCAGAAAATTCCCTCGGGACCGCAGTGCACCGTGTGCGGCCGGCTATAGCCTGTCCGTTCCGCCAGCACCCCCGCTTCGATCACCTTGACGATCTTCGGTTTACGCGCGTCTGGTTTGGTATCAATGATATGAATCCGCGAAGACTTGATGCCCGGAACGATCAGATAGCGTCGCTCGGTGTGCGGGTGCGCCATGTACGGGCACAGGCACGCGCTGCAGGCATTCCAGCCGAAATGATGCAGCTCATCGCCCGCATGGGGCATGTCCACGCGGCCCACCATGCTGGCGTACGTCTTGGACGCGGGGTCCACATCGACAACCCCCAGCGCGTCCGGACGCCCGTCGTTTTCCGCGTTGAGCATGGCCACAAACGCCACCTTTTCAGGCGGCGCCTGCATGGCCATTTTTGCTGAAGGGTAAAAAGTAGCGTCAGGCTTCCACAGTTCCAAGTTGGTTCTCCTCTCCTCATGCAGATTCTCGTCGGCAGTCCCGGGCCGCAACCGGCCGCAGCGCTCCCCTCAGGGCTGCGCGCCCCAGTTCCGTATTGCCCGTTATTTCTTCACTTCCGAGTAGGTAAACTCCCGGGTCCAGTCCGTCGATTGTTTCCCGTCAACTTCCACATAGATTTTTGTAAGGGCATTCACCGGCCCATCGTTCTGCGGCGGCTCGAGGATCAGGTCCCTGCCCATCGACCACGTCACGCGTCGTTCGTCCAGGTTTCCGAAGTAATAATCCACTTTGCTGCGGTCAAGCCCCTGGTAACCCGTCGCGGTGGTCAGTTCGACCAGCTTCTTGTTTTTCTCGGTGAGCGGAAAGGCCTTGCCATAAATATTCGCCAGCGAAACGTCGAGGGGCAGCCAGCCGTAGTTGGGCGCGTAAAATTGAATCCAGCAGTGATAACTCCCGTCGATCTCCACGCCGTTTAAGGTGGGCTTCAGCAGCGAACCGTAAACGAGACGTGTGGGAATCCCCGCGGCCATGGATAGCGACGCGAAAAGCGAATGAAAATCGGTGCAGTTTCCCGTTCTGGTCGTCAGGCAATACTCCGTGCTGCCGACCGGAGAGGCCTTCAGATGCTCTGGATCCTTTACCCAGTAATCCACGTTCTCGAGCGTCCAGTTGTAAATCTTGCGCGCGGCAAGAATCGGATTCGTCTCGCCCCCGACAATCGACGCGGAAAGCGTCTTGATCTTGTCGTTGACAATGACGTGCGTCGAAGGCTGCAGATAGGCAAAGAGCGCCGCGCGTTCCTGCTCCGTCAGCGGCCGGGTCTTGGCCGGATCGATGTCATTGCGTATTTCCGTGCGCTCCAGGGTAAAGTCTTCGCGTATCCTGATCACCCCTCCGTCCGGCGCCTGGACCTCCGCGTACGCCACGCGGTTGCCCCAATCGTCGCGGTAATAGTGCACGGGAAAATCGGCTGTCACGGCAAGTTCACGCACGGTTGACGCGGCGTCCTCCTGGGGAACCGCGAACCACAAGCGCACGCTCCTGGCCCCCTTCGCCACCTGCACCTTGAACTCATTCCTTACCTGAAACGATGCCTCCTTGCCCGCTACGGGCCGCGCGGGTCCGCCGGCCAGCACCCCAGCGGAAATTCCTGCAACCGCGCCGGCGACGGCCAGACTTGAAAGTACCGGCGCCCATAAACTTTTAAGAAAATGCATGGCTTCCTCCTCGGTGCAGACCGGCTGCACCTATGCCGCAAGCGGGAAACAGTGGGAAACAGGATGCGCGCAACGACCGACCGGCGTCAGGGAACCTGCCGTCAAGTGAACCCGCGTTTGGAGCGGATAAGCATGAATGAGCTTCGAGCCAACGGAAGAGCAACGTTTATAAACTACGGCGGCCGGCCTCGTCAAGACGATTGCTCTCCGCGGAACGCAAGAGCGCCCGGGAAAAAACGCCGCGACGCGGGCCTTTCTGTCTAGTGCTCGATAAAAATCGAGCCGTCCGCCGGCGATCGCCGCGAACGCTCGCAACTCGGGCCGAGCCCCGTGCTCAGCCGCGCGAGGTCCACTCATTCTCGATTTGCGGCGGGCGCTTGAGCGTTTGCATCACCACGCAATACTGCTCGGTCTTCTCGCGCAGGGCGCTCAGCTGTTCCGCGCTGGCCCCTGGCGCCACCACGTCAAACCGCACCCGCAGGCTCTCAAATCCGACGGCCGCGTCTTTGGCGATCCCCAGCGTGCCGCGCAGATCGAGATCGCCCTCCACACTCACCGCGATGCGTTCTGTGGCAATCCCCATCGCCGCAGCCACCATCTGACAGGTTATCTGCGCGCAGGCCGCCAGGGCCCCCAGCAAGAGGTCCCCGGAGCATGCCCCGCTGCCCGCGCCGCCCACGCCCTTGTGCGCCTCTGCGCTATAGACCGCGCGTCCGATATCCACCGAGCATGCAATGGGAGCGCCCGTCTCGCCGCCCTTTGCGCGCAACGTGATTTTCGAAGCCTGGGCGTCCTTGCGGTATTGCTCTTTCAGCGGCTTTTGCAGCGCTCGTAAATCCATGGCCCTCTCTCCTCTGATTGCCCCTTAACGCCTGCCCGGGCGCGAGGGCCCGGAATATGCGAAGAACCTGTATTGAATCGCTGCCCGGCTGTCTGCTAGCATCCCCTGTACGTTCCGTTCATCAGTCTGGCACAACACTCCATGCCTAAATTCGTCATCGAACGCGAAGTTCCGGGCGCAGGCAATCTGACCGACGCGCAGCTGCGGGAAATCTCCCAAAAATCCGTTGGCGTGCTCAAGGGTATGGGCCCTGAAATCCAGTGGCTCCACAGCTACGTCACCGGCGATAAAGTCTATTGCGTTTACCTCGCGCCCGACGAGGAATGTGTGCGGGAGCACGCCAAGCGCGTCGGCCTCCCCGCCAACCGCGTCTCTGCCGTGCGCCGCCTCATCGACGCGAGCACCGCGGAATAAACACCGGCGTCGCGACTCCATAAATCTCCTGGTCTCGCCCGCACGCCGCCGCGCCAGCGCTAGCCCGGCCAGGCAGCTTCCTCGCTGGTCAACAGCTTCTCGATCGTCTGCTCCACCGGCAAGCCCCAGCCTTCGAGCCAGGCCGTCGCGCCATCGGCATTGCTCAGCGCTTGGCGCGCCGCCTCGAGGCTCGCTTCCAGTTTCTCTCGCTCTGCGGCAGCGAGCGGCGCTCCAATATTTTCCCGCAGCGCCGCGGCCGCCCCCGCCAGGCGCAGAGCGCGCTCGGCGCGAAATTGCGCTGCCGCGGCGCTCGCGAAACATTCAAGCAGTCGCGCGGTGCCGCGCTTATGTTTGAGCTCCTGGAAAACTCTGAGGCTCTCCTGATAAAAAGCGTTGGCCCGGTCATAGTCGCCCTGCGCTCCGGCAAGGTTACCGAGATCCGCCAGCGTTCCCGCGATGCCCCAGCGGTCGCCAAGTTCCTGGAAAATCTGCAGGGCCTCTTGGTAGTAGGTCTGGGCCGATGCCAGGTCGCCCTGATCGCGCGCCACGTCTCCAAGATAGTTGACGGACCAACCTACGCCCGTGCGGTCCTTGAGCCCTTGAAATATCGTGAGGCACTCGACATACAGCTGGCACGCTCGTTCGTATTCGCCCTGTATTTTGAGAACATTGCCGAGGTTGCTGAGCGCCCGCGCCACGGCCTTCAAGTCCCCCAAGTCCCGCCACAGTGCCAGGCTCTCCTCTAGGAGCTCGCGCGCCGCAGTCACATCGCCGCGGTCCCGGGCGAATACCCCCAGCGCGTTCAGCGACACGGCCACGCCGGTTTTGTCATCCCCCAGGCGGCGCGCGATGTCCCGGCTCTCAGCGATCAGCGCCTCCGCCGCCGGGTAATCCCCCTGCTCCCCGGCGAGCACTCCCGCGGCGAACAGCGCGCGAGTTCGAGCCCTGGTGGCCCCTGCGGCGCGCGGAAGTTTCAGCACTTGATGCAAACTCGTGCGGCCCTCGGCAAAATATTCGCGAATCTCCCAAAAACGAAACAGCGCCGTTGCGAGGCGCAAGCCCCACTCGGCGTCGCCGCTTTCCGTCAGCCAGTCGAGCGCCGCGCGAAGGTTGTTGTGTTCAAGGCTGAGGCGGTCAAGCCAGTCGGAAGCAACTTGCTCGGTGGCCTCTTCTTCGGCAAGCACCAGGCAGTACGCCGCCTGGGCTCGCCTGGTCGCCGGCTCTTCTCCGCTGGCCCGCAGTTTTTCCCGGGAGTACTCGCGAATGGTTTCCAACATCACAAATCGCGATTCGCCCTTGGCTTGCTCGACCGCCTGCACCAGACTCTTGTCGACCAGCGAGGCCATCCCGTCGAGCAAATCCAGTTCGAGGTCGCCCTTGGTGTCGCAGACCGCTTCGATGCCTTCCAGATTGCAGCCGCCGTGCAGCGCCGATAGCCTGCGGAAGAGTTTTTGCTCCGCGGGGTTTAAAAGGTCGTAGCTCCAGTCCATCGCGGCGCGCAGGGTTTGCTGCCTGTGCGGCAGGTCGCGCGCCCCGCCGGTCAGCAACTGCAACCGGCTGGTCAGGCGCGTCAGCATGGAGGAGGGCGAGAGGACCTTCACTCGCGCTGCGGCCAGCTCGATCGCCAGGGGCAGCCCGTCTAAACGCGCGCAAATCTCCGCGACCGTCGCGGCGTTCTCCCGGTTCAGCGCAAAATCCGGTTTGGCGGCCTTCGCGCGCTGCAGAAACAGCGCCACCGCCGGGCAGCGCGCCAGGATTTCCAGGGGCGGCGTGGCATGCGCATCGGGCAGCGCCAGTGGCGGCACGGGAAACTCGCGTTCTCCATAGACGTGCAGGGGCGCGCGGCTGGTCACCAGAATTTTCAGATTGGGGGCTATGGCCAACAGTTCGGCCACCGTGGCCGCTCCGGCAATCAGGTGCTCGAAGTTATCCAGCAGAAAGAGCATCGGCGTGCGCAAAGACTGCTCTAAACTGTTCTTCAGCAATTCGAGCGGCCATTGATTGCCCGCTTCGCGGATCCCCAGCGTCTCTAGAATGGCCGAAGCGATCAAACCCGGATCGCTCAGATGCGAAAGCGCTACAAAGTAGATCCCTCCCGGGAATTCTTCCGCCAGGGCGCTCGCCACTTCGACTGCCAGCCGCGTTTTTCCGATGCCGCCCGGCCCGGTCACGGTCATCAGACGCACCTCCTGGCGCATCAACAGTTCCCGGGCGACCACCGCCTCCTTTTCTCTGCCCACAAAGCCCGTCCGCGACACCGGCAGATTGGTCGGCCGCATCTCCACCTGCATGGCCGGTTTCTCGGAAAAACAGTCCCGGATCGCCGCCAGTTCCCGCGCCAGCTCCCGCGTCGAGCCATAACGTCTGGCGGGCTCTTTTGCCAGGCATCTCTCGATCGCCCAACGCAGGGGCGCGGGGGCTTCGCGGTTTTGCGCCCCGAGGGGCTGCACCTCTTCGCGCAGAATGGCCACCAGCGTCTCCATCTTCGTGCTTTTATGAAAGGCGCGCTTTCCCGTCACCATTTCATACAGCACGGCTCCCAGCGAAAACTGGTCGGAACGGAAATCGAGACCCTTTCCCTCGGCCTGCTCCGGCGACATGTACCCCACGGTTCCGAGCACCATTCCCGAACCGGTCAGCGACGCCGAAGTGTGGTCTATCTCCGAGTGCTCCCCGCTTGGCGACGCATGCTTTGCCAGCCCAAAGTCCAGAATTTTCACGAACCCGTCGGTCGAGACCATCAGGTTCTCGGGTTTCAAGTCGCGGTGGGTGATTCCCGCCTCGTGCGCCTTGGTCAGGCCCTCGGCAATCTGCGCTGCAATCTCGATCACCCTCCGCATGGGCGGCGCCCCGGCGGTCAGCATCTCCCGCAGCGTCTGCCCCTCTACGAGCTCCATCGCGATGTAGCGCGTGGCTCCCTCCTCGCCAAGCTCGTAGATGGTTACAATGTTCGGATGGTTCAGCGCCGAGGCCGACCGCGCCTCCTGCTCAAAGCGTTCCAGCCTGTTGCGGTTCGTGGCGAGCTCTGAGGGCAGCAGTTTGATCGCCACGGTGCGCGCGAGCCGCGTGTCGCGCGCGCGGTACACCTCGCCCATGCCCCCGGCGCCGACGGGCGCCACAATCTCATACCATCCAAGTTTCGTTCCCGCAGCAAGAGGCATAGATAGGCGCCAGTATACCCTCGAAGGATCTATCGCCGGGCAATCCCGGGGAGACGATCTTGCCGTCCCGCAACGGGCCTCCTCGGCAAGAGCGGAGCAGGCGTGCGGCTCTCTCGGCGGAAGACTGTGGCCATTGATAACCCACTTATTATATTAGACATGTGTTTTTTTGGGGTGGACACAGGGATTCGAGGGAAACCCCCGCGGCGCTAGACGAGCGCTCAACCGTTTCGTCTTGCTCCGCGCTTCCTATACAATTTGAGCGCCCCGCATCGCTCGGAACGAGGTGACCGCT
Organism: Candidatus Acidiferrum sp.; assembly: GCA_049516615.1. Classification (GTDB taxonomy): domain Bacteria; phylum Acidobacteriota; class Terriglobia; order Acidiferrales; family UBA7541; genus Acidiferrum. The sequence goes on along the minus strand of JBEKSZ010000060.1, from coordinate 14,175 downwards.
TGAGTCTTGCCTGCTCGCTAACTGTTCGCCCGCATCTCGCCGTGCTGCTCCTCTTCGCCCTGGTCGCGGCCCTCCCGACGCCGGCGCAACAGCGCCGCGATCGCGAACCCAACAGCGTGTACGCCGAGCGCCGTGCCAAACTTGGCGCGCAGATTGACGCCCCCATCGTCCTCTGGGGCTACACCGGGCGCGAAGAATCCTCCGAAGCTTACGTCTTCGCTCAGGAAGAGAATTTCTACTACCTCACGGGGCACAACGAAGAAGGCGCCGGCCTGATCATCCTGCCCGCCAAACGCGCCGCATCGCCCGCCCCGGCTGCGGGCGCGCAGCCCGCTCAACCTGTCTCGGCCGACCCGTACGCGGAGCTTCCCAGGGAAATTCTGTTCCTCCCCGCCAAGGATCCCGCGAAGGAAAAATGGAACGGTCTGCGCATGTCTCCGAGCGATCCCGGCATCGAGGCCCGCACCGGTTTTCCGTCGGTAAGAACTTTTGCGGAAATGCGGGCCACGGTTGAGCACCTGGTTCCTTCTTGTCCGGCTTTCTACACCATCCTGCCCTACGAAAAAGAAGAAGGCGGTTATCCCCACGAAAAGGCCGTCGTCGACTGGCTGGCACTCGCGGCGCCGGCCGCCAAGCTGAAAGACATCCGCTCGAGCATCGAGACCCTGCGCCAGATCAAATCGCTCGGCGAACTCGAATTTCTCCAGCAGGCCGTCGATCTTTCTCTCGACGCCCACATCGCGGCCATGAAAATGATGCGTCCCGGTCTTTACGAGTATCAGATCGCCGCCAAAATGGTGGATGTCCATGCCATGGGCGGCTCCGAAGCCGAGGGCTACGCACCCATTGTGGGCGCGGGGCCCAACTCGACCGCCCTGCACTACGACAAGCTCTCGCGGAAAATTCAGGATGGCGACATCGTGGTCATGGATGTGGGCGCGCAATATTCCGGATACTCCGCAGACATCACCCGCACCATCCCGGCCAACGGCAAGTTCACCCCGCGCCAGCGCGAAATCTACGAAATCGTTCTCGGAGCGCAAAACGCCGCGCTGGCCGCGCTGAAACCCGGCGCCAACGTCTGCAACAAAGGCGGCAACAGCGCCTACCGCATCGCTTACGATTACATCAATTCGCACGGCAAGGATATGCACGGCAAACCGCTCGGCCCGTATTTCATCCACGGCCTCAGCCACCATATCGGTCTGAATGTTCACGACCCGGGGGGCGCCTGCCAGCCGCTGCAGCCGGGCATGGTCATCACCGACGAACCGGGCATTTACATTCCCGAAGAAAATCTCGGCGTGCGCATTGAAGACGACGTGCTGATCACCGAGTCCGGCAACAAGCTTCTCAGCGCGCGACTGCCGCGCCTGCCGGAAGAAATCGAGAAGATCATGGCCGACCGCGAGCCTTCGCGGGACAGCGCGGCGATGGCCGGGGAGACGGGGCGTGATTGACCGCCGCAAATCGCGCCATCTATACTGTAGGTCCGCGCTTGCCGATCGGTTTTCGTCAGCGTGCCTCGTGTCATTCCGCTTGCGTCACCGTGGCAGCATTGTGTCGGCCCGCCACGCCGGAATTTCCGAAATGAAGCAAATCGCCCCAGGAGCCAAGGCCGCCAACGGCCACACCAAAACATGAGTACTGTCAAAGCCACGCAGCTTCGTCCCGGCATGGTCGTGCAGCATGAAGGCCAGCTCTTCACGGTCTTCAGCGTCGACCACCGCACCCCGGGCAACAAACGCGGATCCATGCAGACCAAGATGAAAAACCTGCGCACCGGCGTGATGATCGACTACCGCTTCCGCGCCGAAGAATTCGTCGACCGCGCCATCCTCGATGAAATCGAATTCGAGTATCTGTACAACGAAGGCGACGATTTCCATTTCATGAACACCGAGACCTACGAGCAGATGCAAATGTCCCGCGACGAACTCGGCGAAACGGTCTTCTACCTGATTCCCAACACCACGGTAAAAATCGAGTTTTTCGAGGACAAACCCATCGGGGTCGACCTGCCCGACACCATGGAATTGCGCGTGGTGCAAACCGAACCCACGCTGCAGAAAGCCACCGCCAGCGCGGTGATGAAACCGGCCACGCTGGAAACCGGCCTGGTGGTCAACGTACCCCCGTTCGTCAATGAAGGCGACCGCATCAAGGTGGACACCACCGAAGCGCGTTACGTGCAGCGCGTCGAGTAGCCCGGCGGCGGGAAGTTGCGGCCGCGGGCATGGCGCGTGGATTTAATTGTTTGCTTTGCGCCGATTATGATGGATGATGGCTTTTCAGGTTTCCGCCTCCGCAGCTAATTTCAGCGTCAGCCGGAATTAGAAGAGGCAGGACGGCGCCGGGCCGCGAAAAGTGGCCCGGCGTTTTTATTTTGCCAGCCAGCCCCGCCCCGGGAGCCTGCGGGCGCGGCCATCCTCTGCGGGAAATTCCCCGAGGATTCTTTCTCAGGATGTTCACTCACCGGCAGCAGATTTTTTCGTGGAATCGGGGAAAACGCGCGCGAAAATGGCGTCGACGTAGCGCAGCTGGCGCGGCAAAGCAAAGGCCTCCGCGAGCGCCGCAGGATCCAGGAATTTCCTGACGCGTTCGTCCTTGGCGATCAGTTCGCGAAAATTGCCTTCGGACTCCCAGGCGGCCATGGCGTTTTCCTGCACCGCGGTGTAGGCGGCGTCGCGGGGCATGCCTTTTTCGACCAGGTCCTGCAGCAACTGGCCGGAGTACACCAGGCCGTGCGTGGATTCAAGGTTGCGCAGCATGCGTGCGGGGAAAACGCGCATCTGTCCGACCAGCGCGGTCATCTTCGCGAGCATGTAATCGACCAGAATGGTCGAATCGGGCAGGATGATGCGCTCGACAGAGCTGTGCGAAATATCGCGCTCGTGCCACAAGGCGATGTTTTCGTGCGCGGCCAGCATGTTGCCGCGCACCACGCGCGCGAGCCCGCTGATCTGCTCACAAGTCACGGGATTGCGTTTGTGGGGCATCGCGGAACTGCCGCGCTGCTCGCCGCCGAAATGCTCCTCGGCTTCGCGGACTTCGGTCCGCTGCAGGTGGCGGATTTCCAGCGCGATTTTCTCGAGCAGCGCGGCGATCAGCGCCAGCGAATTCAGATACTGCGCGTGACGGTCGCGCTGGATCACCTGCGAGGCCACCAGGGCCGCTCTGAGCCCCAGGCGTTTGCAGATGCGCTCTTCAACTTCCGGACCGAGATGCGCGGCGTTCCCGACCGCCCCGGAGATCTTGCCCACCGCCATTTGCGCCGCGGCATCGCGAAAACGCGCGATGTTGCGTTGATTTTCCGTGAACCAATTGGCGATTTTCAGTCCGAAGGTGATGGGTTCGGCGTGCACGCCGTGGGTGCGCCCGATTTGCGGGGTGTGCTGGAATTCGTGGGCCCGCACATCCAGAATTTCGCCGAAAGTGACCAGCGCGCGCTCAATGAGCAGCGAGGCTTCGCGCACCTGCAGGGCTTGCGCGGTATCGACCACGTCGTTCGAGGTCATGCCGTAATGCAGCCAGCGCGCCACGGATGGGTCGCCTATGGATTCGCCGACCGCCATGGTAAAGGCGATGACGTCGTGCTTTACGCGGGCTTCAAGTTCGCTGATGCGCGGGACGTCCACTCGGGCGCGGGCGCGAAGGGCGGCGGCGGCTTCCCGGGGAACTTGTCCGGCTTCGGCCAGAGTTTCAGCGGCCGCCAGTTCGACTTCGAGCCACTTGGCAAACTTGTTCTGCTCGCTCCAGACCCGGCCCATTTCTTCGCGCGTGTAACGTGGAATCACTTCCGAGGCCTCCCGTCGCAAGGTCTTCTTTAATGATACGGTAATTCGAGATTGCCGTCCCGCAGGGGATTTTGCCCTGGCAGGGCGCCCCGCATGGCAAAGGCCGCCGCGCTTCGGCGACAGGTTCAGAGACAACTTCCGCGGGCCAGAAGGTCGGCAGGAAAGGTCAGGTAGCGAGACCCGCCCCTCCCGACCCCCAAAGAGCAGACCTAACCGCGCGTTCGAAATACTGTCTAAGGATGGGAATGACGGAAAGCACGGTGAGCCCCAGAGAGGCTGACGCCGAAGCCATCGAGCTGACCCTCGCCGGCGATCGGGACGCTTATCGTGTGCTGGTTGAGCGGCATAGCGCGAGCGTTTTCCGCCTGGCCTACCGCCTGACCGGGAACCGCCATGACGCGGAGGAAGTGGTGCAGGAGGCCTTTTTGCGAGCCTATCAAAAACTAGAGCAGTTTGAGGCGCGCGCCAATTTCGGCACCTGGGTGTACCGCATTGCCGCGAATTACTCGATCGACCGCACGCGCAAGAAGCGCACCGAAGATGCGCGGCGCGAAGAGCCCGGCCGTCGCGAGCCAGAGGGCGCCGAGAACCATGTGCTTGATCTGCTGCCTGACGGACGGCCTTCGCCGGAACGCCTGGCGCAAAATGTCGAACTGCGCAAAGAGCTCAAAGTGGCGCTCGGAACGCTGACGCAGGCCGAGCGCACCGCTTTTGTGATGCGCCATTGGGAAGGCTGCGGCATCGAGGAGATTGCCGTGGCGCTCGATTCTAACCACAGCGCCACCAAGAACACCGTCTTTCGAGCGGTGCAGAAATTGCGCCATTTCCTGGCGCCGCTGGTGCGCCGCGCGGGGGCAAGTGCCCTGGGGACGGAGTCATGACCCACCTGAGCGAAGAAGAGTTGCTCACATTTGGCGAAGCCCCGGCGGGAGAAACCGCGGCGCTGGCGGAACACCTGCGCGGGTGCACTACGTGTCGCGCGGAGCGGGCACGCCTGGTCGCGGAACTGAACGCGGTGCTGGCCGCGCTGGACACGCTCGAAGTGCCGGAACCGGGCAGCGATTACGCTCGGCGCGTGTGGCGGGAAATCGCGCCGCGCTTGCCGGCAAGGGTGCGGGCCAAGGAGCGGGCCGAGTTGCCAGCGCAGTCGCGGCCCCTCTATGGCGGGGGCGCTCGGCGGGCGCCGTGGTGGCCGGCGCTCCTCGCGCCGCGGCGCCTGGCGGCTTTTGCGGGCCTGGCCGCGCTGGTAGTGGTGGCGTTTTTGGCTGGCCGCGGGGTGCGCAAGGCGAATGTGCCAACGGCGAACTCGCCGGCGGACCAGAGCGCCGTAAGCATGCGGGAAAAAGTGCTGCTGCTGGCGGTCGGAGAACACTTGGGGCGCTCGGAAATGATGTTGACAGAACTTGCCAACACCGAAGACAAGAGCGGGGCGGCGCAGCTCATCGATATTTCCGCGGAGCAAAAGCGCGCAAAGGATTTACTCGCGGAGAATCGCCTGTACCGCGAAACCGCGCTCGAGCAAGGCGAGACACGCATTGCCGAGGTGCTCGATGAGCTCGAACGCGTGCTGCTCGATGTGTCGCACAGTCCGGATGAAGTTACCGGAACGCAGCTGAGAGCCATCCGGGAACGCATGGGCGCCGCCGGGATTCTGTTCAAGGTGCGCGTGGTGGGCGAACAGCTCGAACAGCGGCAGCGCGCGCTGCCCGCAGGCCCGAACTTAACCGAGGACAGGAAGAAGGTATGAGCATGAACCATTCGTCGAAAAAGCTGGGCATTTTGCTGGCGGCAGGCATTCTTGCGGTAAGCCTGCTTGCGCTGCGATCAGAGGCCGGGCCCGCAAGAGAGGACTGCCAGGCCGTCGCGCAAGGGCGCCAGGAGGCGCAGGACGGGGCCCAGGAAGCGCGCGACCGCGAACAGGAGAAACGCGATCGCGAACAGGAAAAGCGCGATCGGGTGCAGGAACAGCTCGAGCGCGCTCAGGAAGCCTACGACGACGGCCGGGAAGCGCTTGATGAGGATCGCTTCGACCGCGCCGAAGAAAGATTCGCCGAAGTGGCCAGGGCCAGCGGGGCGCAGGCGGATGCCGCGCTGTACTGGAAAGCCTACGCGCAAAACAAATTGGGCAAGCGCGAAGCGGCCCTGGCGACCATCGCGGACCTGAAGCAGCGCTTTCCGCAAAGCCGCTGGCAAAAAGACGCCGCGGCGCTGGAGATCGAGGTGCGGCAATCCTCCGGGCAGGCCGCCAAACCCGAAAATCAGAGCGACGAGGAACTGAAAATGCTGGCCATTCAGGGCCTGATGAACAGCGATCCGGAACGGGCCATGCCCCTGCTTGAGAAAGTGCTGAACGGGACCAGCTCGCCCAAGGAAAAGTCCCGCGCCATGTTTGTGATGGCGCAGAGCGGTTCGCCCGAGGCCCGCGAAATTCTGGGAAGAATCGCGCGGGGGCAGAGCAATCCGGATTTGCAGCGCAAGGCCGTGGAGTACCTGGCGCTGTTTGGCGGCGCAGAATCGCGGAAAACGCTGGCGGAGGTTTATGCCGCGAGCGGGGACGCTTCGGTAAAACGCGCGGTGCTCAAAAGCTTCATGATCTCCGGTGACAAGGAGCATCTGTTTGCCGCGGCGAAAGCTGAAAAAGATCCGGCCTTGCGGAGCGAGGCGATTCGCCAGCTGGGCCTCGTCAAAGGCGATAACGAGCTGACCCAGCTCTATCACGCGGAAACTTCGCCAGAGCTGCGCCGGCGGTGCGCAACCTGGGACTGGCGGGCGGTGACGCCGCCGGCGAAGGCCTGAAATCCATCTACAGCCAGGATCCCGAGCGCGGGGTGCGCGAGGCAGTGCTCAACGCGCTGTTCCTCGCAGGCAATGCCAAGGCGCTGGTGGCCATTGCGCGCACGGAAAAGGATCCTGAACTGAAGAGGGTGGCGGTCGAAAAGCTTGCGCTCATGAATTCCAAGGACGCCACCGAGTACATGATGGAATTGCTGCAAAAGTGAGGAGGGCGATGAACATGATCCTGACGGCAAGGCCGTTCCGGGCTTGCGCGGGCAGTTGCCTGCTGCTCATGATGGCGCAAGGCGCGGCGTTTGCGGCGCAGCAGCCGGGGGCCGAGGACGCACCGCGCCTTGTGAACTCCGAGCGCGAGCCGCAGGCGGCGACCGGAGGACTTGGTGCCACGCTCGAGGCCATTGCCCGGCGTTCGGGGCCAGCCTGGATCGGCTACAGCGCAGCGCGCGTCGCGGGCCAGGGTTCGCTGTGCTGCGGGAACCATGACGACGGAGAAGGGTGCGGAACGTGCCGGCTCGAAGGTGAGAACCAGAGGGTCACGGGCACGGGAAACGATCCCGTGAAGCTTGAAGGTGGCCATCGCCTGGTGGTGCTGTTGCGCCTTGAAGGCCATAAGGTGACGCGCATCGCAGTCGCGTCCGAAGATTGCACCCTCGATGCCGGAGGTCTGCATGTCGTGTGGCTCAGCAATGTCGATGCGGGCGAGAGCGTTACGGTGCTCAGCGGATACGTACTCGGCGCGCCATTTGCGGAGCGCCGCCACGATGATCTCGGAGGGCAGGCGCTGACCGCCATCGCCCTGCACGCCGACGCGGCAGCCGATCGCGCGCTAGCGTCTTTCACCGCCCCGCAGCAGAGCGAAGAGTTGCGCAAGAAGGCTTCCTTCTGGCTCGGCGAGGCTCGCGGAGCGGCCGGTCTGGCCATGCTGCGCAGCATGGCCAAGAACGACCCGAGCGGCGAAGTGCGTGCACAGGTGACCTTTGCGCTGTCCGTCAGTCGCGAGCCCGGAGCTCTCGATGAGATGATCCGCATGGCGCGCGAGGATGGCAGCGGGCAGGTGCGCGGACAAGCCCTCTTCTGGCTCTCGCAAAAGGCCGGCAAGCGGGCCCTCGGAGCAATCAGCGGCGCCATCGCCGACGACCCGGAAACCGATGTGAAAAAGAAAGCGGTCTTCGCGCTGAGCCAGCTGCCCAAAGATGAAGGGGTGCCCAAATTGATTGAGGTAGCGACCAGCAACCGCAACGCGGAAGTGCGCAAGCAGGCGATGTTCTGGCTGGGGCAATCGAATGATCCGCGGGCCCTCGATTTCTTTGCAAAAGTACTGGCGCAGTAATCGCCCTTTCTCGGGCGGCGCGCGCTCTCTCTCTGTGTGCGCGCTTCCCCGCGCCGCGGGCTCTCCGCCCTGCCCGCTTCTTGACAAAAACGCCCGGGCAGTAGATGCTCTACATCCATGGATGTAGAGAGACTACGCCTATGCGCAAAAAGGCAGCGGGGAGCCCGCCAATGAAGGAAGCCTACAAGAATCGCATCGAACTGTTGCAAGGCACGCTGGACCTACTCGTTCTAGAGACGTTGCAATGGGGCGCGCAACACGGCTACGGGATCAGCGCGGCCATCCGCAATCATTCCGGAGAGATGCTGCAGGTGGACACCGGCTCGCTGTATCCCGCACTGCAGCGCCTGGAAAGACAGAAGTGGATCTCCTCGGAATGGAAAGTTTCCGAAAACAAGCAACGCGCGAAATATTACCGCCTGACGGCGGCAGGCAAGCGGCAGCTGGCCCGCGAACGTTCGCGCTGGGAGCAACTGAAGCTGGCCATGGCGGGAGTCTTGAATCGCGGCGAAATATAGGCATCGCGGACAAGGCCGGGCGACGCGGAGGTGAACCGTGGAATTCTGGCGGCGCAATCGAGAACAGGATCTTGAAGAAGAGCTGCGCGCGCATCTAGAGATGGCTGCCGGCGAGCAGATGCGCCGCGGGGCGACGATCGAGGCAGCGCGGGCACGCGGCGCGGCGCGAGTTTGGCAACGTGGAGCTGGTGAAAGAAACCGTCCGGGACGTCTGGGGCTCGCGCTGGGCGGACGATTTTCTCGCCGATGTACGCTACGGCGTGCGCATGCTGCGCAAGAACGCGGGTTTTACGTTGGTGGCGGTCTGGACGCTCGCCCTCGGCATCGGCGCCAACACCGCGCTGTTTTCCGTGGTCAACGGCGTGCTCTTCAATCCCCTGCCGTATCCCCACCCCGAGCAACTGGTCTGGCTGGGCGAAAGCAAGCCGAATTTCGCCACCGGCTCGATCTCCTTCCCGAACTTTCGCGACTGGCAAAAATACAATCGCGCCTTTTCCGCCATGGGCGCCTCTCGCCCCTTTTCCTACAGCCTCACGGGCATGGGCGAGGCCGAAGTGCTGAGCGGCCGGCTCATCACTGCGGACTTCTTCAGGGTGCTCGGCGTGCGTCCGGTGCTCGGACGCCCGTTTGCTCCGGGCGAAGACGCCATCGGCGCTCCGCCAATCGCCATGATCAGCGGCAGTTTCTGGAAGCGCAAATTCGCTTCCGCGCCTGAGGCACTCGGCTAGAGCCTCACGCTCGATGGCCGGGACTACACCATTGTCGGAGTGGTTCCGAGCGACTTCGAGCTCGGCCTCGGCGGCTTCCGCAACCTCGATGTCTGGGTTCCCCTCGGGCAATGGAGCAATCCACTGCTCGATAACCGCGGGGCGGGCCTCGGTATCCACGGCATCGGACGGCTAAAGCCCGGCGTCACGATCGAGCAGGCGCGCGCCGACATGGACAGGGTCGCGGGAAACCTGGCGGCGGCTTTCCCCGACACCGACAAGGGCATCGGCGCGGCCCTGATGCCCCTCAAGCAGGCGATGGTTGGCGACCTGCGGGTTTTTCTCCTGGTGCTGCTCGCGGCGGTCGGCTTTGTGCTGCTGATCGCTTGCGTGAATGTCGCCAACCTCACGCTGGCGCGTTCGGCAGCGCGGGCACGCGAGTTCGCGGTGCGTGGCGCGCTGGGCGCCAGCCGGACCAGGCTGGTTCGCCAGCTGCTCACGGAAAGCGTTTTGCTCGCGATCGGCATCGGTCGCAGCGGGGTCGCCGCCGAATTCATGTGCCATTGCGTGCAAGAGAGCTTCGGCCTCTTCGAGATTCATGCCTTCCACTTTCCAGACGACTTGATGTTTCTCCGGCGAACTATTCACCACGTAATTCGGCTTGGGGACGACACTGGAGTTTTCGACAACTTCGAGGGTTTCCGGGGCGCCGTGGTCCAAGTCGATATAGACGTGCCGGATGGACGCAATGTCTTCCTTTGTGCGCGTTGAGGCGTCCTTTTTAAGCGGATTCATCCCTATATATATGTCCGAGCCGTTCGCGTTCTTGTAGCGCAACCAGGCTTGGAATTCGAGGCTTGCGTGAACGGTGCAGAGACTTCCGGAGTGTCCCGTGTTCAGAAGCTGGAGAAGATCGAAGGCCTCGCTTCCGCGAATTTCACCGAGAATCAGTCGGTCCGGCCTGTGACGAAGGGAGGCTTTGAGGAGATCTCGAATGCTGACGGGTGGCAGGCCGTTTTGCGGTTGTCGCGCTTCGAAGCGGACCAGGTTGTCCTGGCACATGTGAATCTCGGAGGTGTCCTCAATGAGTAGAATCCGTTCATCGGAAGGAATGAACTTCCCGAGGACATTGAGCAAAGAAGTCTCACCGGCGGTAGTGCGATAGCTGCTCATGAGGCGAAAGCCGTTCTCCAAGCTGAATTGGTTTTCTTTCTTGTCTTCTTCCGGGATGTCGCCCCAATCGCCCGTGACGTGGCGTGATAGGAACTCCATCGCGTTCTGTCCGGACTTTTCGAGAGCGGCCAGCGCGCCGGGTGTGGCGACGAGTTGGCCCAGGTCAAACAACGGCTTTCTTTCGGTTTGTTGCATGGGATGCTCCTGTTTTTGAATTTGGCTTTGCTCCGCAGGGGCGCGGCCTGAGCCGCGCGTGAAGAGCAAATGTCCTTCATGGCAGGGGAAGGCGACTGTCCGTCCGCGCTGTCAAGGGCGCCGGGGTTTGGCGTTCATCGAAGCGCAGCGAAGACCCTTGACAGAAGAAGCGGACGGATCAAGCGCAGGATTTGGCCAGGAAGGACAGGCGAACTAACTTTCTGACGGGAAGCGACCGAGACGTTGTGGGGGGAGCCGAGTGTTTGGTGAAGGGCGCGGATTATTTCGTTCGCCGTGGTTCCTGCAGCAACGCTTTTCGGGTCTTGGCGATTTCTTTGGCGAGTTCCTTCGCGTCGGGCAGAGCCAGCTTGTACTGGCTGGACAGAACCTTGTTGTGCAGATTGCCGAGCGCGTAGTGGGCCACGGCTTCGTTTTTCTCCGAACAGAGGATCAAGCCAAGTGGCGGATTTTCATCGGGCAGAGTCCAGTGCTCGCGGGCATAGTTCAAATACAGATTCATTTGCCCGGCGTCAGAGTGGGTAAATTTTCCGATCTTCAAATCAATTATCACCAGGCAGCGCAGCCGGCGATGAAAGAACAGCAGGTCGATACGGTACCACTCGTCGCCGACGCGCAACCGCCTCTGCCGGGCAATGAAGGCGAAGTCACTGCCTAGTTCGAGAAGAAAGTGTTCCAGCCGGAGGATCAACGCCTCTTCGAGAGCATTCTCAGAATATTCGTCTTTCAATCCCAGAAACTCGAGAACCAGCGGGTCCTTGATTTCCTGCTCCGGGGTCAACGAGTCGGACGGCTCGGACGCGTGTCCGCGGCGGAGGATCGCCGCCTTGTTGCGCGACAATTCGGTGCGCTCGAAAAATTGGGTAGCGATTTGCCGGTCGAGTTGGCGGACGGACCAGCCGCCGCGCAAGGCTTCGGTCTCGTAGAACGAACGAGCTTGCCGGTTTCTTACGGAGAGGAGGCGGACGTAGTGCGACCACGGCAGGGGAAAGGGGGAAGGTTGAGGTAAAGCTCCCGAATCCGCAGACGGCGTCTGCGGATTTCCCAGCGAGCCTTCCTTGGTGCCCGGTTCCGTCAATTCCGCAGACAGTGTCTGCGGAATTGACCAAGCGAGATAGAACTCCCGCATGGCGAGCAAGTTGCGTTCCGAGAAGCCTTTTCCAAACCGCGTGGTCAAATCCTCCGCCAGACGGTGCAGCAGAGCTTTCCCGTACTGGGCTCGTCTTTTACCCCGCTGTTCCTGTTCGACAATCCGGCGGCCGACTTCCCAGTACGTGCCCGTCATGATGGCGTTGACGGATCGCGCGGAACTTCTCCGGGCCTGCTCCAGCAGACCGACAAGTTGCGCCACAAATGTGGGATACGCCGAGTCGAATACAACTGGTTTCTTGGGTGTCACGAATAGGGTTTGCTCCCTTCGAGGTAAACACTCCCGTGATGATTATAGCCATGTCCCTGCAGAGACGAATTGTTCGACGCCCAGCCGATTGCGATTTCGAGGCAGTGATGGACGATACTCCAGATAGGAATTGGCTGAAGATTGACAGAATGGGTGTCCGGAATTAAGGACAATCGCAGAGGTTGACACTCCGCGACGGCGACCGGGTCTGCTTTCGATGATGGAGGAATACCTCTATCGCTCACGCATCCGTGAGCGCGGTGAGCATTTGCGAAGCGGCCTGCCTAACGTACCCGAGGCTCTCGGTCAGAAGTTGGGCATCTCCATTCCACAACTGGATGTAGTCGCAGGCCGCGGTGCCGGTTTCGAGCCCGACCGCGTGGCAAACCACGAAAGCGGTGGCCTCTGCTTCCGTCTCGCGGATTCGGCGAGAGGTGCTGCCGCGGCGTTCTCCGCGATGCAGGAGCTCATGCGCTTATGTTGAGCACAACATAAGCGCACTTATGTGGTGTTGGCAGTTATGTGGTCTAGGGATTGGCAAGACGCATTTCCTCTGGTGATTTCCATTCTGAACAGCACATAACCGTGCAGGGATACTTGGGTGGTTTCTATTCCCACGTAAAGGAGAGCACCACCCATGTTTGAACTGCTTTTGTCCCGTCGGTTTCACATCGCTCGTCACTATAAGGGCCCGTATTCTGAAGAACGCCAACGCTACCTCGCATCTTTGATAAAGGAAGGTCGTTCAAGAGGCACACTGCAGGCCATTCAATCATTGCTGTACACCCTCGCGCAGTGGTTGCCGCTGGATAGGAGTTCGATTGCTCCGATGGAGGTCGAAGCGGTTGCCGAAAGATGGGTCAACACGCTGCATCGTTCCCCTCCGCCGACCTCCGCTTGGCGATCGAACGGGGGGCCAAGGCAAATGTTAAGCCCTGACAAACGAATTACGATTCGGCAGGCCGAGTCTTCATCTGCCCCATCACTTCGGGCAGGTGTGCTCGGAACGACATGCAACATGGGAATGAAAGTTCACAGAGGCAAAAGGAGAACCAAGAGGGCGAAAGGTGACAGATGAAAATCGACCCATTCCCCTTGCGGCCGACCGCGATAGGGAGTACTCAGTTGTTATGATCAGCAAAGAAGAAGTTCGTGCATGCTTTGAGGAGTTTCTACAAGCGCTAAAGTCCGGGGACACGTCCTCACTCGAGCACGTCTACGCAGACGACTATATTCTTGTGCGCCCGAACGGCGACACACTTACGAAAGAACAGATACTCACTGATTTGCATCAACACTCGATGAAGTTCACTTCTTTCGAAGTGAATGACGTTCTCATCCGGACGAAAGGATCTGTCGGCATTCTCACGGCTGATGTCCGAAGTATAGCTGTTAGAGATGGCGTCGAAATTAAAGCACACGCCAGGCAGGTGGCAATTCTGTCGAAGGAAAATCAGCGCATTACAATTTCCCATTTCCAATCAACGAACATCGTTGATCGTTAGGCGTCGTTGAGCGCGGCTTTCGAATCTTCCAGATCACCTCTCCGGCAAGAAACCGCGCGGCCTCTATAACCAGAGCTTACCCGGAGTTGAGCGGGGTCCTTTTTCAGGGGACACCGCTGCGGATGAAGAACGGAAGAAAGTCATCAAGAAGTTTCAACGATGGGTCCGATTTCCTACGAACGATCGCTCCGTACCAGCAAGTGACCAGCAGTGACGCCAGCTTTTGGGGATCGTGGGCAATTGGTGTTCCGCTTTCTTTCTGAGCGAGTGAAATCAGTTCGCTTACATGAGTGATCCAGATTTCCGTGCCACGAGCGATTCGTTGTGTAAGGGCGACAGGGATAGCTGGTGCCTCCGCAGCGAGGGTCGCCAGAAGTTGGAGCGGAGCCACTTCAATCATCGGTGGTTCTATGGCGAGGAAGTGGCAGTGCTTTGTGAGTTGATGGCTCGCGCTATGGCCCGTTGATCGAGAAAGCGATTCACGAAGAGCCTCGAATTGGCGATCTACGAGTCTCGATGCGAGGTCCTCTTTGCTCTTGAAGTAGTTATAGAAAGTGCCTTTAGGCGCGTTTACTCCGGAAGCGATGCGGTAAATGCTCGCTTGGACGTAGCCCACGTCCTGAAATAGTTTGCCAGCGGAGCGCAGAAGCTTTTCGCGCAGATCGTGTTCTCGATGTGAGATCTGGCCCTGAACCGGAGACATTCACCGAGTCTGGCAAGAAATTACCCGTCCGTGGCTT
>JBEKSZ010000059.1:0-31387 GCA_049516615.1 Candidatus Acidiferrum sp. | reverse complement strand
ATCTGGGGCATCGCCTGCGGCGTTGACAGCCCGGCAAGGAGGCAGGATTCTGGTACACGGCCATGGAGCAGCGACGAGCAAACACGACGGGAATGCGCGGCGACGCTGCGAGCGGCGAGGGCCACGAATTGCGCGTGGGCCCGGCCGGCTGGGCGTACAAGGATTGGAGCGGTGTGGTTTATCCGTCCCCGCGGCCGAAGGGATTTCACGAAGCCACGTTTCTGGCACAGTTTTTCGACACCATTGAAATCAACACTTCCTTCTACCGTCCACTGCGCATCGAACAGGCCGAACAATGGATCGAACGCGTCATGGCCAATCCGCGATTCATGTTCACCGCGAAATTATGGCAGCGGTTTACGCATGGCTCCCGGTTCAGCCCAAACGATGAGCGCGAAGTTCGCACGGGTTTTGATGTTTTGATGAAGGAGAGGAGGTTAGGCGCAGTGCTGGTGCAGTTCCCGTTTGCCTTCCACCGTACGCGCGAAACGGTGACGCATCTGACTGCACTGCTGCGGCGTTTTGCACAGTACCCGCTGGTGGTCGAATTTCGACATGCCTCGTGGAACGCGCCGGAAACCTTGGCATTGCTGCGCGACTACCGCACCGGGTTCTGCAATATCGATCAGCCGATCATCGGGAGGTCGCTCGAGCCTTCCGCCGAGGTTACCTCGGAAATCGGATATGTGCGGCTGCATGGCCGGCGCTACGATACCTGGTTCACAAACTCCAAGCCGTCGACGCCGGGAGCGGTTTCCGGTGCGGGCGAGGCAGGCCGTCGGCGCGCTCTCGCCCCGCAGAATGGTTCTAGGAACGCGAACTCCGCAGCGCAAAACGACGTGGTGGCCGTTCCCGCGTTCGAGCGCTACAACTACCTATACTCGGAAACAGAATTGCGGCCTTGGGCGGCGCGTGTATTGGCCGTAAACGCCGCGGCGAAAAGCACTTATGTGGTAACCAACAATCACTATCTGGGCAAAGGCGTGGTAAACGCGCTGCAACTGATCAGCATCCTTACGGGCGCGAAGCTCGCGATCCCTGAGCCGCTCCGGGAGCGGTATCCCCAGTTGAATGAAATTGCCAACCAGCCGCCCGAGGCGCCGACGTTGTTTCCGGTGGGATAGGGCGGCCGGCTGTGGACTTTCCTTCCGTGCCAGGCAAGAAAAAACTGCATCGTTCTTCTGCCCAGCGAGGTCTAAGGTCGCAAGCGCTCATTCGAGTGGGGCAAAGGAGCAATCGCCATGTCCACGCAAACGCAGGTTAGTCTGGTGCCTCCCTTCACCCGGGAAACCGCGGTCGAAAAGGTCCGCAAGGCCGAGGACGGGTGGAACTCGCGAGATCCGCAGCGCGTAGCGCTCGCCTACACCGTCGATAGCAAATGGAGAAACCGGGCGGAGTTCATCAACGGCCGTGAGGAGATAATCCAATTTCTGACGCGAAAATGGAATCGCGAGTTGGAATACCGTTTGATGAAGGAACTATGGGCGTTCGACGCCGCGCGTATTGCCGTGCGCTTTGCCTACGAATGGCACGACGACTCTGGCCAGTGGTATCGCTCTTACGGTAACGAAAACTGGGAGTTTGATGAGAACGGCATCATGCATCACCGCTACGCGAGCATCAATGACTTGCCCATTCGGTCCGGCGAACGGCGGTTTCACTGGCCACTGGGAGCGCGTCCCGCCGAGCACGCAGGGCTTACGGAACTTGGGCTGTAATGAGGGATCTCGTTTTGGAGGACCTTGCACTTGATCCCGGATAAAGACCTGAGAGTTCCTTCGGGAACTTCTGCTCTTGCGTCTCGCACGCCAAAGGCGCTGAATACGGCTGGCATTGATGGCTCCCGAGGTCGGGCTAATCTCATTCAGAACGTGGTGGTTCTATAGTGTTTTGAAGCTTCTGAAACTCCTGCATCTCGCGCTGTGACTCCGTGGTTTTTCCCTGCTTGCGATACAAGGCCGCCAATCCAAAATGCGCCTGCGCCGCGAGCGAGGTGTTCTTTTCTAGCTCCACTACTTTCAACCAGGCTTGCTCGGCCGTGTGGCTATCGCCCACCAACGACGCGGCCTTCCCCAAAGAATAGAGAGTTTCCGGCATCTCCGGCTTCAGATCATTTGACCGTTGCAACTCTGGGACCGCCTCCCGCGCCTTGCCCTGTTGCAGCAGGGCCGCGCCGAGTCGATAAGCCGCCTCGGCATTGCCCGGTTGCATTTTGCTCTCCGCGCGAAAAGCCTCTTCCGCTTTGCTCCATTGCGCCGCGCCTGCGTATACCAAGCCGAGCTCGAGATGCAGGCCCGGGATATCGGGACGCTGTTCGAGCGCCGCCGCATATTCCTTTTCGGCCTGCGGCATCTGCCGGAGCACAAAGTAGTTCTCTCCCATGGCCTGGTGCGCGCGGGCTGATTCGGGATGGGCTGTGAGCAGCGCGTCGATGGATTCCTTGGAAAGCAATCCGCTTGCGCGGCCGAGATAAAACAGCAGGTCCGGGTCGCCAGGACGCTTGGCCAGGGCTGTGCTGAGGTCCGCGATGGCCTCCTGGTATTGTCCGGTTTCGATTCGCGCAATGCCCAGTGCCTCGGCGGCATGGACACGCTCAAGGTGCGGAATAGCCTTTTCTGCGTAGCCCTGCGCCAATAGCGCGTAGCCGAGCTGAAGATGCGCGGCGTCCAGCTCGGGACTCAACTCGAGCGCCCGGTCGAGCGCCCGGGTAGCGCCCGCGTAGTCGCGAAGTTCAAGATCAACTTCGCCAAGGTCGAGGAAAGCCTCGACCAGATTTGGATCGCTTACTGTGGCTTTGCGGAATTCCTCCGCGGCCACGTCGAACTGGCCCTGCTTGTGGGCAGCGACGCCAGCCTGCATATGTTGGGCGCCCTCAGGCGAGACGGCCGCCTGCAGCGCCAGCCAGAGATACAAAATGGTTGGTGTCACTGGCCCTCCGGTTCGCGAATCTCGAGAAACTGGTCGACAGGAACGTCCTTGAGCGTCTGGCGTGCCCCTGACGGCCACAATACTTCGATCGCGGCCGTGGTTGCATCGCCCAGTCCGTAGTGCAGCCGCTTGTCGTTCGCCGAGAGGTAGCTACCCGAGGTAGTTGCCGTTCGCGCCTGTCCGTTGACGCGAACCCGCGCGCCCAGTCCGTCGCGATTGCTGCGCGTTCCGCGCAGGGTGATCGTAAGCCAGTGACGCCGGCCCCCTCGATTCATGAGCACCAGCGGATGACCGCCGAGAACGGTGACCACCGCGTCCATCCATCCATCATTATTCAAGTCTCCGAACGCCGCACCGCGCCCGGCCACCGGAACGGTCACGCCGGAGTCCGCGCGCTCGAATCGGCCTGCCTGGTTCAATGCCAACAAGGGAGGCTCGAGATAATGCAGCGAGTGATCGATGGCTTCCACATTGTCAAGAACGTGGCTTTGCGCCACGAATAGATCCTTCCAGCCGTCGTTGTCGAAATCTTCTAATCCCGCACCCCATCCCGAGCTTCCGGCGGTCATGGCCCCCAAACCGGTCTCGAGGCTTCGGTTGGTGAACAGTCCCTGACCATCGTTGTGGTACAAGCCGTAGATTTCGCGAGGCAGTTCGGTGACCAGGATATCCGGTCGCCCGTCGTTGTCGTAGTCCTGGAAAACCGCGCCCATACCGGAAAGCGGCCTTCCGTCGACGGAGAGCGCGGCTCCCGACTCGAGAGCGCATTCACTGAAGGTGCCCTCCCCGTTGTTGCGGAAAAGAAACTGCTGCATCCCGTCGTTGGCCACAAAGATGTCCGTGAAACCATCGTCATCGTAGTCGGCGAAAGCGACACCCAGCGCGCGTCCCTTTTTCGCCGCTATTCCCGATTTTACGCTTACATCTTCAAAGGTGCCGTCGCCGCGATTGCGATAAAGCAGATTCGTCGTTGGCGGGAATTCGGCGGGCGGGCAATAGGTTTTCCAGTCCCCGCCGCAAGTCTTGCTGTGGCGCGTGTCCCATTCCATGTAGCGAGTCACAAAAAGGTCCAGATGCCCATCGTTGTCGAAATCGAAGAAACCCGCCGAAGCCGACCACCCGCCGCCCGCGACACCCGCTTTTGCCGTCACGTCGGAAAATGTCCCGTCGCCATTATTGTGGTACAGCACATTTTTCCCGTAATTGGTCACGAAAATGTCGGGGAAACCGTCGTTGTCATAGTCGCCGACCGCTACGCCCATGCCGTAGTTGCCGGCGCCCGCGCTGGCGAGACCGGCGGCTTCCGTAACATCCGTAAAGCTGCCGTCTTTGTTCTGCCGATAGAGGCGGTTCCAATAACGCGGATTCGCGCGGTCGAAAACCTCTGGCGTTTTCATCGGGCTGGTGAGGCGTCCGCCGTTGACCAGAAAAATGTCCAGCAGGCCGTCGTTGTTGTAGTCCAAAAGCGCGACGCCGCCGGGCATGGTCTCGATGAGGTATTTCTGCGGCGTGGGCGAATTCAGCAGCGTAAAGTCCAGACCGCGCGGCAGCCTTACATCGAAGATCGGAGCGGCCGCCGCGCAGGCGCCAAGACGCAGAAAATCGCGACGCCGAAGGCGGCTGCTGAGCGACCTATGCATTCGCGAACGAGGCACCCTGAATTTTTGCACGGAATGAAGTCGTATGCACGTCGCTCGCGAGGCCGCGGGCCTGTGCGTCCAAAGACAAGGGGAACATTCTCGAGCGCGGACACATACAGCCTAAAATGAAAACTGCGGGGAACGCCCTTTTCGGGCGTTCCCCGCAGGCAGATGGACTGGTTAGAACGCGAACCGCAGCGAAAGCTGGATCAGTCTCGGGTTGCCGTTGGTTGAGTTAACCTCACCAAACGACCCGCTGCCAAAGCTGGTATTGGGCGCGGCGAACTGAGTGCGGTTGAAGATGTTGAAGAACTCCGCGCGGAATTCCAGGTTCAGCTTGTTGTCCGGCCCGAAATAGGTCCTCTTAAAGGTAGAGAAGTCAAAATTCCGGATGCCGTCTTGCCGCAGTGTGGGATCGACGCGTGGTTCATCGCCGAACGTATAAGGCGCAGGATCAGCCCAGCAAGTGGTGTTGAACCATTCGCCAGTCGTTCTTGGTCCACCCTTGTTGCAACCGGATACTAGATCCGGCCGGATAGTCCCTGTGCCCAAGCCCAGGTTCGAAAGAAGGTTGGGGTTGGTGTCGGCGAACTTCAGGGGGAAGCCGCTCTGGAAGGTGGTCACCCCGTCAACACCCCATCCGGAAACGAACTTGTCCACAACCCCGGTGGCGTCACCGAGGAACCTCTTGCCGTGGCCAAACGGCAAGTCCAGAACGTAGCTGATCACCAGCCGCTGGGGGACGTCTTGAGAGGAGAGAGAGTATTCGCCGTTGAGGTTGTTCCAGTCCTGCACGCTGCCGACACCGCCATTGCCGCTGCCCTCCAGCCAAGAAGTGATGGTATCGGTATTGGACAGCAGCTTGGAGTTGGTGTAGGCCACCAGCAGCGTTCCACCACCGTGGAAGCGCTTTTTTACGGTTGCTTGCAGCGATTGATAGTTACTGCTGCAGCAGCCGACGCCCGCTAGTTGGACGTTGGTATACTGCGGATAGGGACGGTCGAGTTGACCCTGAATTAAGGACGTCGGTCCCAAAGAACCGGGCAGGGTCACGTTGAAAGGATAATTCACCGCGCCCACCTTTTGCGCAATCGTTACCGCAGCCTCGCCACCCGCCGCGTACTGCGCTGCGGCTTGGGCGATAAAGCTGTCAGGAATCTGATCGACATTGACGGATTGATTGGTGGTCTGTTCCAGGTGCACACCGTGGGATCCCGCGTACGCTACGTCCACGAAAAAGCCGCCCGGCAGTTCCCTCTGGATGTCCAAGTTCCATTGCTGCGCGTAGGCAGGCTTGGCCAAGGTATAGCCGTTCGCAGAGAGCGGTGTTTGCTCGAGACCGAAGGCCGAGACGCTGGGCAGCGCGTCTCGTCCGGCTGGGGCGTTGAGAGTTGGGCCAAAAGGTCCGGTTGCGCCGCATGTGAACACGTTGCTAACACCACCCGTTCCCGTCAAGTTGCACTGACTGCTGTTGAGGGTGCTGGCCGGATACAGTCCTTGCGTGGTGCTGGCAAAGAACGTAGAAGTCGCGGCGTTCACGGAATCGGCATAAGGATTCAGCTGGAAGACCACGTCGTTCGGGAGAAAGAATATCCCGTAGCCGCCGCGGATAACCGTCTTTTGGTCGAGGGAATACGCAAAACCGAGCCGCGGAGAAAACTCATGTTTGGGAAGCGGCTGGCCGTTACGGTTGCCATCTACGCCGTCTCCGACGTAGAACAAATCGCCGGGGCAGGCGCCGCCTGCGCCGCCGCAACCCGTCACAGTGGCGTTGGTGACGTTTGGATTGAAATAGGTTATGCGGTCAAAGCGCTCCGAGAAGGGACCCGAAAGCTCATAGCGCAATCCGAGATTCAGCGTGAGCTTATTGGTGACGTGCCAGGTGTCCCCCACGTAAAACCCGCGGTAGGTCTCTTTCGAGGCTACGGGCGGCGAAATAACCAAGTCCCCGGTTGTCTGGTTGCCGAAGGCCGCTCCTGACCCCAAACCATAGCCCAAGAGGAAGTCCGCATAGTCGTTGCCATTGGCCAGACCGGCGTTGCTGGCCAATGCCGCTGTCCAGGAACCATTAAAGGAGATGATGCCGCCGCCGTTGTTGGTCTGCAGGTAGTCGTCAAAGGTCTCTTCCCACTGCAGACCGAAAGCCACCGTGTGGCGCCCAACAACCTTGGTAAATTGCGGCGAGATGTTAAATTGCGTGTCTTTGTCGTTGATGGCGCTCTGTCCCTGGGTGCAGGAGATGTTGGGATCACTGTTGGCGAAGCAAGGAGTCAGCGGCGTACGCTCGCCGTCGGGGACCGCGCTGTTGTACTCCGCCGGCCAGCCTTCTTGCGTCACATCGAAGCTCGCATCGGTTGGCACACGCAGGTAGTGATAGCGGCTGATGCTGGCGTTCAGGCTAGCGGTAAAAGTCGGGCTCAGGGCATCGCTCCAGCCGATTGCGAGACTCTTGCTGCGCGTATCTTCCGTGCAACGGTCGACGCACAATCCCGTGTTGTAGGGATCCTGCGACAAACTCAATTCCTTCCAGTAGGTGAACCGCCCGAAGAGGTGCTGGCTATTCGTCAGGTTATAGTCGACTCGGCCGGTGTACTGATCGGTGTCGCCACCGCCGCTGGCCGCCGCAACGAAATTAGGTTCACCAGCGTTCGGACCAACCAGGCCTCCCGGAGCGATGCTGGCGTTCGTCGGATTCGCAATGAGTTTGCCGAGAAGATAGGCGGCCGTCGGGTTGATGTAAGGCTGACCCGTAACGGGATTCGTGCCGCTCAGATTATTGCCGGCGATGGGTGTCCGCTGGTTGGTGGCCGGATTTACGGTGAGGGGGTTGTAGAGCTGATCGACGCTCACAGTTTGCCCGTTGATCACTTTGGTGTCGGAGCAGATCATTATACCGGAGCCGCCGGGATCCGGGGTATTGAAACCGGTATTGCAAATGTCTGCGAAATTTCCGCTGCGTTCGGCCGCCGTCGGAACAATCGAACTGAACACTGTTCCCGTGCGATTGCGGTATCCGTCGTAGCCGCCGAACACAAACAGCTTGTCGCGAATGACTTTACCGCCCACCGTGCCGCCAAATTGGTTTTGCGTGAACGGGGGCGCTTTGTTTGGATCACCGTTTTGCAATTCCGAGAGCTTGTCAAAATATTCATTGGCGTCCAGCACTCGGTTGCGCAGGAACTCGTAGGCCGTGCCGTGCCAGTCGTTGCCACCGGACTTGGTACTGAAGTTGATGATACCGCCAGAGAACTTGCCCCATTCAGGACCCTGATTGTTGTATTGCACCTTGAACTCGGCAATGGTGTCCTGCGTGGGCGTGACCAGCGGCAGGTTGATGTAACCGATGTTCAGCGGCTGTCCGTCGAGATACTGCGCGCCCTGGTTGCCGAACGATCCGCCGACCGCGTAGTTGCCTAGGTCAAAAGGGTTTCTCCCGACGATCGAGCCACCCGAATGCCCTTGCGGAACCACCGAGGGGGACAAAAGAGCGAGATTGAACACGTTGCGGCCGTTCAGAGGCAGTTCGTTGGCTTCGCGCTCATCGACCACTTGGCCGAGTGAAGAGGTGTCCGGCTGCAGCAGCGGGGTTTCGCTCGTAACTTCGATGGTCTGCGAGACGTCGCCGACCTGCATAACGAGGTTGATGGCCGAGGTCTGCTGGATCTGGACGACGACGTCGGTCTGCGAGGTACGCTTAAAGCCAGCCTTCTCGGCATCCACGCGGTAGTGGCCGGGAAACAAGTTCGAAAACAGATAAAGCCCGTCGGCGGTCGTGGTTTGGGTCAACTTCGCGCCGCTATCGAGGTTTGTCAGGGTGACGCGCACGTCAGCGAGTGACCCGCCCGAAGGATCGGTTACAGATCCCGAGACGCTGCCGTAAGTCGACTGCGCCGCCAAGCGCGGCGCGAGAGCGCCCGCAGAGAACAAAAGCACGGCCAAGACTAAGAGAACCGCAGAAGCACACCGCAAAGTTTTCATTGAATCTCTCCTGGATTGGGCGGTTCCGGCGACTGAACCGCCCGCCAAACACACTTCGACCTCGGACCCGAGTATGCTTCACGGGGCTCTTTTACCTCACACCAATTCCCTCGACAAAATTTGCTGAATTACTGATTAATACGAACAGGTTAGGCCATGTGTACCAGCAGAAAAGCTGCAAATGCGACAAAAAAAATAAAATGGATGGTTGGGAGGCTCTGCCCGTGGCCTGAGAGCGCCGAGAAATTGAATTTGCTCGGAGCGGCTGCGGGAGTCCCTCGAGCGTTTAGGGGTGGTTCGCCTCATTCCGCAACAGCGCGTAGAGGAACGGCTTGCTCGTCGGTTTGTGACTCCCACCTCTCGGTTCTACGGTCACGAATACGGCATCAATCTCAGCCAATTGCTTGGGTTCGTCAAAGCGCATCACCCACCTGCGGTTGGTGTCGTTATCCTTGTAAAGGATGCCCAGATTCATGGGCGTGGCCTGCTCACCCTGCGGCGCTTCGCGCTGGCCCCACACCTGGAAGGTGCTGGCATTGATGACACCCGGCTCGCGGTCGAGGTCAAACGCATAAAAAATAAGGGACTTGCCCTGGGTATAGAATACCCGCCCGAACGGGCGCTGCGTCCGGCTGCTCCCGTCGACATCAAACACATCGGCAATGTACAACTTGCGCGCGCCCATCAGCTCTCTGATGTCGCGGTCCGAGCTGAGGTACTGTTCGGCATCCTTAAGGCGCCGCTCCTGGTCATTATTCGTGGCCGTTAGCTCTTCCACCTTGGCTTCGAGGCTCGCAGTGCGCAGCACTGTTTTGTCTCGCTCCGCACGCAAACTGGTCAGCTCGGCTCTTTGATTCTCATAGGCCGCAGTCATGGCCTGCAGTTGAGTATTTAGGGCATCGCGCTGCCGCGAAAGAGTTTCAGTTTGTGCCTGCGTCTCGGCGCTTGTCGCCGCCAGCTGGCTTGAACGCCCTTCGAGGGAGCCGAGCGCGGCGCGCAGTCTCACCAACTCCTTTTCCTTCTCCGCGCTTTCCGCCTCAAGTCCCGCGAGCCTTTTCCCTTGCTCCGCGAGGGTTTGCTCAGCAAACGTTTTCTCGGCGGAAAGCACTTGTAAACTTTGCGCGGGCGCCGGCGTGCTGCCTGAAATTACGCTCGCGTTACTGGCGTTTGCTCGCCGGTGCTCTTGCGCTCCGAGGTGATAGGCGCCGAAACCCACCGCAGCCAGCAGACACGCCGCAAGCCCGCCGAAAATCAGAGGACGAGCCGCCAGACTGCGCCAGGAAGGGAAACGCGCCGGCTGCTTCGGCTCGGCCGCGGACTGCCGATCCTCTGCAACCCGGCGCAGCACGCGCTGCCGCGCTGCCGCCTCATCCCAGTTGATCTGCCCGCAGGTTTCCACATATCCGTCGGCCAAGCTGCTCATTCCAAATGTGCTCAGCGCGCGATACTGCAGCAGTACTTCGCTGCAATCTTTGCAGCAGTCGAGGTGTTCCTCGAGTTCGGAGAGTTCGAGCGGCGCTAGACTGGACGATGCCGCCAAAGCGCACAGCCGCTTGAACTTCTCGTGTTCGTAGCGTTCGCTTGGGTCCTTCAGCATCGATTCGTAGCCCGCAACTTCTGCACAAACACACTCTTACGCATCCGCTCCAAACCACGGTAGAAGTGGTGGCGCGTATTTCCCAGCGGCTCGTTCAGCCGCTCGCTGATTTCGCGTAATTCTAACCCTTCGAAGTAAAACAACTCAAGCGTCATCCGCTGGGTTCCCGGCAACTCCTCAAAGGCCTTCTCAAGCTGGACGCGGTCAAGCTTGGCCCCGATTTCTCGGTCCAAGTCCGTTCTCCCTAATAACGTATCGCCCATTACCCCAACATCTGTACCAACATAAAATCCGCGGCGCGCCAGATGCGCTTTGCGGTCGAGCGCCTTGTGCAGCGCTACCTGCAGGATCCAGTTCTTGGCCGTACCCTTGGCAGCATCGAAAAGCGCCGCTTTCTTGTACAGATGGAAAAAGGCTTCCTGCACGACATCTTCGGCCTCGCCGCTGTCACGGAGCACACCCCGCGCGATGCGGTACACCATCCGGGCATAACGGCCAAAGAGCAGCTCGAGTGCCGCCCCGTCCTGCGCTTGCACGCGGACGAGCGCCTGTTCGTCACTTACCGCGACGCGTTCCGGGGCCTCGGGAGGCGCAGTTGTCCGCTCCCGCTCCTGAGGCTGCTCCCAGGTAATAGGAAATGTAAGCGCACGGCCGGGATGCGGGGTACTCATAGCTCGCACCCAACCGGACAGTTTCTTGGCTCAAACGTCAGCGGAACACCCCTGGTTTCGCCGGCCACCTGCGGCGAAATTCTAGTACTTCGAGGACCATACACCAGCTTTTGCCGGATGAGAAGATTTTTTGATATGAATCAGTGTTTTTCTGAGTAGGGCCAATTGCCTCGGTATTCCTGGTACAAAATCGTTATGGGTGTCGTATATACTTAGATAAGCCCGGGATGACTGCGCCGTCGCCACCTAAAACAGGAACTTCAGCGCAAATTGCACCAGCCTCGGATTCGTACCGGGCGCCGTAGCCGTAACCACCCCAAAATCCGGATTGTTGGCACTGCAACAAATGGTGTTTGGCGGAGCAAACTGTGTGCGGTTGAACAGGTTGAAAAACTCCGTGCGAAACTCCAGGCCAAATCGCTCGTTATTCCCGAATCGCGCCCTTTTGAACACCGCGAAGTCAAAATTATCGATACCCTCTGAGCGCAATCGCGGATCCACACGCGACTCATCGCCAAAGGTAAAATCCGCAGGTGCCGCAAAACACGCGGTGTTGAACCACTCCCCGAGGCGGGACGAGAGATTCCCCGACATGTTCTCGGCGCACCCGGGCAACACATTCGGACGCGACCCTCCCCCGAACAGCGTTGTGCCATTCACTTGCCCGTTGGTAAACACCAGGGGAAACCCTCGCTGAAAAATTGTCACCCCGTCAATCCCCCAGCCTCCTACAATTCTGTCCAGCAACCCGCCCGCGCCCGACAGATACTTCTTCCCTTTGCCGAGCGGCACATCGAGGACGTAACTGACGACCAGCCGCTGCGGAACATCCTGTGAGGACAGAGACCGCTCGCCCCGCAAATTGTCATTGTCTTGAATCCCTCCGACGCTCGACTCCAGCCATGAAGTCAGGGTGTCGGTATCGCTGATGAGCTTTGAATTGGTATACGCCACCAGGAGCGAACCCGCTCCAGCAAAGCGTTTCTGCACGGTCACCTGCAGTGCATGGTAAATGCTGTCGTAGGAACCCTGCCCCGCCAGCTCTACGCTCGTGTATTGCGGATAGGGGCGAAGCAGCTGCCCGATTGTCGTCGTGGGTCCGGTCAGCGCCAGGGCCTGCCCATTGATATAAAACGGGTTCGCTGCGGGCTGCACCAGGGTTACATTTTGTCGCGGATTCGGAAGCAAAGGGTTCACCTCGGCCGCCGCCTGGGCGAGCAACGTGTCGGAAATCTGATCGATCTGCTGCGAATATTGCGCCAAATGCGTTCCCTTGGCGCCCACATACGCCGCGGAGACAAAAAAGCCCGCCGGCAGCTCTCTTTCAACGTCCAGATTCCACTGCTGCACATACCCGTTTGGATGATCGCTCGGGTCCGCTTCGGTGATGGACTGCACCACCTGGGTCAGAAATTGTTGCGTCCCTTCGGTGCCCAGACTCCTCCCGGGCGGCTCGGAAATTCCCGCGGGGAAGGGCAGGGCAATGGTGTTGGCCGGGTGCGTCCCGTCGACCGTTCCAACATAGGTGGTGGCCGCCGCGTTCACCAAATCGTTTAAAGGATTCAGGCTGAACGCCACGTAGTTCGGAATCCAAAAAATTCCGTACCCGCTGCGCACCACGGTGTTGGCGTTCACGCTATACGCAACTCCAACGCGCGGTGAGAAATCGATCTTTTCGAGCGGGATGTTGTTCCGGTCTCCATTGCCAACCAGGAACACATCTCCTTTAACGGGCGGGGCGCCGGCGGGAAGATATTGTGTCAAATAACTTGTGGCGTTCGGATTGAAATACGACAAACGGTTGAACCGTTCCGACCAAGGTCCTTGCAGGTCGTAGCGCAGCCCGAGGTTCAGCGACAATTTGGTGCTCACGTGCCAGGTATCGTCGAAATAGAACGCTCGATAGATCTGCTGCCCCGCGGTAAACGCCGGGACCACCGCTTGCGCGAAAAAATGGTTTTCCAGGTTGTTGAAATTGTCGGCGTACCCCAGCAAGAAATCCGCGAACGAAAATCCCGTTCCCGGCACCCCCGGTAAACCCGTAAAGCAAGGCTGGCCCGCCACGCAGAAATCGAACGCCCCGCTGGCCACGTTGGACTGCGTATAATCATCGCGGCCCACTTCGAATTGAAAACCCATCTGATATTGATGGCGACCCCGCAACATCGACACACTCGGTGAGAGGTAAAATTGCGTATTACGGTCTTCGATGAAGCTTTGCCCCTGCGTGCACATGATGTTGTCGGCAAAGTTGGCCACGCAGGGCGTCGGTGGCGTTCGCATCTCCTCGGGAATGGCTTGGTTATAACTCTCCGGCCAACCTATGGTGGTCAGGTTGAAATCGGCGTTCTTGGGATTCCGGTCGTAATTGAAACGGCTGACGCTGGCGTTGAAGGCAAATACCGTTGTCGGCGTAATGTCATAGGTGTAGCCCGTCGCCAGCGCGTGGCTGTGGTAATCCTCCGAGCAGCGGTCCGCGCAAAGTCCCGTCCCCAGCGGATCGACCGGCAGATCCAGCACATCCCAGTTACTGAAGCGCAAAAACAATCTTTGCTTGTTGGTGACGTTGTGGTCGAGGCGCGCCACGATTTGATTGTGGTCG
The DNA here is from genome assembly GCA_049516615.1 of Candidatus Acidiferrum sp. Taxonomy (GTDB): domain Bacteria; phylum Acidobacteriota; class Terriglobia; order Acidiferrales; family UBA7541; genus Acidiferrum. The sequence goes on along the minus strand of JBEKSZ010000059.1, from coordinate 17,971 downwards.
CCCCCCGTCGGTGCTGCGGTCGTGAAATTATTGGTCGTGGCGTTCGGATTGTTGGCTGCCGGCCAAAGATACAGCAGCTTCGCTGACGTGCCGTTAATCCGGTTCGCCGGAATCATGTCATTTAGAAACGGCGTCGGCGTGACCGTGCTCCCCGGACAAGCGCCCTCGGCGTTCACCACGCCGCCACACGGATCGTAGATCTGGTCAATCACAACCGGTTTTCCGCTCGCGTCCACTCCCCGGTCGTTGCAAATCCCGCTCGTAAACCCCGTCTTACAAATCTCTGAAAAGTTCCCCGCCCGTTCGTTAGCGTCCGGCACCGTGGCCGTGAAGGGCTCGCTCGTCCGCAGCCGGAAGCCCTCCCCGCTTACGAACCAGAACGTCTTGTTCCGCCACCCGCCGCGACGCCCGTTGCCCAAAACGTTCAACGGGCCGCCGGCGTTGGCTCCAAACTGATTTTGCACCCAGGGCGGCCGGTTGATCCCCGCGGAATTCAAGAAGAAGTCGTTGGCGTTAAATATCTTGTTACGCAGATACTCGTAGGCCTCCCCGTGTACCGCACTGCTGCCCGTCTTGGTGCTGAGGTTGGTCACACCGCCAGAGAATTTGCCCCATTCCGGACCCAAATTGCTGGTCTGCACCTTGAATTCCTGAATTGAATCCTGGGTAGGAATCAAAATCGGCAGGTTGATGTAACCGATGTTCAGCGGCTGCCCGTCCAGATACTCCGCGCTCTCATTCCCAAACGATCCGTTTACCTGATAATTTCCCCATCCAAACGGATTTACCCCCACCGGCGTACCGGTCGAACTACCCTGCGGCACTACCGACGCCGCCAGCTCAATCAAATTAAATACGTTGCGCCCATTGAGCGGCAGCTCGTTGACCTTGCGCTGCTCGACCACCGTCCCGATCGCTGACGACTCCGTGTCGAGGAGCGGCGCTCCGCCCTGCACCGTCACGCTCTCTGACGCCGACCCCACGATCATCTCGAAATTCAGTTCCAGCACGTCCTGCACGTGCAGCACCAGGTCGGACTTGATCACCACCTTGAATCCAAGCTTCTCCACTTCAATGCGATAGGACCCCGGCGGCAGGTTGGTCACATAAAAGCTTCCTGTTTCATTGGTTATGGTTTCGTACTGGACGCGCGTTCCGCTGTTAATGACAATCACTTTCGCGTTGGCCACCAATGCTTTGCTCGAGTCGGTAATCCGCCCGGTCACCGAAGCATCTGTCGATTGCCCAAGCATCCGGCCCGCGCAACACAACAGCAGCGTAGAAAATAAAATCAGCCTCGCGGGGCGCCCCCAGCGCGACAGCAACCCGTCAACCGCGAACGAGAACACGATGAAAAAAATGGCCGCAGCCTTCCTTGACTCGCCTCGATGGAGTCCCTCACTTCGCCTCGCCGTTTGTACTACGTATACCAGAACTGTCAAGCTTCTCCGCGCAGCTCTGTGCGCCTCGTATCTCCGCGCTAATTCTCGTATCTGAAAAAGTCTATTTTAACCTCGCCACTTCCGAGGACCAGAATCTCCCGCCTGCCGTGCGCCGACCGGCTCTTCAGGCGTCCAGCTTGAAGATCCGCTCCATGGGCAGCCATTTCTCGCCGGGTTGCGCTCCCGGCAAAGCCTTCTGGAACCGCCACATCAGATCCTCCCATTCTTGAACCTTGCTATTCTTCCGGTCGGCTTCAGCTTTTTTCTCAAAGGAAAAGCTCTCGTCGACTTCCAAAATCATGAACATGCGCGTGCGGAAAAGGTAGATCTCCAGATCCACAATTCCCGCCTGCTTGAGGCTCGCGGTGATCTCTGGCCAGATCTTCTCGTGCTGACGCCGGTACTCCGCAACCAGCTGCGGATCGTCCTGCAAATCCAGCGTCAGGCAATAGCGGCGGTTCATGCCACCGCGCCTTGGCCGGCGGAAAGCTGTTCAAGACCCGCTTCTCCCGCAGGCTTGTATCCGGACAATCCAAAGTAAAAAATGAACAGGTAACAGAGCAGCGGAACGATGAACGCCCTTCGGATGCTGGAGGCATCCGAGATGCGCCCCATAATTGCGGGAAAAAACGCCCCGCCGACAATGGCCATCACCAGTAGCGACGAACCGCGCTTCGTCAGCGCACCGAGATTCTTGATGCTCAGCGCGAAGATGGTCGGGAACATGATGGAGTGGAAAAAACCGATCGAGACCACCGCGCCAATCGCTATCAGCCCGGAACCCAGAATGGCCAGCGCCGCGCAAATCAGTGACCCTGCCGCAAAGAGTGACAACAGCCTCGGCGCGGCAATCTTCTTCATCATCGCCGAGCCGATGAACCGCCCGGCCATGAATCCCGTCTGGTGCAGCAACAAATACCATGCCGCCGTTCGTGCCGGCGTTCCGGGAACCGCCAACTGCGCGTAGCGGATCACGAAGCTAGCCACTCCGACTTGCGCACCCACGTAAAAGAACTGCGCGATAACGCCTTTGACCAGATGGGCGTGCGACAGCACCCTCCCCGAATCCCCGGGGGCGTTCTCCGCTCCCGTTTTCGCGACATTCTCTTGCACATCGGGCAGCTGCACAAGCTCGATCAGCACGGCCGCGACAACGAAAATCGCTGCCATGAACAAGTACGGACCCTTTACCGTGCCGGCTTCCGCCGCTCGATACGCTTCGAGTTGCCCCGCACTCATCGCCGTAATCTGCGCCGGCGTGTACTCAACACCGGTAAGAATAAAAGCGCGCCCGACAATAGGAGAGAGCACTGCGCCAACGGCGTTGAACGACTGCGCAAAATTCAATCGCCGCTCTGCGCTGCCCGCCGGACCAAGAATGGTGACATAAGGATTCGCCGCAACCTCGAGAAAGCTCTGACCACCGGCCATGACGAATAACGCCACCAAGAAAAAGCCATAGGCCCGCGAAGCAGACGCCGGCAAAAAAAGGCCCGCGCCCAGCGCACACAACAGTAAACCGGCGAGAATTCCCTTCTTGTAACCAACCTTTTCCATCAGCCGCCCGGCGGGAAAAGCCGCCAGAAAATAGCCGCCAAAAAATGCTACCTGGATAAACGACGACTGAAAATCCGTCAGGCCGAAGGCTTTCTTGAGGTGTGGTATCAGAATGTCGTTCAGATTTACGCCGAAAGCCCACAGAAAAAAAAGGCTGGTGATGAGCACAAAAGGCGCAAGGTAGCGCCGCTCCGTGATCGGAACGGACAAGTCCGCGCCGCTGGTGCTCTCCGCGAAAGCCGTCATCCGCCCCTCCCCCCACCTGGCCGTCCGTTAGGTTAGCGCTCGATCGAGGTGGGTGTAGCCAGCATCCACGAACACGTGCTGCCCGGTGATGTGGCTGGCACGCTCTGAGAGCAGGAACACCACCGCGTCGGCAATCTCTTCGGGCTTGGTCATGCGTTTCCCGAGTGGAATCTTCGAAACAATTCTCAATAGCTTCTCCTGTGGATTCGGAAACCCGGAAACCCATTGCTCATAAAGCGGTGTCATAACCTCGGCAGGCACAACGGCGTTGACACGAATTCCCGTCGGCAGCAATTCCGCAGCCCATTCTCGTGTTAGCCCTAGAATCGCGGCCTTGGCCGCCACGTAGCCGGACGTGCCGCCCTGCCCCGTGACCGCGGTCTTCGAGCTGATGTTCACAATCGCGCCGCGCGCCTTCTTCAGCTCCGGCAAAGCGTAGTGCGCCATCGCGTAGTAGTGCACCAGGTTCCGTTCGAGCGAAGCGATGAAGCGTTCCGGCGTGCCGGTCTCGAGCCCCACGTTGTCGTTGGCGCCCACGTTGTTGACCAGGGCGTCGAGGCGGGCATATTTATTCACAACTTGCGCCACGGTTTTGCCGCAAGTTTCCCGCGCGGTGATTTCTCCGGCAACAAATTCGCACTGCGAACCGGAACCCGACAGGGCCAACTCCAGCTGCCGTCCGGCTTCCACGTCGTGGTCCAGGAAAACAGGGATCGCTCCTTCGGCCGCGCTGGCTCGCACGATGGCCGCACCGATCCCCTTCGCGCCGCCCGTTACCAGTACAACTTTCCCTTTTAGCTTAAGATCCACGCGGCCGCTCCAAGAGGATGGGAAACATACCCGCGCAGCGAGGTGCAGTTTCCGGTCGCCGTAAATCGAGCTGTCAAAGCGAGATACCGCGCTTCCAGGGGATAAAATCTTCTTGCCCCTTGCCTTCCGCCTTGGTGCGCATCTCCCCGCTGGCCACCTGGATCAGCAACTCGAGTACCTCTTCTCCCATCTGCGCGATGCTCTTTTCTCCGGAAATAACACCACCCGTGTCGATGTCGATGATATCCGGCATGCGCTCGGCCAGCATCGAGTTAGTGGAGAGCTTAACGACCGGCGCGATGGGATTTCCGGTTGGTGTTCCGAGGCCGGTCGTGAACAGCACCACATTTGCTCCCGCGCCCACCTGCGCGGTGACGCACTCCACATCGTTGCCCGGCGTGCATTGCAGATTCAGTCCCGCCTCGGCGGCATACTCCGGAAAATCCAGCACCGCCGTTACCGGAGAACTCCCGCCTTTTTTCGCAGCCCCGGCGGACTTCATCGCGTCGGTTAACAATCCATCGCGAATATTTCCAGGACTGGGATTCATCTCAAAGCCGGAGCCCACCGCTTTCGCGCGTGCACCGTAAGTGCTCATCAAATGCATGAAACGATCCGCCGTTTCTCTGCTCCTGCTGCGGTTGATGAGCTCCTGCTCGACGCCGCACAATTCCGGAAATTCCGAAAGTATGGTTTTGCCGCCCAGCGCGGCCAGGAGGTCGGACGTGTGACCGATCGCGGGATTTGCCGACAGGCCAGAGAAGCCGTCGGAACCGCCGCACTTCAATCCTACACACAGATTCGAGAGCGGGGCGCTGGTCCGCCGGCACTCATTGGCTTCGAGCAGACCGACAAACGTCTCGCGGACGGCCTCCGTCAACATTACGGATTCGGTGCCACTGCGCTGCTGTTCCTTAATGACCAGAGGCTTGTCGAAATTCGGATTCCGCTTGGACAGCTCTTCGCGCAGAATCCCGATCTGCGCATGCTGGCAGCCTAGACTTAATACTGTTGCACCGGCCACGTTGGGATGGTGGATGTAACCGGCGATGAGCCCGCAGAGATTGTTGGAATCTTCGCGGGTTCCTCCGCATCCGCCCTCGTGCAGCAGAAATCGCACGCCGTCGATGTGCTCGAAAACTCGCGAACGCGGCGGACTGGCGCTTTCTTCGGGCAAGGCGTGGTTCCTGATTTCTTGCGCGCGGCCGTCGCGGTAGAGCCGCGCCAACTCCGCCACCTGGCGGCGATAACCTGGCGGCGCCGCAAATCCAAGTTCCTCCTCAAACGCCTGTTTCAATACGGCGATGTTGCGATTTTCGCAGAACACCAGCGGCACAACGAGCCAATAATTTCGCGTGCCCACTTGCCCGTCGCTGCGCCGGTACCCGAAAAATTCCCGTTCCCGCCATCGCGAAACGTCCGGTGGTGTCCAGGGCAGTTCCTCGGTTTTCTCGTGAAATGGCGCCGCCTGATGGCGGATATTTTTCGTGGTGAGAAGGGCGCCGCGGCAAATGGCCTCCACGGCCTGGCCCACCACGACGCCGTACATTTTTATCCGCGCGCCGACGGCAAGATCTTCGGCGGCAAACTTGTGTTTTGCGGGAACCTGCGATGCGAGCGTGTAGGTCTCGGCCTCGAAGGAAATTGTCTCCCCGCGCTCGAGATTGCCGAGCGCAATCAGTACGTTGTCGTTGACCGCGAGTTTGAGGACCTTGCCCGGCATAAAAGCTGCTATTCGTTTTGCGTGTCCGCTTACGGTAACGCTGCTGTTTCCCCGGCATTGTAGAACATTGCGAGCGTTCCGTCGCCAATTCCTTGCTCAGATCTTCAGCCGCCAGAACTTGGCGGCGTTCCCTCCTACAACCGCCTCGCGCTCTTCCGGGAGGTACTTTCCCAGATACTCCTTCACCAGGTTCACGGTTCGCTCGTAGGAAGCGGCCACCCTGCAAACCGGCCAGTCCGAACCCATCATCAGCCGGCTGGCTCCGAAGGATTCAAAGGCCACGTCGAGGTAAGGCCGGAAGTCATCCGGTTTCCAGGCTTGCCAATCCGCTTCTGTGACCAACCCCGAGACTTTGGCGTACAGATTGGGAAAGGAGGCCAGCTCGCGGATTCCCCGCGCCCATTCATCGACCGCCGCGCTCTTGACCGGCGGCTTGGCCAGGTGGTCCAGCACAAAGCGCTGGCGTGGAAATCGCCTTACAAACTCGGCAGCCACGGGGAGGTGTCTCGGGTAGATGAGAAGGTCGTACGCCAGATCGAATTCCTCCAGCAGGGAGACGCCGTGCAAAAAATCCGGTCGCAACAGAAAATCGTCCGCCTCAGCCTGGACAATGTGGCGAATTCCGACGAGCTTGGGCGCCCCAGCGAGCGCCTCCAAATCCACGCGTAATCGCGGGGAACGGAGATCGACCCAGCCTACGACACCAAGAATGAACTGGTGGCGCGCGGCCAGTTCGAGCATCCACCGGGTTTCTTCGAGCGACTGCCGTACCTGCACGAGAACGCTTCCCTGAAACCCGTCTTTGTCAAGCAGCGGCCGTAACTCGGCGGGCAGAAAATCACGCCGCAGCGTGGCCATGGTTTCGTCAAGCCAAGCGTATTCCTGCGGCTCATAAATCCAAAAATGCTGATGCGCATCGATGTGCATTGCGGTCGACCGGCCTCGCCAGTCTGCCGGCGCGGTGGTTCGTCCCTTGGCGAAGCCCAGTGTCGCACATTACCCGGCGTTGACCGTGCCGGCGCAAGGCTCATAATGTCGAGGCCATCAAAAGCCGCCGGGTGGCGGCGGAGCCGCGCAGAATCTTGAACGGTCCGGCGAGGAGGCCAAGACGATGTGGTGGTCGAACAGCAGAGCTAGCAGGGCGATTCACGGCCTCGCGGCCATGGCACTTCTCTTGCTGAGCGCCGGGCCGGCGCGCGGCCAGCGGTATCAGTATCCCTTTCAGAATCCCGACCTCGCCATCGAAGACCGCGTGAACAACATTCTGTCGCTGATGACCGTCGAGGAAAAAATCGCGGCCTTGAGCACCAGTCCCGACGTTCCGCGTCTAGGCATCCGGGGCTCCTCGCACATCGAGGGGCTGCACGGCGTGGCGCTGGGCGGACCAGGCGGCTGGGAAGGTCGCGGCCTAGAGCCCCTGCCGACCACGCAATTTCCCCAGGCGGTCGGGCTGGGCGAGACCTGGGATCCCGATTTGCTGCGCCAAGCCGCGGCCGTGGAAGGCTACGAAGCCCGTTACGTTTTTAACACCGACACACAAGTCGCCAAAAACTCGCGCGGCGCAAGCTATCGCCGGGCTGGCATCGTCTTGCGCGCGCCAAACACCGACCTAGCCCGCGATCCCCGCTGGGGTCGCAGCGAAGAGTCCTACGGGGAGGATCCCTACCTGACAGGCTCAATGGCCGCGGCGTTCATCAAAGGCCTGCAAGGCGACCATCCGAAATACTGGCTGACCGCCGCGCTGATGAAACATTTTCTGGCCAACAGCAACGAGAACGGCCGCGCGGGCTCGTCCTCCGATTTCGATGAGCGGCTGCTGCGGGAATACTACTCCGTGCCCTTCCGCATGGGGGTGATGAACGGCGGCTCGCGCGCGTTCATGGCCGCGTACAACGCCTACAACGGCGTCCCCATGACGGTACAGCCCATCCTAAAAGATATGACCATGCACGAGTGGGGCCTCGACGGCATCATTTGCACGGACGCTGGTGCGCTGACCAACATGGTCACCGAGCACAAATATTTCCCTAGCATAGAGGAAGCGTCCGCGGGAGCCATTCACGCGGGCATCAATCAATTTCTGGACAAATATAGCGATGGGGTACGCGCGGCACTCGACAAGAAACTGGTAAACCTTGCGGAGATTGACGACAACCTGCGCGGCGTGTATCGCGTGATGATTCGGCTCGGACTGCTCGATCCACCGGAACTGGTGCCGTACAACCAGCTCGGGGGCGCGGGACCCGCGTGGGACAACGCCGAGCACAAAGCTTTGGTAAGAAAAGTGACCCAGGAATCGATCGTGCTGCTGAAAAATTCCGAGCACTTCCTGCCTTTAGACAGAGGCAAGCTGAAATCCGTGGCGGTGATCGGGCCGTACGCCGATATCGTGGCCCTCGATTGGTATAGCGGTACGCCGCCCTACGCCGTGAGCGCACTTGAAGGCATCAAGAACAAGCTCGGAAGCGCTGCGCAGGTGAACTTCGCGCACGACAACAGCTACGACGCTGCAGTGCAAATCGCGCGCGGCGCTGATGTGGCCATCGTGGTGGTCGGCAATCATCCGACGTGCAATGCCGGCTGGGCGAAGTGTGCGCTGCCCAGCGACGGCAAGGAAGCCATCGACCGCAAATCCATCACCCTCGAACAGGAAGAACTGGTGAAGCAAGTCTATGCCGTGAATCCGCGCACCGTGGTCGTCCTGATTTCCAGCTTCCCCTTCGCCATTCAATGGAGCAACGAGCACGTGCCGGCCATTCTGCATATGGCGCACAACAGCCAGGAAGAAGGCAACGCGCTCGCCGATGCGCTGTTTGGCGACTACAATCCCGGCGGACGCTTGGTGACCACCTGGCCGATGTCCCTCGACCAGCTGCCCGCGATGATGGACTACAACATTCGCGACGGCCGGACCTATATGTATTTCAAAGGCCAGCCGCTCTATCCCTTCGGCTACGGGCTGAGCTACTCCTCTTTTGCGTATGCAAACTTGCGGACGAGCGAGGAGAAGCTTTCTATAGGCGGAGAGATCCTGGTCAGCGTGGAAGTCCGCAACTCTGGCGCGCGTGCCGGCGATGAGGTCGTGCAAATGTACCTGGCCCATGTGGACTCCCGCGTTGCGCGCCCGATCAAAGAGCTTAGAGGATTCCAGCGCGTAAAACTGGCCCCGGGAAAAACCGCGACGGTGAAACTATCGCTTAAAGCCAGTGACTTGGCTTACTGGAACGCAAGCAAGGGAGCGTGGGACCTCGAACCCGAGCACATCGAGGTGATGGTTGGCGGTTCGTCCGCGGACATCCGGTTGAAAAAAACGCTTGGCGTGGCGCAGTAGCCCGGTGCGGTGACCGTTTACAAGGACAATTGCGGGTTTCTAGAATGGCGTCATCGCCTGCGCTCCCAAAAAACCATGCGCGCTCGGCACCCGGAAGCCGGCGAAATAGAAATCGGGCGACCCTTTCCACCGAGGGGCGGGACCGGGGGCTAGCAAAAGAGCGGCGGCTCGCAAGGCGCACGGTTCGGCGCTAGAATGGTGGTACAAATCATTGATGTGTCGAGGCTTACATTTTGAAACGGGCTACCGTTTATGACATCGCGAAAGCACTGGGAATCTCGACTGGGACGGTCCACCGGGCCCTGCACAACTCCAATGGCATCAATCCCCTGACCAAAACCAAGGTGCTGTCCATGGCCCAGTCTTTAGGCTATCGACCGAACCTCGCCGCGCGCTATTTATCGCAGCGAAGAAAACTCCGTATTGCGGTAATCACCCTGCAGGGCACCACTTCTTTTTGGGACGAGGTTCGCGCGGGGGTCACCGACGAAGCCAAATTTTTGGGAATGGATCGCGTTGAGGTCGAATTCCAGACGTACCCGAGACTTGGCGAGGGCGACGAAGAAGCGTTCGAAAGCGCCCTGGAGGCCCGGGTCGACGGCATCATCGCTTTCCCCAGCCGTCCGGGTAACTTGCGCAAGTGGATCCGCCGCGCCTCAAACCTAAAGATCCCGGTCATCTGCGTGGTCACGGACGCCCCCAAAACCGTAAGAATGGCGGTCATCTCCATCGACACCATGGCGAGCGGCGCGCTGGCCGCCGATCTGCTCGGAAAATTTCTGCAGGGCCGCGGCCGAGTGGCCGTGACCATGAGCGCTGCGGTGATCACCGAGCACGCCGAGAAATTCAACGCCTTCAAGAACGCCTTGCAGTGGCTCTACCCTGCGATGCAGCTCGAAGACCCCATCGAAGACCACGACATCGACAGTGAAACCTACGAGAAGAGCAGGAAGCTTTTTTCGGATTTTCCCGATCTCGCAGGGATGTATATTACGACCGAGGCCTCCATGCCGGTTATTCAGGCGGCGCGCGATGCGAATGTTCTGGAGAAGCTGACGCTCATCACCACCGACTTATTTCCGGCCCTGATCGAGGAAATCAAAAAAGGCGCTGTAGCCGCCACCATCTATCAGCGCCCGCGCACCCAAGGTCGCATGGCCTACCGGGTGTTGCACGAGTTTCTGACCGAAGGCCAGTGCTCCGCGTATCAAGTAAAATTCTCGCCGCACCTGGTGACCCGTGGAAATCTGGAATATTTTCTGCAAGGCCTTTCCGACGAAGCTCCGCCGAAGGCGGCAGGCGCTACCGGAGCTGCCCAAATTGCTCGTTCTTTGGAGCGCGTCTAAGGGCTAGGACGCCCGGCGCGAAGCTGAAGCAGCCCCATGGGGAAGCACAAATTGCTGACGGCGATCTTGCTGGCATGGGCCTGCGTCTGCCTGGCGCGAAGTGCCTCCCTCGGTCCCTCTTCCTTGCGCTTTGAAGACGTGGCCAAAAGTACTGGATTGCGCGTACCGCACCTTTCCACCCCGGACAAGAAATATATCTTGGAGTCCATGAGCGGTGGCGTGGGATTCATCGACTGCGACAACGACGGGAAGCTGGACATCGTTACCGTGAACGGATCGACAGTCGAGCGCTTCCTGAAAGGCGGGGATCCCATGGTCACGCTGTACCACCAGGGCGCCGGCTTAAAATTCACGGACATCACCCTAAGTGCGGGCTTGACGCGAAAAGGCTGGGGTATGGGTGTGGCGGTGGCGGATTTTGACAACGATGGCTGGCAGGATTTGTACGTCACCGGCTTCGACGGTAACGTGCTGTATCGCAACCTCGGGAATTGCCAGTTCGAAGATGTCACGGAGCGCGCGGGACTTCGCGGCGGCGGCTTCAGCGCGGGTGCCGCATGGGCGGACTACGACCGGGATGGATTCGTGGACCTTTTCGTGGCGCGCTACGTGCACCTGGACATTCATCATCTTCCGGAATTCGGTGGAAAGAATGGTGACTGCGCGTTTCAGAACATCAAGGTGCAGTGCGGTCCGGCGGGTTTGCCCGGGGAAAGTAACTTGCTGTTTCACAACCGCGGCGACGGAACCTTTGAAGAGGTTGCAAAACAGGCCGGAGTGGATAATCCCGGCGGAGCTTACGGCATGCAGCCTCTGTGGTTTGACTACGACAACGACGGCTGGCCGGATCTTTTCGTGGCCAACGACCGCGGCGCGAACTTTTTATATCGCAACCAGGGTCATGCGAACGAAGCTCGTCAGACGAGCGGGGAGCGGCAATTTGAGGACGTCGGCCTGCTGTCGGGAACCGCCCTCGATGAATCCGGAAAAGCCCGCGGGTCGATGGGCGTGGATGCCGCTGATTTTTCGCATGATGGACGGCTGAGCCTGTTCGTCACGACATTCTCTTCACAAGCGGATGCGTTGTATTTGAATCGCGGAAGTCTGGGTTTTACGGACGTCGCGCGGGCGGCGCAAATTGCGAAACCCACATACCCTTATGTGGGATGGGGCGCGGCCTTCGCGGACTTCGATAACGATGGCTGGGCGGATCTCTTGGCCGTCAACGGCCATGTCTATCCGCAAGCCGACACGATTCCGGGTATGGGGCGCTATCGTGAACCGTTACAAGTGTTTCGGAATCGGCACGACCGCAGCTTTGAGGATGTTAGTGCGTCTTCCGGGCTTGCTAATCTGCCCTTGCTTTCGCGGCGCGGCGCGGCTTTTGGAGATATCAATAACGACGGGAAGGTGGACGTCTTAATTCTCAACGAGGACGGTCCGCCCACGCTGCTGCTCAACACCACGAAAAATGCGGAGCATGCCGCGCTGTTTCGCTTGATTGGCACCAAGAGCAACAAAGCCGGTATCGGCGCCCGGGTGACCGTCGTCGCGGGAGATCTAGAACAGTTCAACGAAGTTCGCGGGGGGTCGAGTTACCTTTCGCAAAATGATCTGCGCCTTCATTTCGGCCTCGGCGCGCACGCCTCCATGGATAAGGTTGAAGTTCTGTGGCCCAGCGGAAGCAAGCAAGACTTCGAGAATTTGCCAGGCGATTTCATCTACAGCATTCAAGAAGGCGCCGGCATCCAGCAAAAAACACCTTTCGCCAAGCCTTAAGAGTCCGCCCTGAGGTTTCCTCGAAAGAGGGTTCGCTGTGCGCTTGGGGGACTTACGGATGCTGCGAATCAGCCGCGCTCGCTGGCAGTTTAATGGTGCTCCTGATTCCCTGCCCTTCGACGATGGTGTAGATCGCGTCGCCGGGTAGATTCTTCTGCAGTTTTTCGATGACGCCGCTCGGCCACACGACGGTGACGTGCTTTAGAACAGAGTCGCGCCCCAATCCAAAATGCAGGCGTTGGTCATTTGAGGAGAGATAACTGCCGCCCCCGCGAACCTCGTCTAACTGCGTCATCCCCGCCGTCTCCACGGTTACCCGCGCGCCGATCGCCGAACGGTTGCTTTTCGTGCCGATCAGGCGAAACAACACCCGGTGATTGGCGTTGCGCGACACGTTCAAGAAAAGCGAAGGTGGGCCGCCCATGTTGTAAACGACGACGTCCACGTTGCCGTCGTTGTTGAGGTCACCAAAAGCCGTGCCGCGCCGCGATTGCCAGTCTCCGCTGTTCAGTCCCGCCGCATCCGCGACCTCTGTAAAAGTCTGATCTCCACGATTGCGGAAAAGCTGCAACGGCTCCCGGTATTTGAGCTCGTTCGGAATGGAATCGACAAGCTGGGTCACATTGCCGTTGGCAACGAATAAATCTGGCCAACCATCATTGTCAAAATCAGCGAATCCCCCTCCCCAGCGCACCGGCAAATCTTTGGCCGAGGCGATTCTGGAGGCGCGCGTGACATCGGCAAATCCGCGGGTTCCCAAATTTCGGTACAAGGTCATCGGCTGGTATCCGTAGCGCGTGACCACTAGATCCAATTGCCCGTCATGGTCATAGTCCGCAAAATCGGCCGCCATATTTCCCATTTGCTGGCCGTCCGGGCCGAGCGCCGTGCCGGAGAGAAAACCCAGGTCTTCAAAGGTGCCGTCGTGTTTGTTGCGGTAAAGAAAATTGGGGCCCATATCGTTGGTGACAAACAGGTCGGGCCAGCCATCATTGTCGTAATCGCCCCACACCACGCCCATACCCAGACGCTTGTCGGGATTGCTGACTCCGGCTTTTTGGGCGACCTCTTCAAACGTACCGTCGCCCCGGTTGTGATAGAGCAGGTCCGTCTCTCCCTCCATGGCTGGAATTTCCATGGAAACGCCCCGGTAATAAAACGATCTCTCGCCCTGCCCGGGAAGATTGTGAATATCGGAATTAACGTAACGCGTGACGAACAGATCCAGGCGGCCGTCTCGGTCGTAATCGGCCCACGCAGCCCCCACGCTAAATCCTCCGCCGCCAACACGCGCGTGTTCCGTGACATCCTCGAACTTGCATCCCCCCAGATTGCGGTAGAGCACGTTGTGGCCGTAGCCGGTGACGTACAGATCCGGGAGCCCGTCGTTGTCGAAGTCTCCTACGGCGATGCCCATGCCCCAGCCGCGCGCGGTAAGCCCGGCGGTCTCGGTAATATCCGTAAAGTGCAGGTTCCCATCCTGACGGTACAGGGTCACCATCAGATCCCCACCCGCCAGATAGTTTCTGACCGTGGAGTCGCGCACCACCACGATGTCCAGTTTTCCGTCATTGTCGCAATCAAACAGCGCGATGCCGCCGCCCATCATTTCGACGATGTAGCGTTTTTCTGGCGAGGATTCTGGCATGGTGGTGACGCCGGCTTGAGCGCCGAGTTCACGGAAGCGGATTGGCGATTCGGTTAGAATCTGGGGAGTTGTCACCAGCAGGAGTGCGGCGGCGACGCCTGTCGGGAGATGGCGGCGCAAGTTCAACGGGGCTTCTCAGCTTCCGCTTCCTGGTGCAAGCCTTTGAGGTCTTCACTTGCCGGATCAATGGCCAAGGCCTTGCGAAATTCGGCGGCGGCTTGGGGATAAGCAGAATGTTCCGCATAGGCTTCCCCGAGGGCGGAGTGAACGACGGCCACATCGGGATTGGCTTTTTCCAATTGCTGTAAGGCCGCCAGGCCCTCGGCATATTCCCCGGTCTTCGTGAGACAGACCGCGTAGGCGTAAGCCAGTTGCGGACGGGCCTCGAACTCGGACTTGGTGGGCCGCAATGTTGCGAGGCTCGCGGAAAAATTCTTGAGCATGAAATAACTCATGCCAAGCGCCTCACGTGCCCACTCGTCGTCCGGCCGCGATTGCAGGTGGCGGCCAAGAGGCGCAAGGGCCAGATCGTAGCGACTCGCGGAAAACGCCGCTCTCCCCCAGTTCAGGTCGAGGCCCTCGAGCGCCGGGTTCCACTCCGCAGCTTTCTGGAAGGCCGCGAGAGCGCCGTCGAAATCCCCCCTGCCCGCCGCGATGACTCCGAGATTGTTGTAGCTGTCGGCCACCGCGGGGCGAATCTCTTTCTCAAAAGCCGCAAGATCCTGAAGCGCCCGGGGGGCCGCAGGCGCCACTTTCGTCGGCTGTTCCGCGGCTTGTGCATGCTCGAGATCCAAACGTCCGGGGGTCTTGCCCCGTTCCTGCGCGCTCAGATTCTGCAGCGCTTGCGCCGTCTGCATTTCCTTTTTCGCTTCTTCGCCGCGCCCAGACTGCAAGAGTAAACGTCCAAGAAGATAGTGCGCGCGCTGCAATTGAGATTGCTTTCTCGAATCGTCCCGGGGCGTGGCGATGACCTTGCGCAAGGAGGCTTCCGCTTCACGCAGCCGATCGCTTTCCAGGTAGACCTGCGCCAGGTACAGAAGGGTGTCCGGGTATTCAGGAGCGAGTTTTTCCGCAAGCGTGAGTTCCGCCTCGGCCTCCGGCAACCGATGCTGGCTGAGCTCGATATAACCGAGTTCCAGGTGACTCAGGAAATCATCGGGATGCTTGCGCAACTCTTTCTGAAATTCCTGCGCCGCATCGGGGTAACTCATCTCCCCCATATTCTGCATATACGCCGCACCCAGAGAGTAGTGCGCGTGAGCCAGCGTATCCTCTTTCGCGATAGCTTTTTTGAACTCTAGGATCGCCAGCTCCGGGTAATCAGAAGTGGCGTAAGCGTGGCCGAATTGCAGGTGGATCTCGGCGGTGTCGCCAAAACCTTGCAGCATTTCCTGAAAAATTTTGCCCGCACCCTGGTCATCGTGAAGCGCCAGTTCCGTGGTTGCGAGCAGATATCCGTTCGCAAAGCTGGGATCGAGGGCCACTGCCGCTTCCAGCTGCGACTTCGCCAGTTCATCCTGCTCTAGCGCGAGCAGCGCACGTCCGAGCACCAGATGGGCCCGAACATTCCTGGCGTCGGCAGCCACGGCCCATTGCGCGAGCGCCCTGGCGGCAGCCGGGTCCCTGGCGGAAAGCGCGGCCTCCGCGTAATCGAGGCGCAATGCCGCATCATTGGGAGAGAAATCGAGGGCCTCGGCAAACAGGGACGTGGCGCGCGGGAAATTCCGGAGGCCGCCATAGCCATTGCCTAATCGATGGAGCGCCGCAGCCAGGAAAAGTCGATACTCGGCGGCCGCCGACAGAAGCTGTCCCGCAGCTTGCGCGTTCTGCGCCGCATCATAGTGCGCCCGCAACGCGCCCGGCGAAGACGATTCTGCCGCCGCGGTCTGCTCACCCCTCACCGAAACAACTGCGACGAGGACCACGCCAGCGAGCAGCGCCACGCGGCAAGACAGCACTCTTAGACCGTCGGCGGATCGTTGGAGGCCGGAAAGAAGCGCGTCAAATGCAGAACACCAGAGGACCATCAAGAACCGATTATAGCGAAACTGACTGGGGAAGGACCGCCGACGAAAACCAGCACGCAACACGCCTGCCTGCGCCGGCTAATCCAGAACAGGCAGGGGCGCCCCCCCGACGAGGCGCCCTTCCCGGGGTGGGCCTAAAACGCGTACTTCACCGACAGCTCCATGATGCGCTGCGACGGCGCTCCCGACTTGCTGTCCAGAAAGCCGAAGGTCTCGTTTGGCGGCGTATTTTGCGTGATTGCGTGGGTGACATAGTCAACGTTGTAGCTGAGGCTCACCTGTTGGCTTCCGCTGAATTGCGGTAGTGGGTGGTTCAAAAAGTTGAACGCTGAGATACGGAACTGCAAGCTGTGTCGCTCCTTGATATGAAAGGTCTTATAGAGCGACAAGTCGCTGTTCCAGTAGGCGGGACCTACTACGTCATAGTTTCTGGGGCCGATACCCCCGAAAGTATCGGGACTCGACGGGAAGCTGGGAGGAGCGAAGCACATCTGTCTCGCTCGCTGATTCGTCGCCAAACTTGCCCCAGGATCACACGTGGTAATGGGCTGAATAGATACCGCGGCAGTCGTGCCGTAGTAGGTCGGATCCCCAATGGCGGTAGTCAGCCCAATTGCCTGCGCGTTCGCCGGCAAACTGGACTGCGTATAGCTGAGAGCGAGGGAAAAATTCTGACTCGTCAGCGACTGAAGTGGCGAGCCCGAATCGTACGCGGTAAACCCGGAAATGGTCCATCCATTGACCGTACCTCCGATCCATCTTGAGTCACCGTGGTAAACCTTCAGGAAATTGTATGCGTAGGACGCGTTGAGCACGAACGGACGGTCAATAACGTCGGGGCCGTAATTATCCCTCAGGACAAACGGGTTGACGTTAAGCACAGTTCCAAGCGTTTTGGACCAAGTGAAATTCAGATTGAAGGTCAGATGCTCGGAGCGTTTATTCCAGCTCGTTTGCAACGCGTTATAGTTCGCGTAACCGACGTGCGTCGGCACCGCAATGGTATTCGTGCCGTAAACCTTTCCGTAAGGAGCATAGTCGGCCAGGTTGTTCCCGGATTCTTGCACGTTTTCCGGATTGGTGGCGATGACACCGGTGACGGGATCTGGGTTGAAAAGCGCCCCCAAGGGAATCTTGTTCTGATCCACGAAGCTGCCAGATCCCGTGCTGCTGCTTGCGGCATCGCTGCCACCGCCCATCAGCACATGATCGGTAGAGCTACCCACGTAAGCGATCTCAAACAAGGATCGCCATGGCAGTTGCTGCGAGATCGTGAAGTTGTAGCTGTGGGTTACGGGTATTTCGTTGTCCGTGGGGTCGAACGCCGTCACGCTGCCGACGCCACCGTTAACGCTCGGAACGATTGAAGGTATCTGCGAAAGCAGCACGTTTGTTTTCTGCGGTAGATTGTACGTCTGGATGCTGTCGGCCTGCACCAGCGCGTTGGCATAATCGTTGTACTGGTCGTTGAAGCGATACGCGCCCCAGCCGCCGCGCAGCACCGTCTTTCCGTTGCCGAAAAGGTCGTAGGCTACTCCGAATCGCGGTTCCACCCAGACGATTTTGTTGGGATTGCCGCTCGTCGGGATCCCCGGATTGATTCCGTGCCAATATAGGCCAGGATCGATCTTTCCCGAAACGGCATCGGAATTCACCAGGCTGGGGATCCACACCGGAATGCCGTTTCCTCCGCGGTCATACCAGTGGCTGATGTGGTCAAAGCGGAAACCAGCTTCCACCGTCAGTTGTTTGGTGACTTTCCATGAATCGTCGATGTACGCAGCCGTGTTGCGTGCCGCCAAGTCCTCCACCGGACCCGCGCTATTCTCGGAATAGCTGCTAACCACTCCCAGCACAAAATTGGCGGTCGGATTGAGTGGAGAGCCCAACTCATTGCCGGTAAATAGATCGTGATTTTCTCCGCTGAAACTATTGATGGAGCCGTTCGGAGACTCGAACGAACCTTGCGCGTTGTCTGCCGTTTCCGTGAATGCGCCGATCTTGATCGTGTGCGTACCCCACACCTTCACCACGTTGTCCGCGAAGGACGGCTGTTCTTTGC
>JBEKSZ010000058.1:0-34130 GCA_049516615.1 Candidatus Acidiferrum sp. | reverse complement strand
CCGATGACGTCTCGGACGTTTTATTTCGGGCCTTAGCAGGAATTCTGGCTGGCCCTCAGTTCAACTACAGGCTTGGCGACGGCGTCAACAACAACGACGTCCCTTACCAGGAAACCTTCCCGTACGTTGCCTGGGCGCAAAGCGGCCGCCAACGCCGCCACATCGATCCCGGCGAAGCCGGCTGCACGCAAGGCGCGGGCGCCGCCTGCCCCACCAACTAAATCACCTTCGCTTCGGTTTCTGCGACACCGACGCCCTGACTCCCTCCGAGTCAGGGCGTTGCTTGGCTGTTCCCAACATTCTGATTGGCTGGTGCCGGCGAACGGGTCTTGACGCCCGGCCTGGTACCTAACCCCCGGCTGCGACCGAAGCTCTTGGTCAGCGCCTCGGTTCTTATGGCATGAGGCATCGCGAGAGCGGAATCGGCGGAGAGAGTTGGGGTTACTTGGCTGGGAATCACGGCGCGCACTATAGCATTATCATCGGCGCAAACCTCACCCTCGACGGGCGACTTCTAGCGAAACGCGGAAGCCAGCCGCGACAGCCGACACGCAAGCGCTAGCCGCGTGCCAAAGAAGATGCGCTAGTAGCAGACGGTGATGCGGCGCTGGTCTTGGCCGAGATGCTCGAGGCGGATGCGCACTTGCGGCCAAGGGACTTCAAGGGGGAAGCGCTCGGACCACTCGAGGATGGCGATGCCGGGTTCGGTGAACATATCTTCCATGCCTAGGGTTTCAAAATCGTGGAAGGATTCGATGCGATAGAGGTCGGCGTGAAAGACCTTCTTTGTTTTGCCGTAGACGTGCACCAGGGTGAAGGTGGGGCTGGTGACGTCTTCTTCGTTGGCGACGCCCAGGCCGGCAACGATGCCTTTGGTTAGCGTGGTCTTGCCGGTGCCAAGCTCGCCCGTGAGCAATACCAGGGCCGGCGCGACGAGGCGCTTGGCGAATTCCCGGCCCCAGGCAGTCGTTTCTTCCGCTGACTGCGTGACGACGGAGGAGACGAAAGCGTCCGAGACGGAAGTGCTGAGATTTTCGTCAGGCACTGCGTTGCAACTCCTCAAGAAGGGCGCGACGCGCATGCGGCAAGGCGTCCACCAGATCACTGGAAAGCAGACCGGAGATGTCGCTATTGGCGGTGGCAATTTCGGCGGCTTTACCGTGCAGATAGACACCGAGGGCGAGCACTCGCAACCAGTCATCGGTGCGAAATTGTGCGGTCAGCGCGGCGAGAAAGCCGGTGAGGACGTCGCCCGAACCGCCTTTGGAGAGCCCGGGATTTCCGCTGGTGTTTACAAAGACTGCGCCATCAGGCGAAGCAACGATGGTGTGAAAGCCCTTCAAGATGACATGAGCGTTCCAATCGCGCGCGGCGCTCAGGGCGGTTTTGAGCCGGTCGGCCTGCACTTGTTTTATACTGCTTCCGCAGAGGCGCGCCATTTCGCCAGGATGGGGAGTGATCGCGAGAAATTTGCTTTTTCTGTCGCGGAGTTTTTCCGCTTGGCCAGCGAAGGCGTTGAGACCATCGGCATCCAGCACAATCGGAACTCCCGCATTGTGAACTACCGCGCGAATAAAATCCTGCGTCGCGGGCTCCGCGCCGAGGCCAGGACCCATTGCCAGGACGGTTCTTTTTTCCAGAAGCTTCTCGAAACGCTTGTTCGTCCAGCTGGCCAGAGCAATGGTTCCATCGCCGCTGGCTTCGAGCGGTTCGGTCATGTATTCGGGATGCGCGCCAGCAATGATGGCTAGGACCGGGCTCGGCGTAGCGATGGTTACCAGACCGGCGCCCCCGCGCAACGCGGCGCTGCCGCTAAGAATTGCGGCGCCGCTTTTTCCCGTGGAACCCGCGACCAAAAGCAGGTTGCCGTAAACACCCTTGTTGGAATCCCACGGGCGCACCAAGGGCAGCTGCGAAAATTCCCGCGCTTCCACCCAACGCAAGGCGCCTTTGCCAATTTCCTCTACCAGCGCGCGTGGTGAGCCGATTTGCACCACCTCGAGGGCACCGACTTGCGCGGCATTGTGCGATTCAAGTTGCCCAGTCTTGGGCGCGGTAAAGGTAACGGTGCGGTGCGCGGTCAGGACCGGGCCGCTTGCGGCTTCGCCGTCGGACGGCAAACCGGACGGTGTATCTACAGCGAGGATCAACCCGGGATTTGCCGCGGTGGCATTTTTCGAAATACGGTTTATTTCTTCGATGGCTTGCGCGATTAATCCTTCGGCGGCACCGCGCAGGCCGGTGCCAAGGAGCGAGTCGACGATCACTTGCGCGCGTCCGAGGGCTTCGCGTTTTTTTTCCCAAGCGGCCGCATCTTCAATGAAACTGGTGCGTTGGCTAACTTGCTGCCAGCGGCGAAAATTGTCGCCGGCGTCGGTGCCAGATTTTGGTTCTGGGCCGAAGAACCAGACGCGCGGTTCGCGTCCGGCATTTTTCAGGTATCGCGCACAGACTAAACCGTCGCCGCCGTTGTTGCCTTTGCCGCAGAGGACGATGATACGCTCGCCGTTTTCCGGCGGGCACAGACGCAGTACGGCGTCTGCCACATGCCTGCCCGCGGCTTCCATTAGCTGCGCGCCGGAGATGTTGTGGCGCTCCGTGGTCAGGCGGTCGACGTCGCGCATTTCGGATGCGGTTAGGGCTTTCATGGGAGGTGGCGGCGCAGCAGAAAGCAGGTTCCTCGCTTTGTTCGGAATGACAATTTCTCAGTGACGCAAAAAAAAGCTCGCCTCCAGTGCGCTGTCAGGTAACCCGCAGCCGGCCGCTACAGCATCCAGCCGCCGCTTACGTTGACGACTTGGCCGGTCACGTATTCGGCTTCTTCGGAGGCGAAAAAGGCCACCGCGGCGGACACGTCTTCGGTCGTGGGTGGACGGCCAATCGGGAAACGGGCGTCGCGAATCTTTCTGGCTTCCTCGATGGTGAGTTCGTTTTCATCGATGCTGGAAGGGTTCACCACGTTCACGGTGATGCCATTTTTCGCTTCTTCAAGCGCCAGGGAACGCGATAGCGCGACCACGGCGGCTTTGGCAGCCGCATAGGCGGAAATCTTGGCTTGTCCGAAAGCACGTTCGGCGCCTACCGCGCCCATATTGATGATGCGGCCCCAGCGGGACTTGCGCATGTGCGGGAGGGCGGCGCGGCTCACGTACACGACGGTCATCAGGTTGGAAGCGAAGATGCTTTTCCAGTCGTCGAGCGAGGATTCGCTGAGCGTGCCCCAACGAAAATCGCCGACGTTGTTTACCAACACATCGAGCCGGCCGAAACGATCGACGACCGTCTGCACCAACTGTTCGGCGCGACCGGCATCGGAAATATCTGTCTCGATCGCAACGCAATCCGCTCCCGCGGTTTGCATTTGACGCAGCGTTTGCTGCGCGGCGCCCTTGTTGGAGCGGTATGCGATAGCTACCCGCGCGCCATCTTTGGCCAAACGCGTGGCGATACCGCGGCCTATGCCGCGACTGCCGCCCGTCACCAAGGCCACACGATTCCGCAACGACATGCGTCCCTCGCCCCGAAAAGCTTTCTGCCAGTATAGCCCAGGCAGAGGGCAGCTTACATTTTGTGCAAATATCTGAATCCGCCAAACCTTACCCACCCAGAGCGACAGCGTGCTAATGGGCACGGGCGATCCGAAGCTGTCAGGCTTCCCCTTTAGCGCCAATGCGAAGCGGAAAATACCCGCCCGGATTCGAGCTGCAGAACGGTGACGGAGCGGTTCCGCAGCAGAATATACCGTGACTCCATAGGCTGGACGCGGTTGGACGGGGGGCGACTGCGGGCCGAAATGGATTGCTCTCCGGGCTGCATCCGCTGGCGCGGGAGTGGCCGCGCGGCGCAGACCCAAACTCCCGGGGTTACAGGATTCGCGTACGCCGCAAAGCGGCGTCCAGCCGCCGCGTCCAGGATCAACGAAGGCGGGCGACGATAACGGTCATATCGTCGGCTTGCTCGGGAGTGCCGGCCCATTCCTCCACGCTTGCCATGAGGGACTCGCAGACTTCCCGCGGCTCGCGGTTTTGCACCCGGATGGCGGCTTGCTCAAGGCGCGGAATGCCAAACTCTTCGCCGTAGACATTTTCAGGTTCGATGAGGCCGTCGCTGTAGCCGATGAGCAGCGCATCGGCCGGCACGTTTACCGTGCCTTCTTCAAACGGATAATCCTCGATGACGCCGAGGACCATGCCGCCCTTGTCGAGGTGCACGGCTTGCGCGACGGACAGCAGAAATGTCGGCAAGTGACCGGCGTTGCAGTAGCGCAGCGTGCGAGCGGCGCTGTCGTAGATCGCAATAAAGAATGTGGCGAAGCGGTCGTCGCCGGTGTTGCGCACGAGATGCTTGTTAAGCCGCGACACCAGTTCAGAAGCGCTCAGCGTTTCGCTCCCGGGAGCCAGCATCTGGCTCCGCAGAGCGGCCTGCAGGCTGGCCATCAGCAGGGCCGCGGAAATTCCCTTCCCGGAAATGTCGGCGATGGCAACGGCCACCTTGGTCGGACTCAGCTGGATGAAATCGTAGTAGTCGCCGCTGACGGCGCGCGCGGCTTTGCAGATGGCTTCGATTTCGACGCCAGGCACGGATGGCAATTGCCGGGGAAAGAGCTGGTTTTGTACTTCCCGGGCGATGGAGATTTCATTTTCGAGGCGTTGCCGGCGGGTCTTTTCCTCGATCAAATTGCTGACCGAGCCGGTCATTTCGTTGAACGATTCGCCGAGGACACCGAGTTGGTCCTGGCGGTCAACGCGCACGCGATGGGTGAAGTCCCCCGACTGCACGTAGCGCGTGGCGGCGTAAAGATCGTCGACCGCCGTGGTGATGCGGCGGGTCATGACGATGCCGGTGAACAGCGCTGCGGCTTCAATAATGAGCAGGGCGACGACCACCAGAATAAAGGGCAAAAGGTAGATGATGCCGAGTTCGCCGATCGAAGAAAAGATGCGAGCGTTCAGGCCGGATGGCCGGGCGCTAAAGGAGGCCACCACGGGCCAACTTTTCTGCACCGCAGCGCTTTCCAGCCTGCGGGGAAGGCCGCCACCATTTTGCCCGTGCTGGCTTTCGTCCTCTTCGAGGTATACGGCTTCAAATTTGGAGACTCCGGTGATGATGGGGTCGAGCCATAAGAGCTTGGGTTGCAGCGCGCGGTTGCGCGCGGTGACACGGCGTACGGCGGAATATTTTGCGTCGCCAAAGGGGTAGAGGACGCTGGCGGGGCGGACAGGATCATAGCGCTCCAGAATATCGACGTGCAGAACTCCGAGGTCCGGCGCCAGGGTGGCGAGAAACTCCGGCGTGACCGGAACGCGCAGGGTGACCACGCGTAAACCACGGGGGGTATCCACGCCACGCAAACCTACCAGCGAGAGACGGGCGCCTTGCTGCACAAGGCCGGCAAATTGCCGAGCGCCAGGACCCGCGACGGCATGCAAAAGCTTGGGATCATCGGCGTATTCGACGACCAAGCCGGGGAGCTCACGATCGTAAACGGCGTGTTCCTGGGAGGCTACGATTTGTTCGGCGTCAGCGGGCGATATGCCGGAGGCGGTGCTATGGAGCGCAGTCGAGATTTGTTCGGCGCCTTCGGAGACCATTTCGACGCGATGCTGCAAATCCACGTAGAGGAGATAGCCGCCCAGTTGCGTGTATAGAATCGTTCCAGTGAAATACACCAGCGCGACGACTAGCAAGACGGGGACCAGGGCCAGGAAGAGGAAGGCGACGATGATGCGGTCGCGCAAGCGCCAGAGCAGCCGCGTGCGCCACCAGCCGATCATGCGGACGATCATGTAAACGGCGGAAATGGCGGCGAGAAACTTGATGAAGCTGAGTCCGCCGCCGCTGCCACCGAGGACATAGACGGTGCCGCCCAGAACAAGGAGGACCAGCGCGACGAGGTCGAGGCGCGAAAGGCGGCGCCAGAAGGCGTTGAGATTTGCGCGGAAGGGCGTCATCAGCCAGTCAGTACAATACTAGCTTAACTGACAGCAGGGGAGACTTTGCTAGATTCTGAGGAACGTCGCAGGGCAAGTTTTCCCGTTCGAAGTCCCGAACGTCCTTGGCGAATTCGGCGATGCTGCCTGGCAAATCGTCGTTTCCGTTGCTCGGCGACGAAGCGTGCTGCGTCCGGGTCATTGATGGTCACAACGAGTACCGGAAGTTAGTGTTTATGAGATGTCGGGCACCCCGCTCCGACTGCCGGATCATCAACCAACACTCGCTTGCGCTACTTCGCTGCGTTGCGCACATGGCTGTGCTTCACGCTGTAGGTGAAGTATATGACCATGCCAATCGCAAGCCAGACGACCAAGCGGATCCATGTCACGGCTTTGAGCCCGGACATCAGCCCGAGCGAAACAAGCATGCCCAGAATTGGAATGATGGGGACCCACGGGGTCTTAAAAGGGCGCACCAGATCCGGGCGGCGCACACGCAGAATCCACACGCCGCCGCAAACAATCACGAACGCCAGCAACGTGCCTATGCTCACGAGTTGGCCAAGATCGCCGATGGGCACGACGGCGGCAACGATCGCCACACAGAGGCCGACGCGAGCAACATGACCAGCATGACGGTACTGAGCCCCGCGAGCGCCCCCGCATTCACCACGTAGCTGCCCCACTTCACACCCGTTTCGCGGATAGCCAGCGAGACGGGCGCGCCGATGTTCAAGCGCGAATAGTGCACCATGGCGGTCAGCAATCCGCAGACGACGATATACAAGATGGTGCAGACGGTGAGCGAACCGAGAATACCTATGGGCATATCTTTTTGCGGGTTGCGCGCTTCTTGCGCCGCGGTCGAAACTGCATCGAAGCCGATGTACGCAAAAAAGACCACACCCGCTCCACGTAAAACGCCCGACCAGCCGAAAGACCCGAACTGTCCGGTGTTGGGCGGCAGGAAGACCCGCCAATTCTCATGCGCAATCTGCGGATGCTTAAGCAGGAACGCGGAGGCTACGGCAATAAAGGTAAAAACAGCGGCGAGTTTCACGAAGACGATGCCGGTGTTGAAGTTAGCCGATTCCTTGATGCCAATGATCAGAATGATGGTAACCGCGATAACGCCGAGAAAGGCAAGCAAGTTGAAGCTGGTGGTGGCCATGGGCGCGGAGGCTAGCTGCGCAGGAGTCAGGTTTAGAGTGACCAGCGGCGACCAGCGGCCATCGAAGAAGACCCATTTCGCGCCGGGGACATCGCAGATTTGTGGCGGCAGGTTGATGCCATAATCCTGCAAAAAAGCGATGAGTGTGCTGCTCCAGCCGCTGGCCACCGTAGCCGCACCGAAGGCATATTCCAGAATTAAGTCCCAGCCGATAATCCAAGCCACGATCTCGCCGAGCGTGGCATAACCGTAAGTGTATGCCGACCCGGCGATGGGAATCAGAGAGGCGAATTCCGCATAACAAAGCCCGGCGAGCACGCAACCGATCCCGGCGAACACATACGAAAGCATGATCGCGGGACCGGCGTAGAGCGAAGCAGCGGAGCCGGTCAGTACAAAAATGCCAGCGCCAATGATGGCGCCGATGCCCAAGGTCATCAGGTTTACGGGACCAAGTGCTCGCTTAAGAGCGTGCGTTCCGGTGTCCCCGGCCTCGGCCATTAGCGTGTTGATCGACTTCGTTGCGAACAAGGGGTTGCCCACGCAACTCCTCCTTTGGGGATAGCTCCCCACGGTTGCTCTGTGCTGCCAATTTGGCGTGCCTATTGTAGAGTCGCAACTGTCCGCAGCACTAGAACTAAATCGCTATGGTGACGCATTCTTTGCCGTCCCACGTTTGGACCACACGAGATATACCGGAAGGCCCAAAAGTACAATTACCAGTCCTGGCCAGGCGGTCTGCGTGCGATAGAAAAGCAGCACACACAGAATGGCCGAGGCCGTGACGATGTACAGCAGCGGCAATACGGGATAAAGGAACGTACGGTACGGGCGCTCGGCGCCGGGGCGCCTGATGCGCAGGACAATTACGCCCGCCACGGTGAGGACGTAGAAGATCAGGACGGAGAAGACCACGTAATCGAGCAGATTGCTATAGAGATTGCCGTAGGTGACCACACCCGCGGCATCCACCAGACGCGTGCGCAGCGTGATGAGGATCGACACCCAAAGGCCTTGAAATACGAGGGCGGTGGCCGGGACGCCTCTTGAGTTCAGCTTGGTCATGCCCTTAAAGAACAGGCCGTCGTGGGCCATGGCCCAGGGGACGCGGGCTCCGGCGAGGATCAGGCCGTTGTTGCAGCCGAAAGTGGAAACGATAATCGCAGCGGCCATGATCAGCGCGCCGGCCGGTCCGAATATGGCTTCCAGGGCCGCCGTCGCAACACGGTCGTCCGGAGCGTTTTGAATTTGCCCCAGCGGCAAGGCACACAAGTAAGCGAGGTTGGCCAGTACATAAAGCGCGGTGACGATGAGCGTGCCAAAGGCCATGGAAAGGGCTACGTCGCGCTTGGGATTTTTCAATTCGGCGGCGGTGAAGCCGATGTTGTTCCAGGCGTCGGAGGAAAACAGCGAGCCGACCTGGGCAACGCCGAAAGCAACGGTTAAACCGAAAGCGCCGCTGGCAGCCGTGATGGTGGGAAGGAATTGGCGGAACAAGCTTGTGCCGGGCTCGATGGCCACAGGGTTGCGGACCGCCCAAAGGCGCGAAAAATTGTCGGCTATGGCAGCGTGATTATGGGCTATGAAAACGCCCAGAAAAATCAAACCGAGCAAGGCCAGCGTTTTGGCGGTGGTGAAGATGTTCTGGATCAATTTGCCAAGACGCACGCCCAGGGTGTTGAGGAAGGTCAGGAACAGCACCATGACGATGCCCACGAGCTGTTGCACCGATAGACTGATCGCGTATTTCGAACCGAGGGCGAGGGGCGCAATGATCCAGGTCTTTGGCGAAACAGCGGGAAGCAATACGCCGAGATAGCGGGCAAAACCCACCGCCACGGCGGCGATCGTGCCGCTTTGAATTACCAGGAAGAGCGTCCAGCCGAAAAGGAAGCCCCACAGCGGTGAATAGGCTTCGCGCAAATAAATGTATTGACCGCCCGCGTGAGGAAACATGCCGGCCAGTTCGCCGAACGACAGGGCGGCGGCAATCGTTAATAGGCCGGTGAGAATCCACGTGAGCAGCAAGCCGCCCGTCGACCCAGTCTGCCGCGTGATGTCCGCGGAAACGATAAAAATCCCCGAGCCGATCATGGACCCGACGACGATCATGGTGCCGTCAAAGAGGCCGATGGCGCGGACAAAACCTTTCTCCCCCGATTCGGGAAGTCGCGCGGAAGAGGTGGTCGATTCTGGCATAGGTGTGGCTTTGGTTAGTTCGGCCGGGCGCCGGAATCGTTTTGAATTCCGACTGGCGGTAATTTTTCGAGCGCGGCAACGTATTGCCCGGCGCGCGCGGCCGGATCGCGCGCCAGCAAAATGTCGCTGATTACGGCCAGGGAATCGGCTCCCGCAGCGATGATTTCCGGGGCGCGCTCGAGCGTGATGCCTCCGATGGCTACGATGGGCTTAGTGGTCAGACTTCGCGCCCGGCGGATCAATTGCGCGCCTACCACCGGGTCGGGGTTCGCTTTTGTGCGTGTCGCAAAGATCGGGCCTATGGCGATGTAGTCCGCGGCGCTGGCCGCGGCGGCAGCGAACTGCTCAAGGTTGTGTGTGGAGACGCCGACCAACTGTTCTTTACTGAGCGCGGCGCGAGCTTGCTCCGCATTTAAATCATGCTGCCCCACATGCACTCCGCTTGCGCTGGCCAGATGGGCCACGTCGGGACGGTCGTTCACAAACAATAGCGCGCCCTGCGGGCAGATAATTTCGGCAAGCCCGCGCGATTTATGGAGCAGTTCCCGCGCGCCAGCCTGCTTGTCCCGCCATTGCAGCAGGCGCACTCCGGCCGCCAGCATACTCTTCGCGCACTCTGTTTCGGATTGTTTGAGCTTCGCCTGGTTTAGCAATGCTGCATCAAGTATCACATACAGGCGGGGTAGGACAAGGCGCTTCACCGCTTATTTTCCGTTGGTTCCCAGCAATTTTTCGATGAAGTGGGTATCAAAAGTTCCCGCTGCGAAATCCTGATCGGCCAGGATGCGTCGCTGCAGCGGAATGGAAGTCTTGATCCCCTCGATCACGAACATTTCGAGCGCGCGCTTCATGCGTCCGATGGCTTCTCCGCGGTCGCGGCCTTTGACGATGAGCTTGGCGATCATGGAATCGTAATAAGGTGGGATCACCGCGTCGGCATACGCGGCAGAATCCACGCGCACGCCGGTGCCGCCGGGAGCCTGAAACGTGGTGATACGTCCCGCGGAAGGGACGAACGTGACGGGGTCTTCGGCATTGATGCGGCACTCGATGGCATGGCCAGAGAAATGAATTTCGCCCGCGGCGTCTTCCATCTTTTCGCCGGCGGCTATGCGAATTTGCGCCTTGATTAAATCCACCCCAGTGAGCAGCTCTGTCACCGGGTGCTCGACTTGAATGCGCGTGTTCATCTCAATAAAGTAAAGCGAACCGTCTTCGTCCATCAAAAATTCGACCGTGCCGGCGTTCGTATAGCCGATCTTCTGCAGCGCTTTTACGACTTTCGCGCCGAATTCCTTGCGACGCTTGGAATCCATGGCGGGCGAAGGAGACTCTTCGAGCAACTTCTGGTGGCGCCGCTGGATGGTGCATTCGCGTTCGCCGAGATGAATCACTTTGCCGTACTGATCGCCAAGCACCTGAAACTCGATGTGCCGGGGATGCTCGATAAATTTTTCGGCGTAAACGTCCGGATTGCCAAAAGCCTGCTGCGCCTCACTGCGCGCCGTCTCGTAGGCGTTCAGCAGCTCTTCCTGTTTGCGCACCACGCGCATGCCACGCCCGCCTCCGCCCGCGACCGCTTTCAAAATAAGCGGGTAGCCGATGTCGGCGGCGGCCTTGCCCAGCTGCTCTTCGCCTTCGACGATGCCCGCGCTGCCCGGAACCGTTACCAGTCCGGCCGCGGTAATCTCGCGCCGTGCGCGGTCCTTCTCCCCCATCATTTCGATCACTTCGGGAGTGGGCCCGATGAAGGTAATTTCCGAGGCCTCGCAAACTTTGGCGAAGTTGGCGTTCTCGCTGAGGAATCCGTAACCGGGATGGATGGCATCGACGTTGGTGATCTCCGCCGCGCTGATGACCTGCGGAATGTTCAAATAACTCTCGCTGCTGCGCGCTGGACCAATACATACGGCTTCATCGGCGAAACGCACATGCAAAGAATTACGGTCGGCCTCGGAATACACGGCCACCGTGGAGATTCCCAGCTCTTTACAAGCGCAGATAACCCGCAGGGCAATCTCCCCGCGATTCGCTACTAGTATTTTCTGGAACATAGAATGAGGGCGGCCTACCGTTTGCGGCCGGGACGGATGCCAAAGAGCGGCTGCCCATACTCGACGGGCTGGCCGTTCTCCACAAAAATTTTCACGATCTCTCCGCTAGCGTCGGATTCGATTTCATTCATGAGCTTCATGGCTTCGACAATGCACAGCGTCTGCCCGGTGTCCACTTGCGCACCCACCTTTACGAAGGCTTCCGTTCCCGGGCTAGGCGATTCGTAGTACGTGCCTACAATGGGCGACTTGACCAGGTGCAAATCCTCGGTGGAACGTCCTTCGGGCGACCCACCACCGCCGTGCGGTGACGCGCCATGGCCGCTTCCCGGGCCCGAGACCGGTTGCGCGGACCCTGCATGGGGCTCACCGGCCACGATAATCTCGGGAACTCCCGGACGAGGCCCGGCCAGGTACATTCCCTGCGCCGGCTTGCGCAAACGAATGCGCAAGTCGCCCCGCGAGTACTCAAACTCCTCGAGGTTATGTTCGGTCATGAACTGCAGGAGCTGTTCGATCTGCGCGATTTCCGGGCTGGCGAACGACGGGCTGCCGGTAGTTTTCGGGGACTTTTTACGTTTCATGCCTTTTTTTTAAAGCTCGGTGAAATCCCGCGAAACGCGGGTCAATACCTCACTGCGATTGGCGTGCACCACCACGTCATCTTCGATGCGAATCCCGCCGATTCCTGGAAAGTAGACCCCTGGCTCGATGGTAATCACGTTTCCAGGTTCGAGCAACCTGGTCTGGCCCTTGGCCACCCGGGGATCCTCGTGAACCACAAGGCCAAGCCCGTGGCCGGTGCTGTGGATGAAATGGCTGTCCAGTTTATGGCCAGCCAGAACATTGCGGGCTGCCGCATCGACGTCCCCGCAACTGGCCCCGTTCCGCACCGCTGCAACGGCAGCGGTCTGCGCTTCAAGTACCGCCCGGTACCAGCCGCGCACGCGCGACGGCGCCCGTCCAACAAAATAGGTGCGGGTGATGTCGCTGCAATAGTGCGCGAGTATAGCACCCAGGTCCAGCACCACCAACTCATTTTTCTTCAAGCGTTTGGAGGTAGCCCGAGCGTGTGGCAGGGCCGCGCGCGCGCCGAAGGCCACGATCGTTTCAAACGCTGTCCCCGAAGCGCCGCGCTTCTTCATTTGATATTCAATCTCGGCGGCAACTTCAAATTCTCGCACGCCGGGCTTCAGCATGCCGGCCGCGGCGGCCATCACCTCGTCCGCCACAACGGCGGCCCGGCGCATGGCAGCCAGTTCCACAGGCTCTTTGCGCATGCGCAGGCTGGCAGTCAGCCCGGGTGCGGCGTGCCACGCGATGCGTTTACCCGTCTCCCGCAATAGTTCCCCATGCTGCGCCACCGTTAACTGTCCGGGATCGAAGCCCACCCGGCGGCCCCCTCCCGCGAGCAAAAACTTGCCCACCGAGGAGTACAAAGCCCCGGCTTGCGTCACGATTCTGACCTGACTGGTCTCATCGCCAGCCTGGGAAATGAACCGCCCATCGGTGATCAAGCTGGCGCTCTTCCCTGCTTCCCGCGACACCACGAGCGCCCCGGAATCGCCCGTAAACCCAGTGATGTAATACCAATCCGCGGGGTCCGTGAGTAGCAGGCGGTCGAGTTTTTCTCTCCCGATCAAGCGCCGCAGGGCGCGCCGCCGGTTCGCGAAACTCTTCTCCATTCTTCCAGTTTATCGCTAACTCTCTGTCCCGAGATAGCGCAGGACCGTCGGCGCGTAGCGCAACCTGCAATCGGACCTCG
This sequence comes from Candidatus Acidiferrum sp., assembly GCA_049516615.1. Taxonomy (GTDB): domain Bacteria; phylum Acidobacteriota; class Terriglobia; order Acidiferrales; family UBA7541; genus Acidiferrum. Next base: position 21,008 of record JBEKSZ010000058.1, on the reverse strand, counting down.
GCGCCCGGCGGCAGGGAAAAATGCCGGGGATCGCGCGGGCATCCCGCGTCAGCGGGCTCGAGCCGCTCTAGCAGTAGTGCCTGGGAATTGATGAGAACGGGAGTTGCCGGCGTGATTTCTGGCCGCCTTCTACCGCCCCACGGCCGGCCGGCCTTTGCCCCAAGGTTGTGCAGGTCACAGGAAACCGGCTGGCGGCGGTGGCGGTGGCGATTTTTCTGGCGGGGCGGCGCTGTGGGGAACATAAAGACAAAAGAGAGGAGGCCAGTGGCCACCTCTCTTTTTTAGAAGCTGGTTAGATTGTCCAGGCCAGGTTCGCTCCGGTCCGGCTGATCCACGGGCTTATCCGGGAATGATGCGCGGCGTCAGGAAGAACAGCAACTCCTGCGACTGCACATTGACGGTGGTCCGCTTAAAGAGGTTGCCGATAATCGGCAAGCTGCCGATGAAGGGAACCTCTTGAATGTTGACGGTCTGCTGGGAAACGATAATGCCGCCGATAACCACCGTTCCTCCGTCGGCAACCAATACCTTGGTTTCCGCCGACTGCGTATCAAGAGCCGGAATGCCCTGCACGCGGGGAATACCGGTGTCGATCTGGGTATTTTCCACCAGCACATCCATGAAGATGGTGCCGTCCGCGGTGATCTGCGGCGTCACTTCCAGCTTCAATACCGCGTCGATGAATTGCACCGAGATGGTGTTGTTAATGGTGGTCTGGATGGGGATCTTGGTACCCTGTTTGACGGTGGCCTTTTCGTTATTCTGGGTCACCACGCGGGGCTTCGAGAGCAGTTTTCCAACGCCCTTCGATTCCGCCGCGGAGATGAAAAAGTCCAGGGCGAAATTCGACGAACGGAACGAGTACCCGAAGCCGCTCGTCGGTGCGCCTGCGCCCAGGTTGGTGTTTAGGGGAATACCGGAAGTCACGCCGTTGCCGGGAACGATGCCGCTCGAGGTGCTCACGGTCACGGGAGACGCCGGAATGCCGGCCGCCGTGGTCACGCCGCTGCCGCCGACCACCGGATTGCCGCTAAACAACGAGCGCCCCCCGGTGGTGGTGCCCGCGAAGCCCAATTCCGTTCCGATATCCTGCGCGAAGGAACGCGAAGCGGCAACCACGCGCGCTTCGATTTCCACTTGCTGCGATTTGCGATCGAGCTGGTGGATCAGGTTGTCCACCGTCGGAATCACCTGAGGAATATCGCGAATGATCAGTTGATTGGAGCGATCATCGGAAAGAATATCCCCGCGGGATGACAGGAATTTCTTCAACACGTCCTTCATGGTCGAGGCTTTGGCGTAGCTCAGCTGCCGCGTGACGGTGATGGGCGAGGTCGCATCCGCGCGAGCCTTCTCAAGGTCGCGCTGCGTTTCTGCTTCCTTCTTGAGGGTATCGCGTGTGGCGATGCGCAAAACGTTTCCGTTGAGCTGTTTATCGAGCCCGTTGTTCTGCAACACGATGTCTAGCGCCTGATCCCAGGGCACTTCGTCCAGCACGATGGTCAGCGTGCCTTTGACCGCGGGATCGAGCACCACGTTCAGGCCGCTGATTTCGTGGATGAGTCGGAAGAAATCGCGCAGGTCCACATCCTTGAGGTTGACGGAGATGGGCTCGCCCGAGTACTTGCCGCCGGAGACGCTGGGCGCCTGAGCCGGGGGCGTCTGTGTGGCCAGAGTGGACGCGGCCGTGTTGGCCTGTTGTACGGCTTGTTGCGCAGCCTGCTGTGCGGAACTATCGGCCGGGCGTTCCGGCTGCCCGGCGGAGCCGAACGATCCGAGGGCATACACGGGCTGGGTCAGTTCAACCGGCAAGGAAAAGTGCGGGGCGGTAATCTGCAGCGCTTTAACGGTTCGCGCCGAGGCTGCGCGCGGAGTCGCTTTTACGTCGTAAAATTGCGGACGAGCGGCTTTCTCGTCCGCGGTAATTTCGCTTTCGTTGGAGGTGCTGATGGTTTTGCCCGAAGCAGCCGCGGGCGCCGCGGGCTGGGCGTCGAAATAGATGACCACGGACGAACCGTCCCGCGCAATCTGATAAGGCGTCGCATCGGTCAAATCCACAACGATGCGGGCCACGTCCGGGCGGTACTGTCCGAGCCGTACGCCACGAACCGGGGCGGAAACGCCGGGAATCAAAGTCTTATCCACGTGCAGGCGGGCGCCAGCAAAATCGAGCACCAGTCGCTCGGGGCTTTGCAGCCGGGCGGCGTGCACGTCAAGATGCCCTTCTCCTTCAACGCGCACGGCGGCGCGTTCCGGAGCCTGGGTAATGGCCACGCTAGAGATTACCGCGGCGGTCGTCCCCATAACCGCTGAGGGGCCGCTGGGATCGGCGGTCTGCGCCAGCACCGGGCTGAGCGCCAAGGCCATGCTCGCTAGAATCAAGCAGCCATACCGTAAGGCCGGCCGAGTCGTCTTCATTGCTGTTCTCCTGCACCACTCGAGTAAATTCGTTTGTTCACTTCACGCTCCACGGGCTTTCCGAAGGCATCTTTGCCCAACTCGTGAAACGAAACGCCGTCCATCGCAATCTTTTCCACTTTTCCGTCGTACAACTGGTCGCCCTCGCGCAGGAAATAAGTGCGCGACTGCGGATTGGTAACCATGGCGATCATGCCGTTGGAAGACTTCACGATGCCGTCGAGGCGCAGCGTGCTCACCTGCAGTCCGGCCTTGCCCGGAGGCAGGTTTTTGGAAGCGTTGGCCGCGGCTTGCTGGCGACCGACCAGCGACTCAAAGGGATCTCGGCGTCCAGCCTTGCTCTCGCCTTCCGCATCGGCGCTGGCTTCCACGGGCTTGGCCGCAGCTTTGGGGGATGGGTTAGCCGCTTTTTTCGTCGAGGACTTTTTCCCCGGCGCGGACGCGGATTTGCCGGCGGGCTTCGCAGCAGGCTGCGTCGTCTGCGCCAGCAACCCGGGTGCGGCTGCCGCGAGTAAAATCCCTAGGATGAGAGTGTTCACAAAACGCATAGTTCGCTCATTCCCGCTCAGGGTTTTCCAGCCGCCGCGCCGGAGCTCTTGGCGCCGGTGGGCGCCGCAGTCCCCGTGTCAGCGGGCTTGGTAAAAAATGTTGTGGCTGTGAAAACAGCCGCTACCGTGGTGCCGGGGCGGACGGTGTATTTCGCGCCGCTTTTGACGGCATCCGGATCCGAAAACGTCAAATCCCCGACGTTGATAATTCTCGACAGGCGGCTCAAGCGGCCGAAAAAGTCCAGAATGTTGAAGTACGGGCCGTCGGCCTGCACTTCAAACGGCATCTCGTAGTGGTATTCCTTGGAAACGATAGCCTGCGCCGTCAGGCGCCGCAGTTGCACGTTCGACGCGCTGGCCGCGCCTTGCAACAGGCGGATAAATTCGTCGGTGTCCTTGTCTTCGGGCACGATGGTCTTCAACGTTTCCAGCTGTTTGGAAAGCGCGTCCATCTGCTGCTTGAGCTCACCGTAGCGCTGTTGATAAACCTGCAATTGTGTTACTTCCTGCGTCAATTTCGTGCGGTCCTGCACCGCTTTGTCCAGGTCGGTTCGCGCTTGGGCCACGGGCGAGAGCGGCACATACACACCGAGCAGCACCAGGAACACAGCAATCGCTACCCCTACCAGTACCTGCATCACCACCGACATGTCGCGAAACGGATTGGCCATGGCGCGTTCTTAACCTTTCTTGGCCGGCACCGCACTCGGCGCAGCTTTCATCGGCACGCTGGCCGGCTTGGGCTGTGCCGCCGGAGGCGGAGCAATTTCGGCGGAGATCTGGAATACGAACGTTTGCACCGTGGTATTCCTTTCGTCCTGCTTCGATTCTTTAATTTCGACCTTCTGGAAATATCCCGAGCGCTTCATGGCGGTAATGAAGTTGGCCACCGCGTTGATAGACGCCGAGGAACCCTCCATCGACAACGTGTTGCCTTTGCGCGTCAGCGTAGTCAGCCACAGATTCTCGGTGCGCGAAACGGTGTTGGCCACCATGTCCAGCAACTCTTCGCTGCCGGTGCGGTCGCGCTGCAGCTGTTCGATGGTCTGCACGCGCTGTTGCAGCACGATGCGTTGTTTATCGAAAGCTTCCACCTGCGACTTGATCTGCTCAAGCTGCGTCTTTTGCGCCCGCAGATTCTGGATTTTGTTTTGCTCGATGGCCAGCTGGCTCTTGAGCTGATAGCCCATGTACAACAGCACCGCCAGACCGAGCGCCACACCCAGGCCGATAAACAGCAACGGCAACGCCGCTCCGGTATCCACTGGCCGTCTCGCCGAGCGGGGTCGAATCTGTCCGAGAAGGTTTATGCGGATCATGGCTAGTCAAAGCTCCTCAGCGCCAGCCCCACGGCAATGGCCAAGCGCGGCGCCATCTCCCGAATCTGGTCGTCACTGTGCTTGCTGGGATTGATCAAAACTTTTCGGAAGGGGTTGAGCTCCTCGACGGGCATGGCGAACTCTTCGCGCAGCAGGTCCACCAACCCGGGAACGCGCGCCGTTCCCCCAGCCACCACGATGCGCTGAATGTTTTCTCCGCTGGCCGTGGCGCGGAAGAAATCGAAAGTCTTTTGAATTTCCAGCGTCAGAATGTCGGAAACGCTGCGCAGGATCTGCTGTTTCTGGTCATCCGTGACGCTGGGCAGGGCTTCACCCTTCTTCAGGCGTTCGGCATCCTCGAAACTCAGATCCAACTCCTTTTGCAGGGCGTCGGTGTACTGATTGCCGCCCACGCTGACGTCGCGGGTAAACAGCGGAATGCCCCCGCGCACGATATTGATGTTCATGACGCTGGCGCCCACGTTCAGCAGCGCCACGGTCTGCCCCGCGTCCGGCTCGTAGTTCACTTCAAAGCAGTTCTGCAACCCAAAGGCGTCGATGTCCACGACGCGCGGCGTCTTGCCCGCCTGCGCCAGCACGTTGGTATGATTCAAAATCTTATCTTTCTTGACCGCCACCAGCAGCACGTCCATCTGCGCGTCCATGGACTCCAACAACTGGTAGCTCAAATTCACGTCCGCGATGTCGAAGGGAATATGCTGGCTGGCTTCCGAAGGGATGCGGTCGTACAACTCTTCTTCGGTCATCAGCGGTAGCGGCACGCGCTTGACGATCACGGAGTGGCCGGAAACCGACGTGGCCACATCTTTGGTCTTAATCTTCTGCGCATCGAAAATTTTGGTGATGGCGTTGGCCACCTGCGGCGCATCCATAATCGCGCCATCTACCACGGTGTCCTGGGCCAGGGGCTCCATGCCGAAGCTGACCAGTTCATAGCCCGCCTTCGTGGATTTCAGCTCCACGGTCTTGATCGAGCTCGAGCCGATGTCCAAGCCCACCAGCTGTTTGTTCTTCCCGCCAAATAACCCCATATGCCAGCCTTTTCCCCTCTCGCTCGCGCGTTCTAACGGCGCCGCGCGTGCGCCTGGCTCATCTTCCGTTCCATCCAACGGTCCAGGATTGTCTTACGCAGTTTCCACCGATTCCCCAGCTTGAATGCAGGTATTTCCCCTTCCGTGATGTAACGGTACAGGGTGTCCGGTGAGATCCCCAGATATTGCGACGCCTGACGCACATTCATCACTTCGCGAGATTCCATCACGACCGACTTCACCCCAATACTTAGCAGACGACCAGTGCTCTGTCCTGCAGCTTGCACTTGAAATTGCCCCGCGAAATTACCGCGCGAAATGCCCTGCAAATTACCGCACGCGTTCCGTTGCAGTGTTTATGACATCGGGGTACTGGCACCGTCAAGCAATTCTGTGCCGCAGTTGCCTAAGGAATACGGGCAATCGTCGGGAGTTCTGGGTGTATTGTGGGCAGGCCCCAGCACATATTGCGTAGTGAACGTCTGAGTACCACAATCTATAGTGTTTTTAACCCTTTTTTAGCCCTGTCCTTCCGGACGGTAATGCTTTGCCATCAATTCCCCCGCCGGCCGCCCGTGAGCTTGCGATTGCTTGCGCAGTTTTTGTGCGCTTCCGCCACGCGCCTGCTTCGGCCTATACTTGGCGCGCCAAATTGTTCCGCGCGCGCCCAGTCCGGAGGTTTCTTGTATGAATCGATGGTCCTTAGGTCTCGTGCCCTTGTGCGCTCTGTTGTGCGCTCTGTTGTGCGCTGAAAATACCGTGGCGGACCGGCCCCCGGGGTCGCCGGGATTCCTCGTCGTCGCCAATCAGGGTGATCACACTCTGCTCGTGCTGGACCCTGCCGCCCACACCACACTTGGAAAAGTCGAAGTCGGCATAAACGGCCACGAAGTAGCCGTTTCTCCCGACGGCAAATTCGCTTACGTTCCCATCTACGGCAATTCCGGCGTAGGAAAGCCGGGCACCGACGGCCGCACGATTGATATCGTCGATCTGCACACCCGGGCAATCGCCGGGCACATCGACCTCGGCAAACCCGTGCGCCCGCATTGCGCAAAATTCGGCCCGGACGGCTTGCTGTACGTCTCCGCCGAGCTCGCAGATTCGATTTTTGTTGTGGATACCGCTGCCCGCAAGGTAATCGCCGAGGTTCCCACGGGCGCCGAGCAGTCGCACATGTTCGTAATCTCCCCGGACGGCAAACGCGCCTATACCGCCAACGTCTCGAGCGGAACCGTGAGCGTTCTGGACCTGACAAAACGCGCCGTGCTCACCGTCATCCCCGTGGCCAAAACCGTACAGCGCATTTCCATTTCACCGGACGGCCGCTATGTCTTCACCCACGACCAGGACAATCCCCGCATCGCCATGATCAGCACCGCCGAGAACAAAATCACGCAATGGATTAATCTGCCCAGCACCGTCTACTCTTCGGCAGTCACACCGGACCACCTGCGCCTCGTCGCCGCGTCGCCCGCCGGGAAAATCTTCCTCATCGATTTGACGCCGGCCAAACTCATCTCCGCCCCCTTGCTTTCCTCGGTGGACGTGCCGCCCTCGTCCGGCGAAATCCTCCTTTCGCCCGACGGCTCGCACGCCTACCTAAGCTGCCCGAGCGCCGCCAGCATCCAAATCCTAGACTTACAATCGGGAAAATTGGCCGAGCCTCTCACTCTAAGCAAAGGCGTCGACGGCCTGGACTGGCTGCCCGGGCTCTAGGCCAGCTTTCGCTCGAGTGCGGCAGCTTCCCGCCGCTTTGGCATCTCGAGCATTGCGAGGCACCGCGAACGCGGGAGCCCGGCTCCGGCGCGCGACAGCGCGGCGCGCCCGGCGAAAAGCCTTACAACCCCAGGGACTTCCACATCCCCGCCACGCGCGCCTTGGTGGCTTCATCCATGAGAATCTCGTCCGGCCACGGGCGGGAAAATCCTTCGCTCTTCCACTTCCGCGTAGCGTCAATCCCCATCTTCGACCCCAAGTCCTGCATCGGCGTGGCGTGATCCAAAGTATCTGCCGGCCCGATTACAAACTGCGTGTCCCGCTGCGGATCAACGGCGCACAACGCCTTCCACACCACCTCGCTGTAGTTGTGAACATCCACATCGTGATCCACCACCACAATTACCTTGGTAAACATCGCCTGTCCCAACGACCAAATGGCACTCATGATTTTCCGCGCGTGCCCGGGATAACCCTTCTTGATCGCTACAATCATCAGATTGTGAAAAATCCCCTCTGCCGGCATGGCCACATCCACAATTTCCGGATACTGCATCTTCATCACCGGCAGGAACACCCGCTCCACTGCATAGCCCATAAAATAATCTTCCTGCGGCGGCGGGCCCACCACGGTCGTCAGATAGATCGGCTCCTTGCGATGCGTAACGCACTCCACGTGAAACACCGGATACTCGCCCTCCAGCGAATAAAACCCCGTGTGGTCCCCGAACGGCCCCTCGGTCCGCATCTCGTTTAAATTTACATAGCCTTCCAAAATAATCTCCGCATTGGCCGGCACTTCAATATCATTCGTCTCGCTCATCACCATCTCAACCGGCTCTCTCCGCAAAAATCCCGCGAACATCATTTCATCGAGGTCCGGGGGGATCGGCAGCATGCCCGAGAGCGCTGTAGCCGGGTCCGCGCCAATCGCCACGCTCACCGCAATCCGCCCCTCCGGATTCGCCGCCCGGGCGGCACGAAAATGTGCCGCCCCGTGCTTCTGTGTCTGCCAATGCATTCCGCTGGTGCGTTGGTCATACACCTGCATCCGGTACATCCCCACATTTCGCTTCCCGGTCTCCGGATTTTTCGTAAACACCAGCGGAAAGGTGATAAATCTCCCGCCATCCTGCGGCCAGCATTTCAAGATCGGAAAATCAAAAAGGTTTACATCGTCACCCTTGTGAATCACCTCCTGGCAGTCACCGCTCTTGACGCTCTTTGGAAAAAATGACCCCAACTCCGCCAATTTCGGCAGCATCTTCAGTTTGTCGAACAATCCTTGCGGCGACTTCATATCCAGCATCCCGCTGATCCGCCCGGCCACATCTTCGAGCGCCTCGACCTCAAACGCCAGGCACATCCGTGCGACGCTGCCAAAGGTGTTCACCAGCAAAGGAATCTTCGATCCCTTGGTCTTTTCAAAAAGCAAGGCCGGCCCAACGCTATCCGCCTTGCGCGCAACATCGCGCGCCACGCGCTGCGTAATCTCGGTAATCTCCAGCACCGGATCCACTTCGTGCTTGATCCGTTTCAGCTCCCCGGCCCGCTCCAGCTTCTTGACGAACTCCCGCAAATCCCGATAGGCCACATCCACCTCCAGCTTGTCCCCGTAGGGGTGCCGCAGACTTCCGCCGCTGCACGGTCAAGGCCCGCCGACCGGCCCAACGCCTAGCAGCAAAACTCTAGCACGTTCGCTTCACTCACCGGCGCAATCCCGCCGGTCCACAACCTTTCCAGCCTCCTGCCGTTTCAGGCCTTCTGGCCGCGAAGGAAAAACCATGTCACCTCAGGAGGAGTTCTTGACTCCAATAAAGGTGACAAGTACATCCCCCGAGAAACCGCCCACGCCGCACAAGGACCCCCGCATGGATTTATCGCTCGACCCCAAAACCACCGCCCTGGTCTTGATCGATCTGCAAAACGGCATCGCCGCCCGCCAACTGGCTCCGCACGCCTCGCAGGACGTCGTCCGCAACTCCGTCCAAATGGCCGACTCGCTCCGGCAAAAAGGCGGCACCATCGTCTTTGTACGCGTGCTCCTCGGAGAAACCCTCAGCCTGCCCACGGACGCTGCAATTGCAAGACCGCCCACCCCAGCCTCCCCGCAAGCTTCCGAACTGGTCCCGGAAATTATTTTGCAGCCCGGCGATCAGGTAGTCGCCAAACGCCAGTGGGGCGCGTTCTACGGCACGAGTCTTGAGCAACACCTTCGCCGCCGCGCCATTCGCACCATCATCTTCGGCGGCATCGCTACCAATTTCGGGGTCGAGTCCACAGCGCGCGCCGCCTTCGACCAGGGCTACGAACTGGTCTTTGCCGAAGACGCCATGTCCAGTGTCAGCGCCGAGGTCCACAATTTCGTTATCAAAAATATCTTCCCGCGCATGGGCCGCGTCCGCAGCACCGATCAAATCCTGGCGGCCTGCGGCGAGCAGCCCGTCTAGCGCGGCATGCTGCGTCCCATCTCGGCAAAATGCGTCCTTGGGGAGCCTTGCGCACCAAGCGAAGCAAAATAATGTCCGTGGCGGTGTTGCAGTCTGAATTCAGCAAAGCAATCCATCTGTTTTAAGCGAAAGGAACACCATGCAATACAAAACACTGGGCGACACCGGACTACTCGTTTCCACCATCTGTTTCGGCACCATGACTTTCGGCGGTGGTGGTGATAGCCCGCTTGCCGAGGCCGGCATCTGGAAAGCCATCGGAAACACCGATCAAGGCGGAGCCGACACCCTCATAAAAGCGTGCATCGATGCGGGCGTCAATTTCTTCGATACTGCCGACGTTTACTCGAACGGCCTCAGCGAAAGAATCCTCGGCCAGGCCCTGAAAAATCTCAACATCGCTCGCAAAGACGTGGTCATCGCCACCAAGGTTTTCGGTCGCGTCGGTCCCGGGCGGAACGATGTGGGCGCCTCCCGCGGGCACATCATGGACGCTGTGGACGCCAGCCTCAGACGCCTGCAAACGGATCACATCGACCTGTACCAAATTCACGGCAACGATTCGGTCACGCCCGTTGAGGAAACGCTTCGCGCTCTCGACTCTCTCGTCACCCAAGGCAAAGTCCGCTACATTGGCTGCTCGAATTGGCAAGCCTGGAAAATTGCCCGAGCGCTAAGCATCTCCGAATTCAAGAATCTGGCTCGCTTTGACACCCTACAGGCGTACTACGCCATCGCCGGCCGCGATCTCGAGCGCGAGCTCGTCCCGCTCCTTGAGGCCACAAAAACCGGTCTGCTGGTCTGGTCCCCGCTGGCCGGCGGTCTGCTCTCGGGAAAATTCAGCCGCGGCAACCAAAAGCCCGAAGCCTCGCGTCGTTCCGAATTTGACTTCCCGCTGGTCGACAAAGAACGCACCTGGAAGATTCTCGACGTTATGGCTCCCATCGCCAGAGCCCACAACTGCAGCCCGGCTCGCATCTCCATAGCGTGGCTTCTCAGCAAGCCCGTGGTCAGCAGCGTAATCATTGGCGCCAAGCGCATCGAACAACTGCACGACAACATCGCCGCGGTCGACATCAAGCTAACCGCGGAAGAAATCAAGCAGCTCGACGAAGTAAGCGCCTTACCGCCAGAGTATCCCGGCTGGATGTTACCCTTTCAAAGCTCCAACCGCCTGGAGCCCGGCGCTCGCCGGATCCCGAATCCCGCCGACCTAAAGTGACGCGGGAGGAAACGCGCAGGGTTGCCAGGAGCCTCGAAGGAGACTGCGCCCTCTGGGACACAAAAAAAGTTCATCCTCCGCCATAGCCCAGGAATCCAAGGCTCTGGAATCCGAGGGCGCGCCAGATCGGCGCGTCCTCGCAAAGCGAGAAACTCACGCGGTCCTTGCGACGATAATCGGACGTAAACGATCCTTGACGGCCTGGAGAAAAAAGATGCGCGCACTGAAATTCATATTTGTGTCGCTGTCCCTGGCGCTACTGCTTGTAGGCGCCCACACGCTCTCCGCTCAGAACCCAGCACACCCCATTCGTAATATCGTCCTCGTGCACGGGGCCTGGGCTGACGCCTCCGGCTGGAGGGGCGTTTACGACGTCCTCAGCAAAGACGGCTACAACGTAACCATGGTTCAGGAACCGGAGACCACCTTCGCAGATGACGTAGCCGCCACCAAGCGCGTCCTGGATTTGCAGGACGGACCCACGATTCTCGTAGCTCACAGCTACGGCGGCGCGGTCATCACCGTAGCCGGCGTCCATCCGAGTGTGGCCGGCCTGGTGTACATCGCTGCGCACATGCCCGACGCTGGCGAAACCGAATCCGCCGACGGCAAGCAATTCCCGAGCGACCTCGCCAAATCCGGCGCCATAAAAAAGACCGCCGACGGCTTCACCTACGTCGACCCCGCACGCTTTCACGAACTCTTCGCAGCCGACCTGCCCGCCGAACAAGCCGCATTCATGGCGCGTTCGCAAGTGTTCAATCTGGGCGATAATTTTTCCGGCGCGATCACCGCAGCCGCCTGGCGCAGCAAACCCAGTTGGATGCTGGTGGCCGGCGCCGACCGCACCATCAATCCCGACCTTGAACGTTGGTACGCTACACGCGCCAAGAGCCATAAGATAGAAATCCCCGGCGCCAGCCACTGCGTGTACATCTCGCACGCCAAGGAAGCCGCCGCCCTAATCGAAGACGCCGCCACCCACGCGCACTAACTCCCGTTGGCGCGCTGCCGCAGATGCCCGGACTTGGCTCCGACCCCTGCGCGGAAATTCTTCTCAAACTGGCTCGCAAGAAGTGGAACTAAGCCGCGGGATATTTCAAGCCCCTGGCTCGAGCATCGCGGCAGGATTCACCTGCGCCAACTCGTTTCACGTTCGCCGCACGGGCCCGAGCAAAGAAAGGGCCTATCCTTTCGGCCCCTACGACGCTCCAACTTCGAGAACAAAATGCCGCCGAGCACGGCCGCAGCCCAAGGAATCCCACAATGAAAGCATTCACCCGCCGACTGACAACCGTCCTTCTCGCAATCCCGGCAGCAGGAATCCTGGCGCAACAAAACCACCCGCAAACGGACATGCCACTGCCAAGCGGGAATCCTGCCTGGTCGGCCGCCGCGGAAAGCATGCACAAAATGCACGCCGCCATGGCGGCCGCAGCTTCCTCCGGCGACGCCGACATCGATTTCGTCAGCCTCATGCTTCCCCACCACCAGGGCGCCATGGACATGGCCAGGATCGAATTGCAGTACGGCAAAGACCCGCAAATGCGCCGCCTGGCCCAGGAAATCGTCGCCGACCAGCAATCCGAAATCGAGCTGATGAATCTCTGGCTCCAGAACCACACCCAGAATTCCCTCAAGGAAAAACCAGCCGCGGCAATCCGCGCTGGACAGGATCGCTAGCATGAAACTTATTTATGCATTGGCGTTTCTCTCGTTGTTCAATCCGCTGGGGGCCCTCGCACAGCAGGCACCGTGGGGCCGCGCCGACGTTCCCATCTCCGCCCGCGATCGCGTGTATGCCGCGGACCAAACCTCCAACACCGTCTCGGTAATCGATCCCTCGAGCAACACGCTGCTCGGCGTGGTCCGTCTCGGCGATCCTGTCCCCGGCGCTCTCAGCCCGCTCTATCGAGGCCAGCTGTTGGTGCATGGCCTCGGCTATTCTCCGGATGGAAAAACGCTCGCCGTCGTCTCCATAGCCTCCAACTCCGTCACGCTAATCGACACCGCCACTAACAGAATCAAGGGCATCGTCTACGTCGGGCGCTCCCCGCACGAAGCTTTCTTTACTACCGACGGCGCGGAGCTATGGGTCACGGTTCGCGGCGAAGACTACGTCTCCGTGATCGATCCCGTCGCGCAAAAGGAAATTCGCCGCATCCAGCTTCCCAACGGACCGGGCATGACCATCTTCAGCACCGACGGGCGCTATGGTTTCATCTGCTCGAGCTTTACGCCGGAAATGGACGTCGTCGATACCAAATCGCACGCAGTGCTGGCGCGCCTTTCGCAAGCCAGTCCTTTCTGCCCCAACATCGCTGTCAGCCCGGAAAACGACGAAGTCTGGCTCACCCTGAAAGACGTGGGCAGGACACAAGTCTTCAGCGCCAAACCGCCCTTCGCACAAATCGCCCTGCTCGAAACCGGCCCCATCACCAATCACGTCAATTTCGCCAACAACCGCAACGGCAAATTCGCCTACATCACCATCGGCGGCGCCAACGAGGTAAAAGCCTTCCGCCGAGTTTCCGGGGCGCCACCCGAGCTGGTGGCCACCATCCCTGTCGGCGAACTGCCCCACGGCATCTGGCCCTCCGGCGACGGCTCGCGCGTCTACGTGGCCTACGAAAATGGCGGCATGGCCGCCGCCATCGACACGATAAGCAACAAAGTCATCACCACAATCCCCATCGGACAAACGTCCCAAGCTCTGGTTTACGTACCCAACGCCGTCCCCGACGGCGGCGGCACGCAAAACCTGACGGCCCAAGGAGAATCCGCAAACAGCGCGCGTCTGCATCTTGCACCTGCCAGCGCGGGCCTGCCCAATGCCTATGCGTCGGCGACGGTAAATTCCCTCGGTCTCCTCGATCTGGTTGAGGTAGCCGCATCCGGCCTCGCTCGAAACACCCCCTACGAGCTTTATCTGGCCGAGGCTCCTACCGCCCCGTTCGGAAAATTGCAACCATTGGCCATCTTGCGAAGCAACAAAGACGGCGCCGGTATAGCCCAAGCCATCGGCCCGCTAAAGACCGTGGCAGCGAACGCGACGGCCGCAAGCGGACCGCGGCGCTACCTCATCGTCACCGAACTGACCGACGCCTCCCAGGTAGTGCTCCGCCCGCAATTGTAGCCCGGGCGCGACCGCCTTTCGAGCCCCTGCGGTCTTGGGCCCGCCGGGCCTTTCCCTTCAAAAGTGGCCTGGAGCCTCCCGCTGCCTGGCTCCGGTTTCGCGCCGGCAGCGCGCTGCGGCCCGTCACTTCCTGTTATTCTGAAGCCTGCGTATGAGCGCCAAATTCCCAGCCGCGAAGCTCACTCCGGCGTCGGCTCCTCCAGTGCCCGGTCCCGCGCGCATCTATTTCGACTACAACGCCACCACTCCCGTCGATCCTGTCGTGCTTGAGGCGATGCTGCCGTACTTTTCCCGCAGTTTTGCGAACGCCTCGTCGATCCATACGCCCGGACAGCACGCCCGTTCCGCGGTCGAAACTGCTCGCGAACAGGTCGCCGCGCTCATCGGCGCCCATCCCAAAGAAATTGTCTTCACCAGCGGCGGCACGGAATCAGACAATCACGCCATCTTTGGCATCGTCAACACCGCGCTCGCACCCCAGCGAGCGGATGACCCCGATTTTGCAGGGGCCCGGCACGTTCGGCCGCCGGCGCCCGGTCGTGAACCTAAACCGCCCTGCCACATCGTCACCACCGCCATCGAACACGAGGCCGTCCTCAACGCCTGCCAGGCGCTGGAAAAACGCGGCGCGTCGGTCACCTATCTGCCGGTGGACAAAAATGGACTCGTCGACCCCGCTGCCGTACGCGCAGCCATTCGCCCGGAAACCGTACTCACCACCGTCATGCACGCCAACAATGAACTCGGCACGGTGCAGCCACTGGAAGAGATCGCAGGCATCGTCGCTGAAGCCGACATCTATTTCCATACGGACGCGGTGCAATCGGTCGGGAAAATTCCGGTTGATGTGCATTCGCTCGGTGTCCATCTACTGGCGCTCTCCGGTCACAAACTTTACGCGCCCAAGGGCATCGGCGCGCTGTACATACGCAGCGGCACGCCGCTGCAGCAGCTGCTCTATGGCGGCCATCACCAGCGCGGAGCGCGCCCTGGCACGGAAAACGTCGCAGGCATCGTGGGCCTCGGCGCTGCCGCGGAACTTGCCCGCCGGTCATTGGCCGACGAGGCCGCGCGTGTCTCCGCGCTGCGCGACCGCCTGGAACGCGAAATCCTCGCGCGGGTTTCAGGCACACGCGCCAACGCCGGCGGCGCTCGGCGCACGCCCAACACCACTAACATCATTTTCCCGGGTATCGAAGGCGAAGCACTGCTGATATCGCTCGATCTTAAGGGTCTCGCGTGCTCGACGGGTGCAGCCTGCTCTTCGGGCGCGGTCGAACCGTCGCACGTCCTTACCGCCATCGGCCTTGCGCCCGAAGATGCGCGCGCCAGCCTGCGCTTCAGCCTGGGGCGGCAGACCAGTGAATCGGAAATCGATTTCGCCCTGCGGGCGATTCCGCAATCCGTTGCACACCTGCGCAGCCTTTCGCCAACCTACGACAGGAGGGCTGCGGCGTTATAATGGTTTGCGTAGCACAGGCCAGCGTGCCTGTCGAGCGTCGCCGCCCTGGTGACACCCATCTTGACCCTAGGCGACGCGACGCGGGTCAGCGCCGCGGTGCGGGAAAAAACGCAGGAGCCCAAGAGTCGCCGCGCTGCCCATAGACAGCAACATTTGCAAACTCGATGAACACCAAAACGCAACTCGAAACGCTGCCCGTCGCGGCCACCACGGAATCCAACGTCGTCGCCGTAGCCATGTCCGGCGGCGTGGACAGCTCCGCCGTAGCAGCGCTCCTGCAGCAGCAAGGCCGCGAGGTTATCGGGCTGACCATGCAGTTGTGGAATCAGCGCCGTCTCCCGGAACTAGAGGGCAAGGGCCCCGCGCCGCACCGCTGCTGTTCGCTCGACGACGTCTACGACGCGAAACGCGTGGCGCAGCACCTGAATTTTCCGCATTACGTGGTCAACTTTGAGGAATACTTTGAAGAGCGCGTGGTGCGCCCCTTTGTCGATCAATACTTGTCTGGCCGCACGCCCGTCGCCTGCACCAATTGCAATACCGACGTAAAATTCGAACCCCTGCTGCGCATGGCGCAGCAGATTGGCGCGGCGAAACTCGCCACGGGCCACTACGCGCGCATCCGGCGCAATGATCAAACGCAGCGCTGGGAGTTACTGCGCGCCCGCGACGACAGCAAAGATCAGTCCTATTTCCTCTGGGGCCTGACGCAGGAACAGCTTTCGCGCAGCGAGTTCCCTCTTGGGGAACTCTCGAAAGATGAAGTTCGCGATTTGGCGCGCGCCGCCAATCTTTCCGTCGCGGAAAAGCCGGAAAGCATGGAATTGTGTTTCGTGCCCGCGGGTAATTACGTGCAGTTTATTCAGGCCTATTCCGCGGAACGCGGCATCGCGCTGAATCGCAACGAAGGCGAAATCGTCAACCAAGCCGGCGAGGTCGTCGGCCACCACCACGGGGTGCACAATTTCACGATCGGCCAGCGCAAAGGCTTGGGTTTTGCCGCCGGCAAGCCGCTCTATGTCTTAAGCCTCGACGCGCCGAATAACCGGGTGGTCGTCGGGGACGACGAAACGCTGCGCACCACGACGTGCGAAGTCGAAAACGTGAATTGGGTTTCCTGCGCGGCCCCTGCGCAAGCGATTCGCGCCCTGGTAAAAATTCGCCACAAGCACGAACCGGCGATCGCCACGGTCGAAGTCCTCGGCGATGCAATGGGTAGGGATGTTGTGAAAGCGAAAGACGCGCCTGGCGGCTCAGGCGGCGCGAAAATCCGCGTGACCTTCGATACCCCGCAACGCGCCATCACCCGCGGCCAAGGCGCGGTGCTCTACGACGCTGGCCGGGTGTTGGGCGGAGGCTGGATTCGCTGACGAGACATTCACAGCGGGAAGAGAAAAACAAAAACAAAGGAAACCAAGCGACGCTAAGGCCGCACAGAAGAAGGCCAGAAGCAGTTGCTAGATGAAGAGTTCTTCTTCCTGTTGTTCGAGGGGTTCGTCGGGTTTGCTGCCGCGCGAGTTGCGCGAACGCAGCATATCCAAACCGACTTTGATCCCGGCGAGCAACGCCGAGGCTTTTTTCACTGGCTGCAGAACGCTGCGGCGCATCTGAATACCGGCGTCTTCGACGGCTTCGAGCGCGTTGGTCAAGATGCGATCCGCGTGCACGATTTGGCCACGCAGGCGGTCCGCGGCGTCGGTGATCACGCGATCCATTTTTTGCGCCTGGCCGCGCGCGATGTAGACGACATGTGATGCGTCGTTGACCATGCTGGTAATTTTCGGCTGGGTTTCGTCAAGCAGCAACTGCGCGCGGGTGATCATCGGGCCAATGCGGGCATTGAGATCGTCGGTGGTGCGGTTGACTTTCTCCATGGTGCGCTTGGCCTCAAAAAAAAGCGCGGAAAGAATGGACACCTGTACGATCAGGGCGATCGTCGACACGATGCTCAGCACTATGAACCAAGATTGCATGCACGCCTCAGCCGCCCGAGGGCGGAAACACTCCGAGATCCTCCACCGTAGCACCTGAAAATCGCAGCTGCATCCGACGTCAGAAGCAACCGCGACCAAGTCAGGGCGAACCGCTTATCCGCGTTCCGGGCGTGCCGATGCTTCGCGGAGATAGGCTTCACGCCCGGCGTCGACAGCCGCGGAAATGGATTCCTTCTTGCGGGCGGCGACGTCCTTGCCGCGTTCGATCAAATCGTCGGCGCGTTCACGGAGTTCGCGCGCTTTGCGCTGCGCAAATTCCTTGCTCTCGTCAGCCTTTTGCGCAATCAGATCGCGCGTCTCTTCACCCGAGCGCGGCGCAAACAACACGCCCACCAGCGCGCCCACGCCCAGTCCTACCAGGAAAAAACTGATCTTGGAGCCTACATTGTCCGCCATGTTTGTTATCCTCCGCCGAAAAGTTAGCATGGCGAAAAGAATGGTGCAATACGGGCTAACCAGTATCTGGACCGGTATCCGGTTATTGTTTTGCTGTATTCCGCCGCCATTGGAGCCTGTAGATTTCGGGCGTGAACTGGAAAAGGCAGGTGGCGCAAAGGCGCTCGCCCCGGACTATAGATGCTCGTCGCCCGGATGCTCGGGACGTTGATTGGCGGGGAGTTGCGCCAGGATGCGCTCGGCAGTTTTCCGGGGGACGATGCGGCTGAGGCGCTCGAGGTCGGCGCGGCGCAGGTTGGCGATGCTGCCAAACTCGCGGAGAAGTTTTCGCGCGGTTGCAGCACCTATGCCGGGGATGTCGTTGAGGGCCGAACGGGTTTGCCGCTTGCCGCGGCGAAGGCGGTGGAAGGTGACGGCGAAGCGGTGGGTTTCGTCGCGGATCTGCTGGATGAGGTGCAGAACCGGGGAATGGCGGTCGAGGATGCAAGGTTCGTCTTCGCGCCCGTAGATGTAGAGGATCTCCTCTTTTTTGGCGATGCTGGCCAGCGGTTGGTTGATGATCTGCAGGGCGTCGAGGGCCTGGGCTGCGGCGTGGAGTTGCCCGATGCCGCCGTCGATCAGGATTAGGCTGGGCATGGGTTTTTCTTCCTCCTGCACGCGCCGGTAGCGGCGCAAGACCGTTTCATACATGCTGGCGAAGTCGTCGTTTTGCCCTGGGGGAATTGTCGGCAGGTTTTTGCGGACGGGGAGAAGTTCGATTCTTTCGGCAGCGGCGATTTGATCGGGCGCGCGCTCGGTTGCCACGGGACTTGCGCCATGCGCAGCGACATTCTCGCCGCTCGCGCTGTGCCGCGGCCCGGGCTGCGCTGAAGCGCCGGCTGGAATGCCTGTGCTGGCCGAGATGGCCACGAGATCCTCGCCCGGCGCTGTGTGCCCGGCGCCGCCTAGACCGCGGATTATGAATTTGCGGTAGTCGGATTTTTTCATGCGGCCGTCTTCCCACACGACCATGCTGGCCACGGTGTCGGTGCCTTGCATGTGGGAGATGTCGAAACTTTCGATGCGTTTCGGTTCGTCGGGGAGATCCAAGGCGTTCTGTACGGCTTCTCCGATGGCTTTGGAAGTGGGCTTGAGGACCCGGAAGCGCTGCTCGAAGGAATGCTGGGCGTTGTTTTCGACGAGGTCGAGGAAGGCGCGTTTGCTGCCGCGTTGCGGGGTGAGGATTTCGATTTTGTGATTGGCGCGCTCGGAGAAGGTTTGCTCAAGGAGCTCGCGGTCTTCAAAGTCGGCCGGGACGTTGATGATTTTGGGCAGGTAGTCGGACTCAAGGTATAGCTGTTTGAGAAGCGAGGTGACGAATTCCTGAGGTTCGAATTCGTCGAGATCTTCCCAGTAAAACTCGCGCCGATCGACGACGCGGCCGCCGCGCAAGTGGAAGAGGTTGGCGGCCACCAGCGGAGGTTCGGCGTAGTAGGCGAGGACGTCGGTGTCGTCGCCTTGGGCCGCGGCGATGCGCTGGCGTTCTTCGATGTCTTCGAGGGTACGGATCAGGTCGCGGTAGGAGGCCGCTTGTTCGTATTGTTCGCTGGCGGCGGCGGCGTTCATGCGGGCTTCGAGACTTTTGCTCAGATCGTGGCGACGGCCTTCAAGAAAGAGGCGGGCGTCGCGCGTGGCTTGCGCGTATTCCTCGTCGCTCGTCAGTCCGGCCACGCACGGTCCGAGGCAGCGCTTGATGTAATACTGCAAGCAGGGACGCGGATGGGTTTTGCTCAAATCCACGGTGCAGCTGGGAACTAAAAAACGCTTGTGGATGAAGTGCAGAATGCGGCGGGCCAGGCTGGCGGGAAAGAACGGGCCGAAATAGAGCGAACCGTCCTTTTTGACGCGGCGGGTGAAATAAACGCGTGGATATTTTTCGGCGGCGGTGAGTTTGATGTAGGGATAGGTTTTGTCGTCCCGCAGCATGATGTTGAATTTGGGACGGTAACGCTTGATGAGGCTGTATTCGAGGGCCAGGGCTTCGCGGGGATTGTCGACGACGACGGTGTCGAGGTCGGCGATTTCGCGGGCCAACGAGCCGGTCTTGGCATCACTCCAGCGGGATTCCAGGAAGTAACTGCGCGCGCGGCTGCGCAGGCTGGTGGCTTTGCCTACGTAGATTACTGCTCCGGCGGCGTCTTTGAAGATGTAGACGCCGGGCGAGTCGGGGAGCTGGGCGGCTTTTTCGCGGGCTTCCATGCGTGCTTGTCGCGCGCTATAAAATTGCGGCTGGGTCTATCATACTAAATTGCCAGCTTGAGGACGCTGGCTGCCGGCGAGCGAAGGCAACGTGCACGGTGCGGCCGCAAAAGACCTTGGGAATAACGCGGAGAAGAATGAGAGTGGCCATGGCGAAGATCGATTTGGGTAACGCACGACGAGGTCGGATATTTGACACCCTGGCCAGTGCTTTGATTCTGGCCGGCGGGTTGCTGCTGGCGCCGAGTCTTCTGCGGGCGCAGGATCCTGCGACGAGCAACCCCGGCCAATCCTCGCAGCCCGCGGAGCCCGCGGGTGCGCCACCTGCTCCGGCGCCCGTACCGGGCAGAAAATCTGGGGCCAAGGATAAGAATCAAGACACCGCGACGTCGAATGCACCGGACCAGCCGGTGTGGGATCCGCTGCGCGCCGACAAGGATATCCGCGTTGGCCAGTACTACATGAATAAGGGAGATGTGGATGCGGCCATCGATCGTTTTGAGGATGCCATTGTGGCCAAGCCGGGGTTCGCGGTTCCCTATTTATATTTAGGGGAAGCGCAGGAAAAAAAGGGGCAGAAGCGGCTGGCCGTGAAATCGTATACGAGATATTTGGATTTGGATCCCCATGCCGATGATGCAGCGAGAGTGAAGAAGAAGATTGAAAAGTTGTACAAGGAATTAGAGAAGGATAAGAAGTAGGCTTGTTCTGGTGGCCGCCGCTACGGACTGGCGAAACGCCTCGAGCTCGCTCGGTAAACAACGCGCCCGAGGCCGCCGATACGAGTTCATGGTTTGGCTTGGGCGATCAGTTGCGCGACCTTGGAATCTGGGCCCACGGGCTCTACAAATAATAGTTGCGAAGGATTGATGTACATGCGGTCGGGAGCGTGGAGCTCCTTGCCGCGCTTCACCAGCACGTTGCCGGTCTGCTTGGTATCCGGGTTTGTTTGCGTAACGATATAGTACACATCTACGAGTTCCGGATGCGCGGAGCCGTAATTCTGCAAGTGCCCGAAATACACCGAACCGTTGGAAAGCAGAATGGCTTGAAA
>JBEKSZ010000057.1:0-27617 GCA_049516615.1 Candidatus Acidiferrum sp. | reverse complement strand
GATGCGTGTCGTTGGCGAGCAGAGGTTTTCCCGAAGCGGTATGCGCCCCGCTTACGACCCAGTTGTTGCTCCCGAGTCCGTGGCGGATCTCGCTGCCAGATTCGCGGAAGAAGTCCCGTACGGCGGGCAAGAGCTCGTCTGCGGACTTCGCTGGCGATTGTGAGCGTGACGGCGGCAGTTCCGCGAACGCCGAAGTCAGATCGACAAACGCGGATGGCGCGGAGGAACGGCCGATGGTGGCGGCTTCCGCTTTCAGTACGGTGTCCGGCTTCATGTCATCGTCGTCATCATCGTCGTCGTCTTCGTTGCCTTTCTTGGCGTGCGCGCCTTTCGAGCCATCATTGGGGACACCGGGATCGCCGAGCACGAAATGGTCCATGGCGGCATCTTCCGCGAACAAATCCTTTGCGCGGTCCGCGCCGACGCGCTCGGTGACTTTTGCGCGCGCCAGCTCCTCTTCCCAGGTGTCCGTGAGCGTCAGGTACATGTATCCCGAGATCGCGAGCGTGTCCGAGGGCAGCCAGGGGCGGGGCCGGTATTTCAGCAAGGAAAATTCCAGGGGAAGACTCTTCAAATGCTGCTCGATGAAACGATTCACCCCGCGCGCGTAGGCTTCCATAAGTTCGCGCGTTTCGCCATCGAGCTGCGCGGCATCGCGCTCGGCCGCGCGATCGAAACCCAGGGTGCGGAAATTTTCATCAATTTTTAGCGTGGAGGGTCCCAGAATCTCCGACAGCTGTCCTTTTGCCGCGCGCCGCAGCAAATCCATCTGCCACAGGCGGTCCTGGGCCATCACGTAGCCTTCGGCTTCGACCATGTCTGGCACCGATGACGCTCGAATGTGCGGCACGCCCCAGCCGTCGCGCTCGACGGTAACTTCCTTCTGCAATCCGGCGACTTTCACGGTGCCATCGATTTGCGGCAGGGGGCGGTATACCAGCCACCACAGCCCGCCGCAGGCGATCAGCAGCATGAGGGTCAACAGCCACGCCAGCCAGCGAAAGATCGTCCGCAAGTTCACTCCCGTCGCGAGTTGCAAGAAAAGGGGCCCGCGTCCCTCACGGGCACAAACAGAGGCACCCAGTTCGTTTGAAGCGCAAATTTCGAGTCTAGAGTACGACTTCGGTGGGCGCAACCGGCGTGAGGTACGGCCGCAGGGAAGAGACAACACGCTTGCGGCAAACAGTGTGGGTGCTGCGGCCCGCGCTGTGTCCTGCGGGCCGCGCTTGGCTGCCATTGACTCGTGGCTAAGCGCCCTAGAATAAGTGCCTTGTAAACGGCCCGCGGCTTGCCATGATGAAGGCAGCTGGCAAGGAGGCGCCATGTCACGGAATCCAGGAAAAAATATCGGAGGACGAGAGGAAACCGACTCGCTGCTGTTTCACGACGTGGAGATCAGGTCGGAAGAGATTCCGAGCCGCGCGCGAAGCATCGCGGTTTGGATTGCCCTGTTCGTGTGCGCGATTTTGGTCAGCCAGTTCGGGCGGCCGTCGCGGGCGCGCGAAGCAGAATTTCTGCATAGCGCGGCCAAGGTGGAAGCTTTGGGGAGGTCTAGACCGGGTTCTGCGCCGGCGACGCTGGTTCACGACAACAACGCCGCGCACAGCATGGAGGCTAGGGAAGCGACGCCTGCGGTCTATGTCAGCAAGAAATACGGTGTGGCGTGGCAGTATCCGCGTACCTATGTGCTGCGCAAGGGAGCGAACGCCAACTTGAATTTGGCGGGGCAGCCGGCGGCAGCTTCGGCGTTCACGGGCGGTGGCGGCGTGGCGCTCGCTACCGTGAACATTCCGGCGCTCCTCTATCCCGGGACGGATTTCAAAAGCGGCTCGCTGACCGTGCGCGTTAACTCGCAAATTTCCGAGGGCGCGTGCGGGCAGTTTGGGATTTCCGATGCGGACGGCGGACAGGGCGAAAGTTTTCCTGGCACAGAAGTTACCGTAGGCACCATCGATTTTGCGGAGACCGGCGTGAATGTTGATGATGCGAGCAACGCGCCGGGCGTTGCGACGCAGGAGAGGTTCTATCACGCGTATGACAACGACGCGTGCTATGAGTTCGCGATGAGCGTCAGCACGGCGGCGGGGCAGGCCCCGGGTGCACAAGTTGCGGTGGAGCGCGATGAAATTTTTGAAAGACTTACGGAGATTTTGACCAGCGTTACCATCGTGCCGCGAAATGGTCAGGCTGTGACCGCCTCCGGAGCAAACCACCTCCCTCGCTGACGCCCGGGATGACCGTGGTTTGCTCGGCAAGGAAGGTGCCGAACGCCGAAAGAGTTCGTTGCGGACGTTACGGCGGAAAGGCGCACATGAGAGAAGGCGGCGCCGCCACAACGGGAAAGAAGGGGGCCACACGGTGCCCCCGCCTACCGCTGGCCCCGCAAGGAAGGCCCGCCGGCAAAGGCCGGCGTTGCAATTTAGCTCGGCGGCAGGACTTTGCCGTCCGGAGTCAAAATGTGGAGTTCGCCGAGGTGGAGTTCCTTGATGCCGGGTTCGATTTTGGCGCGGTCGCCGACGATCACCCAGATGAAGTTGTCGGGATGCACGACGGTTTTTGCCGCGGCAACGACGTCGGAGACGGTGAGCGCGCGGACCTTCCCAGCGTAAGTTTCGTAGTAGTCATCGGGCAGGTTGTATTGCACCTGATCGTCGATGGTAGTCTCGAGGGCGTCTAGCGTCTCGCGCGACCCGGGAAGTTTAAGTGTTTCGTTGGCTTGTGTCTTGGCCAGTTCGTCCGCGGACACGGGCCGGTCGCCTAGGATTCCGCGCAATTCCTTATTGGCCTCGACCAGCGATTCCTTGGTCTTATCCGTCTGTACCGGACCGATAAACGTGAAAGGGCGTTGCGCGCGGGCCTTGACGAGAATGCTACGCACGCCGTAGCTCCAATGCTTGTCTTCGCGCAGATTCATGTTGAGGCGTGAACCGAACGTACCCCCCAGTTCGTCGTTCATGGCCACGATGGCCACTTCCTGCGGGTTGGAAGTAGGCGGCGCGATGTTGGCCACGTAGATCACCGATTGCAGGGCGCCGGGCTTGTCCATGATGTAGACGCTGGACTTTGGGGGTAGCGAGACGGGCGCGATGTTTTTCTTGGGCACATCCGCGGCTTTCCAGCCGACGAAAAGCTTCTCGAGCTTGGGCTTTATTTCGTCCAGCTTGGTATCGCCGACGATCACGAGCGTCGAATCGTTGGGCCGGAACCACACGCTGTGGAACTTGATGAGATCCTCGCGCGTGAGCTTGCTGACGCTTTCCGTGTTGCCGGAGCCCGACAACGGATTGCCATAGGCATGACCCTCGCCATAGAGGAGCGCAGGCATGACACGCTGGGCCATCTGGATCGGTGTGTTTTCCTCCCGCTGGATGGCGGCGAGCTGCAACTTCTGCTGGCGCTTGAAATCGGCCTCCGGGAACGAGGGGTGCAGAATCACGTCAGCGTACAGATCAAGCGAGGGGTCCAGCTTGGACTTGAGCGCGGAAAGATTCACGAAGGAGGAATCGAGATTGGAGGCGGCGGTCAATTCGGCGCCGAGAAGTTCGAGCTTGTCGTTGATTTGCAGGGCGTTCAGTGTTTTTGTGCCGCCGGTGAGCAGCGAAGTGGTTAGGTTGGCGGTGCCGGGCGCGGCCAGCTGATCGGCGGCGAAGCCGGCGTCGCTGATCAACGAAAAGTTGACAACCGGAGTGTCGTGGCGCTCGGCGAGAACTATTTTTAGACCGTTTGAGAGAGTTGTCTTTTGCAGCTTCGGCAGCTTCAGCTCCGGCGGTGCGCCGGCGTCGGGGGCCTTGGAGCGATCCGCGCCGCTCGAAGCCGTCTTGTATTCCGGGAAGGGCAAGACTTCGAGAATGTAGACGCCGTCGCTCAGCCAGCGGCGCGCGGCTTCGCGGAGGTCTTCCGCGGTGGCGTTGTGAATGCGCTTCTCGCTGGTTTTGTAAGCATCGGGGCTGCCGAGAAACACCTCGTTGCTGGCAAGAATGTCGGACTTGCCACCGAAACCGCCTATGCGTTCCGCGCCGCGAACGAATGCGGCTTCGTCTTGAATCTTTACGCGTTCGAGCTCTTCGGGCGTCGGACCATCCTTCAGAAACTTTGCCAATTCTTCGTCAATTTCTTTTTCGACCTTGTCGAGATCTTCCTGCACTTTATCGGGCGGCTGGCCCGGGCGGGCGGTTACCTGAATGGCGAATTGCCCGGCGATCTCGTTGGTGTCGGCATACGCGACGGTGCTGGTGGCGATCTGATCGTCGTAGATCAGACGCTTGTAAAGGCGGGAGGTTTTTCCTTTGGCCAAAACGTCGCTCACCATGTCGAGATAGTCGCCATCGGCACTGCCGAATTCAGGGATATTCCAGACTTTGTAGATGCGCGCTTGCGGAACGCGGTCCTGCACGACTTCGCGGTGCGTGCCGGTGCGCTTGGCGATCCACACTTGCTGGTGGGCTACTGGGGGGCCGGCGGGAATGTCGCCGAAATACTTTTGTACCTTTTCCTTGGCGCTTTGCGGATCGATGTCGCCGGCAATGACGATGACTACGTTCGACGGGCCATAGTAGGTCTTGAACCAGTCCTGCACATCAGTCATCGATGCCGCGTCGAGATCGGCCATGTCGCCGATGGTGGTCCAGGAGTAGGGGTGCCCGGCGGGATAGGTATTTTTCGTCAGGAGCTGGCGCGTGACGCCGTAAGGCTGATTTTCACCCTGGCGCTTTTCGTTCTGTACCACACCGCGCTGGAGGTCGAGCGTTTTCTGATCGAGGTAGCCGAGCAGGTGACCCATACGGTCCGATTCCAACCACAGGGTGAGGTCCAGCGCGGGCGTGGGAACGTCCTCAAAATAATTCGTACGGTCGGTATTTGTGGTGCCGTTGAGGTCCGTGGCGCCGATTTTTTCCATCACATCGATGTAACTGCCCTTGGAGTGTTCGCTGCCGCCGAACATGAGGTGTTCAAAGAGATGAGCAAAACCGGTTTTGCCGGGTCGCTCGTTGCCGGAGCCCACGTGATACCACATATTGACGGCGACGATCGGAGCTTTGTGGTCTTCGTGCACGATCAGCGTGAGGCCGTTGTCGAGGACAAATTTTGTGTAGGGAATATCGACGACGCCGTCCTTCTGGGCCCACGCACCGACGGCCATCACCGCGGACGCGGTGAGCACTATAACCGCCAACCAAGCTAGTCGAACACGCATGAAGCGACCCTCCGCGAGCATTTTCCAAACTTTGGGAGTTTACACCGGCCGGCCGCATATTGGAATGCGCGCAGTGCGCAGCGTTCGGACGATTCCCTGGCCTCGAGGAAATCAGAAATGGAGCGACTTGAGACAGATCATGATATCAGGGTTGCCCTTCAACGGGAGCGGCCCGATCCTTTCGACCACGTCAAGCGGTCGCCACCGACCAGGGCGAGCGAAAGAACACTGGAGTCTAGAGGATCGAAACGCACAGCGTAGTAAGAACCCATGAATTGTCGCTCGATTCTGAGAGATTTCAGCGACTTTTTGGGAAGAACACTCCCGAGCTTGGTTCCCCAATCGACGAACTGGAATTTTCCGTTCAGCTGCACCTGGATTTGAGCCCCCACCGTAACAAATCCGTTCAATTCAAAACAGTCTTGTCCCCTCGGCCACGCCCCCGTTTCGCATTCTTCGCCAGGGTGCGCGCGAACCTCTCGTTCCAGTTGATCGAGTTGAGTAGTATCGCTCGCGCCAATAATGACTGCAGAGACGTCCTCTTCCTTGGGCACCAGGTAGGTGTAGAAGAGGAGGCGGTAGCAAGGCCGTCCCGGGAGATCCCGCAAGCGCAGATCGCGCCCTCCCTGGCCGTCTTGCTCCAGAGATTGCGGCGAATATTGAATTGCGCCGGCTTGCGCGAATCGCACGGTTCCGGCGTCTGCCACCACCACATCGAAGCTGCTGGTGCTGACGCCGAGATAGTTCTTTAGCGCATGCGGCTCCTCGTCGGGCCCGGGCGGGCGGAAGTAGGCGCGTTCGACCTTTACGCGAAGACCGGCTTTCAGATCCAAGCCACCTCGCCTTGGCAGATAATCATATGCGCTGAACAGACTGTCGGATGGCTTCATGGGCATGCTTTGTAACAGATAGTCTCGGATCGATGGGTTGCCCGCAGCAAAACAGCCGAGCAACGCGGAGCGATCCAAAGCGACGAGAAATGAGTGAAAGGTATCGACGATGTCGCCGTCATCTGTCTGCTGGCCGCTCGCAAAATCGCTAAGCCACGTCTCCGGCGTCGGGAGGAGGATCTGAATTGCAGAATTCTCGCTTCGCGCTTCGAGAGCAAAAGGGCCGTTCTTCGCCGTGCAAACGCCGGGGTTCGGCGGGGGATCAGAGCTGCTGGGCAGAGTTAATTTGACGGGGGCATTCATGGTCTGCGATGGAGGAATATCGGGAGGGAAGAGAACGGAACCGTCTTTAAGCGACTGCAGCCGAAAGGAAGGTTGCGCGCAAGAAATTGTTCTCTTCGCGGCACAGCCAGGCAGGGTGACGGAAACCCAAAGGAAGCCCAAGAGCACCGTTTGGTTGGACCGTCTGTGCATATGTTGGCAAGTCCCGACGAGGCAGAACCAAGCATCGAACTAGTCCGTTGGACACCGCCGACGATTAAAAGTTCCGCACCAGGAAGCGCACACCCAAGCCCGCTGCGACGGAGCCCCCGCCGCACGCGAGGCGCCGACGGCCGCGGGAATGATCCATCGCGCCGGCCCACACGAGAGCAGCGAGCACACGCGATGGGAGCGAGTGGCCGCGGGCGAGACCTTCTAGGACCGGACCCGCGAGTCTCATGTTTTTGCTTTTGAGGGATCGCAGTATGCCGTCGTCGCTCTAGAAGCGGGGTCTCAATGCGAGCAAGTGCTTTTACCATCTGGCCCGAGCACCTGAAAGCCGCGCTGCAAGGCTATTTTATTGGAGGCAGATACGGAATGTAGTGGGCGAAGAGCCAGCACAGGAAAAATACCACCGGAACGTGAACGATCAATTGCAGCATTCCGTAGCCCACAATGTCCCTGGCCTTCAGTCGTAATATGCCCAGCAATGGCAGCATCCAGAATGGATTGATCAGATTGGGCAGGGCTTCGGCGGCGTTGTAGATTTGCACCACCCAGCCGAGATGCACCTGATGCAAATTGGCGGCCTGCAAAACGTAGGGGGCCTCGATCACCCATTTGCTGCCGCCCGAGGGAATGAACACGCCGAGAACTGCCGAATACATGGCCACCAGCAGCGGATAGCTGTTATGGGTGCTGACGGAAGCGAAGAGTCTTGCCAGCGCGCCGGCGATACCCGTGCCCACGATCATTCCGAAGATGACGGCGTAGAAGGGGAACTGGATCAGCACGCCGCCCGTGGCGGGAACGCATTCAGCCACGGCACGCAGGAAACATTTCGGGCGCCAGTGCAGCAAGAGTCCGACGGTAATGAAAATAAGGTTGTAAGTATTCAGGTCCAGCGCCGCCAAAGCGCCTTGCGGCGAACTGCGGAAGACGTCGACAAGATACCAGCACAACAGCGCGGCGACCAGAAGCGTCAGCAGCGGACTGTATTCGAGCCATTCGCCGGGTTTGGACTTGGGCTCGAGGCTCGAGCGAATCGGTTGATACTCGATGTCGTAGAACTCGGCGGTCCTGGCGTTTTCTGGCGGAGGCGCGGACAGATAAGCGATGGCTACCGATATCGCGATCAGGATTGCTGTCGTTACGATGCTCTGCCACAAGAACAGAGTTTGTGTCAGCGGAATTAAGCCACTGATGCCGAACAAGGACGGCGGCATCGCGGATTTGGTGGCCATCAACATGGCGGCGGAAGAGGAAAGTCCCATGGCCCAGACGGCTCCGAGGCCGAGGTACGCGGCGGCGCCAGCGGCGCGATAGTCCATACCCTTGACGCGATGGCTAAGTTCACGAACGAAAAGCCCGCTAAAAATCAGGCTCAAACCCCACGAAATGAGCGAAGTTAACATCGAGAAAAGCGCTACCAAAGCGATGGCTCCGCGCGCCGTTTTTGGCAGTCCGGACAAAGCGCGAATGGCGCGGTAGACGAGCGGGGTGGAGGCTACGACATAACCGCCAATGATGATCATCACCATCTGCATGGTGAAGGGGACCAGCGCCCAGAAATTCTTGCCGCCCTGGATCGCCAGTTGGGCGGGGCTCTGGTGCAGCAGTAGACCGACGATAAAAACCACGACGATTCCGAGTAGAGCGAAAATCAGCGGATCGGGAAACCAGCGCTCGCTCCAATTGGCGAGCCCCAACCCCAAGCGGACCAAGGGTTCTTGGCGAGATACAGCCTGCTTTTCTGAAGCCGAGTCCATGCGCGGTCCTTTCCCGGCGAGAGGCTACTCGGCGCACGTGCTGACGCGAAGCGCCCCAGCCCTGCATGCCAGCGCCGTCATTGTAACTCGTGATTGCCTTAAGGACAGCAGCAGCGGCGATTTAACGGCGGTATGGAAATTCGGGAATAAGAAAGACGGTTCGGCAGTCTACACAGGCAGAGAGCCAAGACCGAATCGAGAACGTTTGCGAAGCGGGCCAATCGAGAATTTGCGCGGGCTCCAAAATCTAAGGAGGAAGATGATGAAAAACCTAAATATCAAGTTTTCCAACGCAGTTCGGGGTGCAGCGATCGCAGCGATGGTTACGGGAATCGCCGTGGCGCCGGGCGTTAATGCCAAAGCGAAACCGCAGGAGATGGCCGGCAAGATTATTCTGGTGAACCCGTCGGAACTTCCGGAATTGGCACGGCGAGCCGGCGAAGCGATGCTTCTGCACGAGACCGGAGCCGGCCGAAAACTTTTGTACATCGAACAGAATCATGGCGCGCGGCTGGCCACCTTTGACGTGACAGACCCGAGCGACATTCGGGGAGAGGATTCGGTGCAGCTCGACGTCCCCGGTCCGTTTGACTTCGTGGCCGCCCTAGGAGACCACGCCGAGCTGGTGCGGTTTCGACAAGGGCAGGGCGAGGCGGTGCTGGATTTGCGCAACCCCAAAGCTCCAGCCATGAGGATGGTGAAAGGGCTGAAATTGCAGGGTGCCACAGAAGGCCTGGGAGCAGACGGGTTCATCGTCGCCAGCCAAGGCAACCTGCAGCCAGCCCCGTATGCGCGAGACTTCCAGGTGGTGGAAACGGGAAATCTTCAGGAACTGAATCGCGTCTTTGATGTGGCTCGGGTGTGCGAGAAAATTTCGAGTGAGGAGACGGGAACGACGTTTCTGCTGACGACTGACGGCTTGTATCTGATCCGCAGGCCGGCCGTGGAAGAAGAGTTCAAGACTCACGAGGAGCAGCTGAATCACGCTGGATAAGAGCTACTTTTCGAAACCGCCATCACGTGGATCCTCTTATAACTCTCCGCGAGGAACAGAAATGTAACGGGGAAGCAGGCCCTGCCGGGACGCAGGGTCTCGTTTCCGTTGTACGCCGGGCGGTGGTTCTAAAGGCGCAATGCCGGCCGAGATCGGCGAACTCCCGAGCGGGTGCTACAGAACGAGAGCCACGCATGGTCTAAGCCTTCGCCTGGCGATCGAGGCCGGCCAGAATGCGCAACTGCGCTACGAGCAAGGCATCGAAGTTTGCAGGCTCGTTGTTGCGCACCAAACGGGCTCCGCGGCCGGGGTTCGTGGCGTATCCTTCGATGCTCAGGGTCAGATCGGGCTCGTGCTCGGGACGCGCCGTGTTTTTGATGGTTACCAGACGTCTCGGCGAATCAAAGTGCACGGTCATCTGATGGGGTTTCCCCGCGCACCAGAGCCGCAGGTCGCCCATAATCGTCTCCTTGCAGGAGATGGTCTGCTCCCCGGTGATGGCGTTCCATTCCTTGCATTTGGCGTTGATCGTTCGCGTCACGTAGCTCCAGACGCTGGGAGCCAGAGCAATCGCCGCTTCCGAGCTGAGCCTGTTTTCGTAAGCCTCACCTTCTTCCGTAAGTCTCGCAGCGAGAAACTCCTCCGCCGAACGCTTTGCGCTTTCATCGCCCATGGCCCCGGGTACCTCGTAGTTATTTTACGCGGAACCAACCCTCGGCAGGATGTCCCAATCCTAGGGTTAAGTCCGGATTGTGCCTTGAAGGGAACTATTTGATCGTTCGAACCGTTTAAGACGGTGAGCGCGCGCGGGCCATCGCTTCAGTCTTCGCCGGGGTTCACGACTTGGCCGGGCGGCAAGACCGTCGCGGTTTTCGCTCGTCTAACGCGCTAGGCTTGGCCGAGCGGATAGGCGAAGACAAAAACCCGAAGAAAAGAAGCGGTCTCCAGGCCCCGCTGCGACATACGGAAATAGCATGGGACGACTGATTTCCGACCTGAAGTACGCGATTCGCGAACTGCGGAAGAGACCCGGGTTCGCGTTGACGGCCATTTTGTCGCTGGCCCTCGGCATTGGCGCGACCAGTGCCGTCTTCAGTGTGGTGTATGCGGTACTGATCGACCCGTTTCCCTATCCCGGCGCGGATCGCATCATGGAGCTGCACCTCGCGGACCAGGCGGGCAACGATCGATTTTCCGGGTTGAACGGCCAACAGCTCGAACAACTCCGGCACACCGACCTCTTTGACAGCGTGGTCGCCCTGGATGGCTGGAACCTGACCACCACCGACGGCGACATTCCAGAAGACGTGCAGGGCTCCTATCTATCTCCGAATGCCCCCAACCACTGGGGCATACCGGCACTGCGGGGCCGCTGGCTCGTCCCCGAGGACGCGCCGTTCGGGCAGGACCCGCGGCCGGTGGTGGTCATTCCCTACCAGTTCTGGCAACGATATTTCATGGGAGATCCGAACGTCGTGGGACGCCAGATCCGTCTGGTGCACAAGAGCTACGAGGTCGTGGGCGTGATGCCACCGCGCTTTAAATGGGGCGCGGCGGATCTGTATCTGCCGCTGAAGGTTACCTCCGAACCCAACAATTATTTCGGGGCTTCGCTCAAACTTCGTTCGGGGATGACGGTAGCACGGGCCGACGCCGAGTTGCAGCCCATCATCGAGCGATTCGCCAAGGAAGCACCCACGCGTTTTCCGGAGAGCTTTCACGTCGACCTGAAGAGCATTATTGACGTCTACGCTAGGCCGCTCGGACCCACTCTGTATCTGCTGCTGGGTGCGGTGGCCTCGCTGTTGCTGATCGGTTGCGCCAACGTTTCCATTCTGCTGCTGGCGCGCGGTGCGGAGCGGCGCCACGAGTTCGCGGTGCGCGCCGCGGTGGGAGCGGACCGGTCGCAGCTGATCCGCCAGCTGCTGACCGAGTCGCTGGTGATCGCCGTGGCTGGCGCGGCACTCGGAGTGCTTCTGGCCTGGAGGAGTTTGTCGCTGATCATTGCCTGGCTGCCTGAAGACTCGTTCCCTGCCGAATCGGTTATCACCATGAATCTGCCGGTTTTGTACTTCAGTGTGGGCTTGGCTTTTGCCACCGCGATTATTTTTGGACTCACACCGGCATTGCAGCTCTCGCGACCGGACATTGCGCGACTGATGCAGGGAAGCGGAAGGCGAGTGGCGGGGAGTTCCAGCGCAAAGCGCCTGCACGGCACTCTTGTGGCGGCGCAGGTGGCCTTAACGCTGGTGATGCTGAGCGGGGCGAGCGCAGCAGGCAAGGGGTTTGTGCGGATGCTGAATATGGATCTCGGTTACGACCCGCACAACAAACTCACCCTGCCCATCCCCGTACACGACAACACGCACATGTCCTGGCAGGACCGCTCGCAATACTTCGAACAGATTCGCCAGAAGATTGCCGCCATGCCGGAAGTGATGGCCGCAGGCATTTCGACCAACGCCACGCCTCCGGCCAACGGCTGGGACACCGAGGTGGAGATTTTCGGCGCAGCGGCAAACGAGAAACATAGCATTCTCGTGAACATGGTAGATGCAAACTATTTTTCAATCCTGGGTATTCCTGTCCTGGAGGGCCGCGTATGGGATCGCGCGGAAACGAATCGCGGCGCGACGCTGGCGGTCATTAATCAGTCCATGGCCCGGCGGTTCTGGCCGGCCGGAGACGCCCTGGGCAAACAGCTCCGCGTCCCGGCTCTAAAGGCTGACCCTCCTTATTCGCCTTCCGTAGCCGGAGCGGATGGCTGGCTGCAGATTATAGGTGTGGTGGCCGACGCGCGAGACGAAGGACTGCGGAAGCCGATCAAGGCCGCCGTGTTTCTGCCGTACACCATGCACATGTGGATGTTCACGCAAATCCTGGTGGAGACGCGCGTCGCGCCGCTTTCCGTGCTGCGCGACATGCGCGCTCAATTGCTTACCGTGGACCCGGATCAGCAGGTTACGCATGTCCGCGATCTGCAGCGCTGGATCACCGATCAACCGGAATACGGACAGCAGCGGCTGGTGGCCACGCTCTTCATGATTTTCTCCGTGCTGGGGCTGGGCCTGGCGGCTTTGGGACTTTACAGCGTCGTCTCGTATGGCGTGGCCACGCGCACGAATGAATTTGGTATTCGCATCGCCCTCGGAGCGCAGGCCAAGGACGTCTTCGGGATCGTGCTGGCCTCCACGGCCGTTAACGTCTTCGCCGGCCTGGCCGCGGGGGTACTGCTCTGCGTGCTTTTTGGAAATTTCGCCATGAAGTGGGTAATGGAGAGCGCCCGCGACCCGCTGCTGCTTTCAGCTGTCACGGCTCTGCTCGTGATTACTGCCCTTCTGGCTTGCCTGGTTCCCGCGCGCCGCGCGGCGTCCGTCGATCCCATGGAAGCCTTGCGCTATGAGTAGTTTCTGCTCCGGAGTTTGTTTCTGCCGCCCGCCGAGGTCTAAGATTGAGTGTGGAGAAACCTATGGCGGACGAGTTGGTGATTGCGGGGCGGGCGTTTCGCTCGCGGCTCATTGTGGGCACGGGAAAGTACCGCAGCTTGCAGGAAATGGCGCGGGCGCACGCGGCCTCTGGTGCGGACATGGTGACCGTAGCGGTGCGGCGCGTGAATCTGACGGATAAGTCCAAGGAGTCGCTGCTGGATTTTATCGACCGCGAGAAAATTTTCATTTTGCCGAACACCGCGGCTTGTTACACGGCGGAGGAAGCGATTCGCACGGCGCGTCTGGGTCGCGAGGTTGGGCTGTCGAACTGGGTGAAGCTTGAAGTGATTGGGGACCAGCAGACGCTCTTTCCCGACACCGAACAGTTGATCGAAGCCACGCGAGTTTTGGTGAAGGAAGGCTTTGTGGTGCTGGCGTACACCAATGACGATTTGATCGCGGCCCTGAAACTCGTAGACGCGGGCGCCTCCGCGGTGATGCCGCTGGCCGCGCCGATCGGGTCGGGGATGGGGATTCAGAATCCTTCGAATTTACGGATTTTGCGAGAGCGGGTTACTTCCGTGCCGTTGATCGTGGATGCGGGCGTGGGCACGGCCTCGGATGCCGCGGTGGCGATGGAGCTGGGTGCGGACGGGATCTTGATGAACACGGCGATCGCCGAGGCCCAGGATGCGGTATTGATGGCCGAGGCCATGCGCGAAGCTACCATCGCCGGGCGTAAGAGCTTTCTCGCCGGACGCATGGCAAAGCGTCTCTACGCGGCGGCTTCCAGTCCGATGACCGGCGTAGTGCGATAAAAAATGCTTGCCAAGTTCTGCGTCTCGGCAAGCTGCGCGTGTTTCGGGCTCAGGCGCGAGACTCATTTCCAGCTCATGATCCAGAAGCCCAACGCGGTGCTGATCAGCCATGCCACCAGCGTCCATTTGAACGATTTTGAGAAGTGGCGGAGGTTGTCGACCTTGGATTTGCAGATTTGCGCGAGCTCGAAAACCTGATCGGTCACATTGCGCAGCAACTGCTCGGGTGTGGAGCTGGCCATGGCGGCGAAATAGTGCTCGCTGTCTTTGTGGCGAATGACATGCTCGTAGTACAGCAGTTCGGAGCCCTGGCGCGGCGATTGATGATGGCGGGCGATGCGCGGCATCAGCACGTGCGAGATTAGGTACAGGGACCAGACGAAGCCGAGCACCAGCGCCGCATACGTGCTCAGATACAGCACGCTGGCGACTCCCGCCGCGTTGCCATGCCAGCTTAATTTCGGAAAAACCTCTTTTCCCAGTGGAATCGTACTCGCGCCAAAAAACAGCAGGAAGGTTACCAGATAGCCGGCCTTTAGGTCCGCAGCGCGGATGATGGCTTGCTGATCTTCGAAATTGCGCCACGCAAAGTCCAGCTGGTCTTCGACGGCGGAAGCGATGGTCTCGTTGGCCGGCATGCTCTAGAGCGCGAGGATAACGCAGCGCGATGTTGTAGGCCAATTGTTTTTGCGGCAGTGGCGGTTTCGACGATTGTTTCTCGAGAATCAAACGGTGTTGAACAGCAAGTGCCAGAGAGTGTCAACCAGGGCGTGAACGATGGCGGAGGCAAAAATTGAACCGGTTTTGCGCCAGGTCCCTCCGTAGAAAAGACCTGCGATGGTGGCCAGGAAGGCATAGCGCCAGTTTGGAGCGTGGCCGTTGCTGATGTGGGAAAGACCGAAGCAGATCGATGCTGCGAGCCATCCGGTGGAATCGCTGTTGGTGACCCGCGAAAGAAGGTTTTGCAGCACCCCGCGAAACAAAAATTCCTCAGGCCAAGCGGTAAGTATCAAAATGCCGAGAAAAGCAAGGGGGAGCGACGCAGCGCTGTGCCACCGCGGCGCGAATTCGATGAAGTGAATGGCCAAGCCCAGGGGAACTGCCACGCACGTGAAAAGCAGAAAGCTTGCCGCAATGTACCAAGCCCAGCGCGGACCCCAGGCGATCGCATAGCCCGCACCGTTCATCCGGCGCGTGAGTAAAAAGATGGCGATACCGGCATCGACCATCAGCAGCACGGTGAACGCGTAAGAGAGTTTTCCGCCAGGATACGGCCACAGCCATCGCGCCGGCGAAAACTTTACGGTCATCCAGACGGCAGCCACGATGGCGAAATCCTGCCACCTGCCGGGGGGGCGGCGCTCGGCAGAAACCGCGGCCGCCAGCGGCAAGAAGATCAGCGCGGCAACGGCTCCGACACGCCCGAATGCGAAAGTGTTTGTTCCCGCGACGTAAATCAGGTATGCAAGGAAGAGGGCTGCGCTGAGAATGATTCCGGCGGCCAGGCCAAGACGGGCGGAAATTTGTTCCGTGACATTGCGGGACGCGCCGAGCAGCAGCACCAAAAGCAAGAAAGAAAAGGCCGTTAGTGTGGCGGCAAACGGGCGGCCGCCTTCACCGAGCCATGCGCCGTATAATCCCGCGGCCAGGGAAAGAACGGCCCAAACCAGAAGGGCGGGCCAGGGACCGAGTTGGCGGGCGGCAGGCAAGACCTTTTCGAGAAAGGAATTGTAGCGCACTGCATGCTGGACAAAACGCAGGGTCAAGCCGCGATTCTGGTGGGCGCTTCGCCGGCGATGGCGAACCGGCGGTTGGCGTATATCGACTGGATGCGCGGGCTGGCTTGCCTGCTCATGTTTCAGACCCATTGTTATGACTCCTGGCTCAGCCCCGAGGCGCGCAACGGGGCGTGGTATCACTGGTCGCAGTTGCTGGGCACTGCGCCTGCGCCGATTTTTCTATTTTTGTGCGGCATCTCTTTTGCGCTGGTAACCGAAGGCTTGTGGGAAAAGGGCACGGAGCGCGACGTCATTGCCCGCCGGACGATTTGGCGCGGATTTGAAATCTATCTCGCTGGTGTTTTGTTCCGCGTGCAGGAATATGTGCTGGGCTACCCGAAAGCGCCCTGGACGGACCTGTTGCGAGTCGATGTTCTGAATATTTTGGGAATCGCCATGATGCTGATGGGCACGGTGTGCTGGCTGGCGACGTCAGAGCGAATGGCGGTGTCCAGACGGACGTCGATTTTCAGCGCCATCGTACTAGCTGCCGTGGCGGCCATGGTGACGCCCGTCCTGTACACTACGCACCGCTTGCAATTTCTGCCCTGGCCGATTGAGTCGTACATCGATGGCGTGCACACCTTTAACGCCCCGCAGCCCTGGCTGTTCCCGATCTTTCCGTGGATTGCATTTGCCTTTGCAGGATTGGCCGCAGGGTTCATCCTTTTTACGGAATTTGTCCGGCACCATGAGAGCATGGCATTTCTCTTGATCGGCGCGGCAGGCGTGCTGAGTTGCCTGCTGGCGATTCTATTCGACAAGGCTCCGGTGTCCTTATATGCGGTGTACGATTACTGGCATACGAGTCCGCAGTTTTTGCTGCTGCGCACCGGGATCATGCTGCTGATCATGTTTGCTTCCTACGCGTGGTGCCAATGGGGCCCGGCGCAGCGCGGATTTAGTCCAACCATCCAGTTGGGGAAAACCTCCCTGCTCGTGTATTGGGTGCACATCGAATTTGTTTACGGGCGTCTATCGATTTTGCCGAAACGGCGATGCAGTATTGGCGAGGCCACGCTCGGACTCGCCGCGATT
This sequence comes from Candidatus Acidiferrum sp., assembly GCA_049516615.1. GTDB lineage: Bacteria > Acidobacteriota > Terriglobia > Acidiferrales > UBA7541 > Acidiferrum. Next base: position 11,228 of record JBEKSZ010000057.1, on the reverse strand, counting down.
TTCGTGGCCATGCTGATTTTGTCGATCTGGCGCACGAATTGGAAACAGCAGAAACGAGCGTCGGCTAGGGCGGCAAGCGCGATCGCGCGACAGGTCAAGCAACCTGCCTAGGACGTTGCCGCTGAAAATCTCGCGGTTACGGCTTTTGGGATTGGTCCTGATTCGACCATCGCTCTTGCGGAATTTTGATAATCACTTCGCCGGGTTTGGCCAGCAGAGATCCTTCGCGCGCAAGTTTCTCGATGGTACGGGGGTCAGATTTCAGGTCGTGCACCTTCTCGGCCAAGTCCGCGTTTTCGACATTGAGGCGCGAAAGATTCGCGCGTACCGCATTGATTTCCGCCTGGGTGCGGCGCATGGCCAGAAAGCCATGCGTCCCGAAAATATCGTGCACCACGAGCACCAGGATCAGCAGGCACAGCACTCCGCGGCCATATTGTTGCCATAGCCCGGCGAACCTATCGTCGGCGGCCGCCGTTTTTGTGTTCACGCGGTTCAATTAGTGCTCTCAAGTTTTCCAAACATCAGCCGGTCACACTCAACTTTGCAGAATCCAGACGGTGGCTTCCTCGGCCAGTTTGGCGGAGGCGGCAGCGCTGTCCGCTTCGATATAGAGGCGGAGCAACGGTTCGGTCCCGCTCAAGCGCGCCAACATCCAAGAGCCATCGTCAAACACAAATTTTGCACCGTCGGTACGGTCGATAGATACCACTTTGCGACCAACGAGTGTCGAACTGTCCACCGCGACCTTGTGGATCGCGTTTGCCTTTTGTTCGTCGCTAAGGTGCAGGTTTTTGCGGATGGGCCAGAACTCGCGACCAAGTTTGCTGAACGTCTGCCGAATCTGCTCGCCGAGCGAGGCGCCGCGCGCGGCGATCATTTCAGCAACCAGCAGGCAGGCGAGGATGCCGTCTTTTTCCGGCACATGGCCGCGAATGGTCAGTCCGGCGCTTTCTTCGCCGCCCAGCGCGATTTTATCTTCGCGAATGAGCTGGCCGATATATTTGAAGCCCACGGGCGTTTGATAGATGGTTTGCTTGCGGAATTTCGCGGCGGCATCGATCATTTGCGATGTGGCCACGCTACGCGCCGCGGGAAGATTCCAGCCCCGGCTCTCCACGACGTAGTCGTAAACGAGCGCGAGAATGTGGTTGGGCTGGATCCACTGGCCGTCAGCGTCGACGATGCCGAAGCGGTCGGCGTCGCCGTCCGTGGCCAGGCCCGCGGCGGCTTTGCCTGCGAGCACCGCTTTGCGCAAGGGAGCGAGATTTTCTTCGGAAACGTCCGGACCAGTGCCGTCAAAAAGGCAGTCGCGTTCGGTGCGCAAACTCTCGACCGGGATACCGTGGTCGGCGAGGATTTTATCGAGATAACCGGCGCCGCAGCCATGCAGCGCGTCCACCACGAATTTGCTTTTGTTTTTTTGCAACACATCGAAGCGCACCAATTCTTCAAGGCGCTTCAGATACGGTCCCCGCAAATTGATTTTCGGGGTTTTACCTGTAGTTTCGCCGGTGTGCGGCAGAGCCCTGGGTGACGACTCGCCGCCTTCGAGGCTTCTAATTACGCGAGCCTCAATATCCTTGGTCACCTCAGGGAGCGCCGGTCCCGCATCGCTCGATGAAAATTTCAGCCCGTGATATTGCGCCGGATTGTGACTGGCGGTGAAGTTGATGGCTCCGTCGAGCTTGCTGCGCACGATCTCAAATGCCACCGCCGGTGTGGGACTGAAAGTTTCCGATAGTAATGTGCGAATGTCGTATTCTTCAAGTATAGTTACGGCAAGTTGCGAAAACTCCTCCGAACAGAAGCGCGGATCATAGCCGACCAGGATGGTCGCGTGAGGGGACTTACTTTTGACGTGCTCGGCGATGGCGGTGACCGCCAGGCGCACGTTGGCGAAGGTGAAATCGTCGGCGATCACGCCGCGCCAGCCGGAAGTGCCGAACTTGATGGGCGAAGTAGTCATGACGGCGTATTCTAACCTGTCACGCCCGTTTTCAATATACGAAGCTGCCTGTAGAGATGACCGCGCAAAGGATTCCGGCCACGAAGGAGGAACCATGAGCCCATCTGCGAATGCCATTGGCGAAGCCAGAATCGTTCTGGTAACAGTCGAGTCCCTGACGGAAGCGCGCAGGATCGCGAAGAGTCTGGTGAAGAAAAAACTGGCGGCTTGCGTGAACATCCTGCTCTCGCCGGTAAGTTCGATTTACCGGTGGAAAGAGAAAGTGGAGGTGGCGCACGAATATTTCTTGGTGATCAAGACCACGACGCGGGGTTATCCGGCGGTCGAAAAAGAGATCGCGCGTCTGCACAGCTACGAGGTACCGGAAATCATCGCCCTGCCGATCACCGCCGGGTTGCCGGAGTATATGGCTTGGTTGCGCGCTTCCGTAGCCCTCCGCGCCGGGTCTTGAGCTTCCCGCGCTAGCGCTACACGTACAGCAGGGCTTGGTCCAGGTCGGCGTTGATGTCCTCAACGTCTTCGATGCCGACCGAGAGGCGCACCAGGCCGTCGGTGATGCCGACGCGCTCCCGCACTTCGGGGGGCATGGACGCGTGGGTCATCTGTGCGGGCAAGGATATCAGTGACTCCACGCCGCCGAGGCTTTCGGCCAACGAGCACAGTTTTACCTGATTGAGAAAGCGCCGCGCCGCATCGAGCGTTCCGAGATCGAACGACAGCATCGCGCCCGGTCCGCGCTGCTGTCGCCGCGCTACCTCATGCTGCGGATGCGAGGGCAAGCCCGGATAGTACACCTTGCGGACTTTGGGATGGGCATCCAAATGGCGCGCCACGGCGATGCCGTTGGCGTTGTGCTGCAGCATGCGCACGGCCAGAGTCTTAATCCCGCGGGAAACCAAAAAACAGTCGAGAGGCGCCAGGCCCGTGCCAGCGGAACGCTGAATAAAATAGATCTTTTCTGCGTCTTCAGGACGTGTAAGCACCACCGCGCCCCCGGTTGAATCGCTGTGACCGTTCAAATATTTGGTCATGGAATGCACCACGATGTGCGCGCCAAGTTCGATAGGGCGCTGCAGGTAAGGGCTGAGAAAAGTGTTGTCGACCACCACGGTGATGTTGCGCCCACCCGCGACCTTCGCTACCGCCGCAATGTCTGTGACTCGCATGGTCGGATTGGTAGGCGTCTCGATGTACAGCATCTTGGTATTGGGACGGAACGACGCATGCACGAGATCTGGCGAGGAGGTGTCCACAAAACTGAATTCCAAGCCGAAGTGCACGAGTAACTGGGTTGCCAGGCGAAACACTCCTCCGTAGACGGCTTCAGAGAGCACCACATGGTCGCCGGGGCGCAGGGTCCGGAACACGGCATCGATGCCCGCCATGCCGGAAGAAAACACGTACGCGCTATGCCCGCCCTCGAGTTTGGCGACCGTGCGCTCGAGCGCCTTGCGATTCGGATGATTGCTCCGTGCGTAGTCGTAGCCCTTATGCTTGCCAAGCTCTTCGTAGACATAGGTTGACGTCTGATAAATCGGCGCGACGATTGCGCCGGTGGCGGGATCCGGCTCCTGGCCGACATGGATAGCGTTGGTGGCAAACCCCATCGTAAATCTCCTTAAGTCTCAGCGCGTCGTCGCAGCGCGCGGTCGTGGATAGCGTGAGCGGGATCCCCGTCTTGCGTGTGGAGAAGTTTATAAAACGCTACAGCAGCGCTGGCTGGTGCGTCAAACTGGCCTTGTGGCGCGGCCGGGTTGCTGGACGCTGTTCTCGCCGCGCGTCGCGGGCAGGAACCGGCTAGAGAAGCAGCCTCGCGCGGCCGCGCGGCATCGAACCTCACACGCCCGGCACTTGACCCCAAACCACACTCACATACAGGATAGAGGCTAGCGCATCCCATGAACATTCGTCCAAGAATATCGCTCGTGATGGTTCTATGCCCGCTGGCCGTTTTCTCGTGCGCGCTGGCCGGGACGTCGCGGCCGGCGGCGGCGCAAAATCCGCCCCCCGCTGCGCCGAACTCGGATGCGCCGCCAGCAAACCCGCCGGCGGCGCGTTCGCTGGCCAACAGCCGCATCACCATCGAAGTCACGGGCGGTGAGAAGAATGCCGCGGTGGAAAATGCCAGCGTCTACGTGAAGTACATCGAAGAGCACGCGATCAAGAAAGATAAAAAGCTGGAGTTGAACGTGAAGACCAGCCGCGAGGGCCTCGCGCATGTCGCCAACGCTCCGCTCGGACGAGTGTTGATTCAAGTTGTAGCCGACGGGTGGAAAAGCTACGGTCGGTGGTACGACATAACCGATGCCAATCAGGAATTCAAGATTCATCTGGAGCGCCCGCCCAAGTGGTACTAGCTCCCGTTGCTCGGTCGGGTAGATTTAGTTTGCAAAAGTTTTCCCTCGCCACGGGAGCTGGGAGTATAAAATTTCGCTCCGGAAATATTTTTTACATTGCAGAATTATCTGGCGCGGGGAAAATCACTGCGCGCCGCATGATAGACGTGACGATTGCACAGAAACGGTGCAAAGCGGTGGACCGCATTGACGTGCGGGAAGTTACGGGCTGCGCGGGACCTATTTCCACAAAGTTTTCAACACTTGTGTTGAAAACTTAATGTGGGTGAAATATTTCGCGGCGTCTTCGGCATCCGCCGTGCACGGCCGGAAATGATTTTTGGGCGCGGCGCGGGAAAGAATGGTACAGTTCCGACTAAATCGCGCTCATGAATGAAACCTTCGACGGTCCTTTTTCACTGGTGCAGATGTTTGTCGGCAGTATTGTTGCCCGCCCGCTTCGCAGTTTGCTCAGCGTCATCGCCATCGCCATCCAAGTCATTTTGGTGCTGTTGATTGTAGGTCTCACTTCCGGCGTGCTTTCCGAATGGGGAAAGCGCGTCGAAGGCGTTGGCGCGGAAATTCTGGTTCAGCCTCCCAACTCTTCCATTTTCTTCGCCTTCTCTAGCGCGGTGATGCAGGAAAACGTTGGCGACCAGATTGCCGCGTTGCCCGGCGTCGACGAAGTGGCGCCCACGGTGATCCTCACCGAGCCCAAAAATTTGATGATGATTTATGGCATAGACTATCAGCGCTTCAACGCCTTGAGCCGGGGCTTCCTCTATCGCGCGGGGCGGCCGTTTGCCGCGCCGGATGAAGCCATCGCGGACGACATCATGGCCCAGCAGCGGCACCTCAAGGTGGGTAGCAAAATCACGCTTTTGAATCATGAGTTTACCGTCACCGGCATCGTGGCTCACGGTAAAGGCGCACGCTTCTTTATTCCGATCCACACGGCGCAGGAAATCGCGGGAGCCGACCAGCGCGTTTCGATGTTCTACGTGCGCAGCAGAGGAGACACTGAGGGCACCCGCACGCAAATTCTCAAAATCATGCCGCAGAGCAGCGTGCGGTCGCTTTCCGAGTACGTTTCGCTGATGACTTCGTCGAATCTTCCGCAATTGAAACCATTTACGCGCACCATGGTATGGCTGGGTATCGTCATCAGCTTCCTCGTGGTGCTGCTCAATATGCACACCATGGTAATGGAGCGCACTCGGGAAATCGGTATTCTCAAGGCTCTCGGATTCACGCGCTTCGCGGTGGTGCGCATGTTGCTCGGCGAGACCCTGGTCATCGCGCTGCTCGGAACGACATTGGGAATTCTGCTGACGTTTTCAATCCAGGGCATCCTGAAGGAGACCAGCCCCGGCCTCACCGTGCTCATCTCCGCGAGTTGGGTTTTCTCGGCCATTGCCCTGGCATTAGCCGGGGCTGCCGCTGGCGCGCTCTACCCGGCGCTGCGTGCCGCCAGCTTTGACCCGGTCGTTGCCCTCGCGTACGAATGAACCCCGCATATCCGAATGTATTCCCCGCGGAGCGGCGTAGGGTCGTAGGGCCAGCGGCTGCACGGGGCTCGCACGGGGTCCGTGCCGTCGCCCGGGGGGCGAATCGCCTCCTCCTTGCGCCTCTCGCCAGAAATCAGGCCACATCCTGCGCGCCGCGAAAGCTTCTCAACTCTGAAGTGTTTGTGGTCCAATAGGCTGCGCATACCCAGGGAGATGGCTCAATGGAATTGCCCATGGACAAGCATTACGAGGCCCGCATCCTCGAACGCCGCGACATCGCCCACGATTTGTGGCTGATCCGCGTCGATCCGGGAGGCGCGTTTAAATATCTCGCCGGACAGTACGCCACCCTGGGCGTCGAGTTCGAAGGCAAGCGCCTCGAACGGGCCTACTCGATCGTTTCCTCCCCCTACGAAGACAGTCTGGAATTTTTTATCGAATTGGTTCCCCAAGGACTGCTTACCCCGCATCTCTACAAGCTGCAGGTTGGCGACAAACTGTTGTGCCGCAAGATCTCCAAAGGCCGTTTCACCCTGGATTTGCGCAGCGGCCGGAAACATCATCTCCTGCTTTCCACGGTCACCGGCATCGCACCTTTCGTCAGCTACGTGCGCACGCTCTACCGCGACTGGAAAGAAGGCAAAGGCGCGATGCCCGGGGATCACAAGTTGTATTGCCTGCAGGGCGGCAGCCGTTCGTGGGAACTGGGCTATCGCGACGAAATGGAGAAAATTGCAGCCGAGGTACCGTGGTTCAAATTCGCCACCACCATCAGCCGTCCCTGGGAAGACGAGGCGTGGACCGGTGAAACCGGCCGCGTCGACGATTTAGTCCGCAAATATACGGATGTTTGGAGTCTACGCCCGGCGGAAACCACCGGATACCTGTGCGGCCATCCCAACATGGTGGAAAATGGCCGGGGCATCCTGCAACGGGCGGGATGGAAAAAAGACTCTCTCTTTGAGGAAGTGTATTTCCAGCCCGCAAAGGAAGTGGAGGAATGAACCCGCAACTTAAAGTTCGGGGCGGGTCGCGGCAATTTCCGCGGTAACGTCCTCGATGGTGGCCAGCGGGCAGAGCACATGCACTTCCTCGTCGGGCTCGCTGACATCAATCTTTATCGCCCCATTGTGCGTGCCGATCACCACATGCTCGTCGGCGTCTTCGACCTCCAGCAGAACTGAATCCGGCAACTTACCCAGTTCGTGAGCCGCGGTGTGCGCCACGGGCATATATTCGCGGGCTTGCCGTGCGGCGTTGTCCATAGCGTGCTGGGGCACAAAATGCATGGCCATGGGGACCGCCGCTGCTGGCAGCCAGAGGTGTAGGTGCGAACCGTCGGCACGATGTTCGTCCACATCCACGCGCATTACGCCTTCGCGAAAAGTGTAAACTCCGGCTACTGCGAGGGTACCGACAAATCCGAGCCCGACCTTGGCGAGCAAAATCATCGCGTGTCTCCTTCCGCGCCGTTGCTGTTCTTGGAATCGATCCAGACGCGCACGGTGTCTTCTCCATCCTTCACGGAAACCAGCTCCGTATCGCCTTGCGCGGAAAGCATGTGCAGGCCTGCCACCAGATCAAGCTCGTCCTTTTTTCCGGAAAGCAGCGCATCGACCACCGAGAGGGGGATCTTCACTTCCACGTGGGAAACATTTGCGACCGCGGATTCTTTGGCCGCTTGATCGCCACCACCTGGCTTTTTGTCTGCGGAGTCTTTATTCGCGTGCTGATGGCGGGCGACGTGACCGGACGCATCCGTGACATGCACCAGCAGGAACCCGCCCTGTTTGGCCACGCGCACATCTTCCCCGTCCTTGCCATTCACGGTCACAAATTCGCCGTCCTTGGCGGTGCGCACAGCCTCGAGCAGCGCACGAAAGTCCACGCCGTCGGCGTCCAGTTTCCCGATCGTAACTTTGCCGCCATGCAGCTGGTTTTTGTTGATGGCCGGCAGGATTTTTTCGGCTAGTTCGAGCGGGACATTGACGCGCACGGACTCACCGTTTGCATCCGCGCTGACCACCCGCACATGCAGCCAGCGCTCGCCGCTGGTGGCCGACTGGGCGGCGCCCGAGAGTGGCAAGAGCAGCAGGGCAGCTGCCATTGCGAGGGATAGCTTAGACGAGTGCCGGGAGGCATGAATCATCACGATGTTCATGGCGAAGTTCTCCTTCAGTGATTGCCATCCGCCAGAGCTGACCCTGTGCGGTGCAATAGCGCCGGGTACTCTGCCGGCGTTTGATAGCAATACGAAGAAGGCGCGAGGAAAGTTCCAGACAATCTCGCCACATGAGCCACATGAGCCACATGAGCCACATGAGATTGCTTGGCTGCGGAATGGACAGGCGCCCCCTTGGGGATGGGGCCCTGGCCTTCCCTTGGCTGGTTTCGATGGCTGAACCGCACTCTCCTGGCAGGAGCTTTAGGAATTCAGGCCGCTGGCGATAACGAGTTCATCCGCAACTCCCTTGCCGCGATGGTCGAGGAAGCGGGACGCCTGGTACCGGGTTGGCGCCAGCATGGCGCCCAAGCGGTGGCAAGACCTGCGAAATACGGGCGGGAGGCCTCTGGCGGCGCGCGGGCGGTTCGCGGAGCGGGACACAGGCTGGTCTCGGCAAAAGCGGTAGGCCCTCCGCGCCATGCCCTTGCCTATCCTTGGCGTTCCGCTTTCGATTAGAAATTTAAGACTGTGGTTTGTGCCACTTCAGGTAGATGGCGGCAAGGGGCGGCAGCGTTAGCTCGAGCGAATAAGGCCGTCCAAGGTGGGGGACCTCCTCGGCCTGCACGTTGCCTTCGTTTCCGACGTTGGAGCCGCCGTAGCGCTCGGCGTCGCTATTTAGAATCTCGCGATAGATCCCCGGTTCGGGCACGCCAATGCGATGTCCCTGGCGGACCACGGGCGTGGCGTTCAGCACCGCCACGAGGAAATCGCCGGGCATCCGGCCGCGGCGGATAAACGACAACACGCTGTTGTCGCCGTCGTTGGCATCGATCCACTCGAAACCAGGCCAGTCGAAATCCACTTCATGCAGAGCGGGTTCCGCCGCGTAAATATGGTTTAGATCGGCGACCAAGTGTTGTACGCCGCGGTGCGAATCGTAGCGCAGCAGATGCCAGTCGAGGCTGTGCTTCTCGGTCCATTCGTGGCGTTGCGCGAATTCCTGCCCCATAAAGAGCAATTTCTTGCCGGGATGCGCGTATTGATAGGCGTACAGCAGGCGCAGATTGGCGAATTGCTGCCACAAATCGCCGGGCATCTTGTGCAGCAGGGAGTTCTTGCCGTGGACCACCTCGTCGTGCGAGAAGGGCAGCAGAAAGTTCTCCGTGAACGCGTAGATCAGCGAAAACGTCAGCTTGTTGTGTTCGTACTTGCGATAGATGGGATCAGAGGAAAAATACTTCAGTGTGTCGTTCATCCAGCCCATATTCCATTTCAGGCTGAATCCCAGTCCGCCGAGATAGGTGGGACGCGAAACGCTGGGCCAAGCAGTGGACTCTTCAGCGATCGTCAGAATGCCGGGAAAGCGCTCGTAGGCGACTTGGTTCAAGCGCTTTAGAAATTCGATGGCTTCCAGATTTTCGCGCCCGCCGAATTTATTGGCTACCCACTCGTTGTGTTTGCGGGAGTAGTCGAGGTACAGCATGGAGGCCACCGCGTCCACGCGCAACCCGTCGATGTGATACTTGTCCAGCCAAAACAAGGCGTTGGAAATCAGGTAATTCTGTACTTCGTTGCGCCCGTAGTTGTAGACCAGCGTGCCCCAGTCCGGATGCGAGCCCTGGCGCGGGTCGGAATGCTCGTAAAGATGAGTGCCGTCAAACTGCGAGAGGCCATGGCTGTCGCGCGGAAAATGCGCGGGAGTCCAGTCGAGGAACACGCCGAGGTCCGCCTGATGACAGCGGTCGATGAACTCCATGAAGTCCGCGGGCGAACCGAAGCGGCTGGTGGCCGCGTAATAGCCGATGGTCTGGTAGCCCCACGAGCCGTCAAAGGGATGCTCCATGATGGGGAGCAGTTCGATGTGGGTATAGCCGAGTTCCTTTACGTAGGGAATCAGCTGGTCGCCCAGTTCGCGGTAGGTAAGCCAGCGATTTTTCTCTTCAGGCAGCGTGCGCCAGGAACCGAGATGGACTTCGTAAATCGAAATCGGGGCATCCAGCCACTTCTTGTTGGCGCGACGCTCGATCCATTCGCCATCCCTCCAGTTGTGCGTATCCAGCCGCGCCACCACCGAGCCAGTATTCGGCCGCAGCTCGGCGCGAAATCCGTAGGGGTCCGCTTTGAGCGGCAGCATGTTGCCTGCGGGGCCGATGATCTCGTATTTGTAAATCGCGCCTTCCCGCAGTTCCGGGACGAAGAGTTCCCAGATTCCGGAGGAGCCGCGTGGCCGCATCACGTCCACGCGGCCGTCCCAGCGGTTGAAATCGCCGACCACGCTCACGCGCCGCGCGCTGGGTGCCCACACCGCAAAATGCACTCCGCACACGCCCTCGTGGGTTACCACGTGTGCGCCCAATTTTTCGTAGGTGTCGTAGTGCCGACCTTCGCCCATCAAGTACAGGTCAAATTCGCTGATGGAGTAGGGAAACGCGTAGGTGTCGTAGACCTCGTGCTGTTCACCGTGGGGTGTTACGAAATGAATCTTGTAGCTCGCCGGCGCCGGGGCGGTATTGGAACTGGAGAGAAAGGTAGCTTCAAAAAATCCTTCCGGCCGCAGCTTCACCGCGTCCACCACTTTGGCCATGGCCACGGGCGGCCGATCTGCAGCGGTGCTGCTCAGCGAAATGCTGGCTTCCGCAGCCCACGGTAAAAAAAAGCGAATGGCCCACCCGCCGGAGACGGGGTGCGGGCCCAACAGGGAAAAAGGATCGGCGTTGCGCCCGAAAACGAGCGCGTCGATGCTGCGGGCCAAAGCCTTCTCAGGTGTGTCGCGCGGCGGTTCTTTCGAAGCTGGTGCTGGCGATCGGGTGGTATCTTCGGCCAATGGTTGCCTCAGCGGATCCGGGTCCGGCGGTCGAGCCACAGTTGCAAATTGCTGGGAGTGCTGTAAGGGATTCTATGGTTTTGCGGAAGCAATTTGCAAACCTTCAGCGCGGCTCGCGGGGAATGGTCCGAAACCGGGCGTTTTAGCGATTTGCCTGGCGCCTAGCGTGCGCCAGCTTGCCGGGCGGTGCTCGATGCCGGAAGCTTGGCGGCCAGGATCTCCACCTTTTCGATGGCCGGAGCCTGCGCGAAAAGCTCTGACGCTTTAGCCATCAGCGCGGCGGCCACTTTGCCGTTCAGATGCGCTTCCTGTCCCGCTTGATTCTCGAAAGCATCGAAAATTCCGAAGGTGGATTTGCTCAATTGAACGCCGAACCAGGCGATGGTTCCGGCCTCTTCTTCAACCAGCGGTAACCCACTCTTGATGA